>CAYMZW010000700.1:0-3089 GCA_964395005.1 uncultured Rivularia sp.
GCCAACTGAGCCACTTGCTGACTAAGCTGTGTCAAATGTTGTTCCATCGTCGCCAAGCGATTTGATTCCCTAGTAAAGAAACGTTCCTCAAGGTCAGCTATTTTTCTTTCCAGGTCAGAAATATATTCTCCCACCTCAGACGGTGGTTTTGGCTTTGGTATTGGTGCTGCTGTTGGCTGCGGATCTGGTCGCACAGATTCCGGCACGCACAAAGCTTGCCATAAAGCTTCTTTACAGAGGTCGCTGAAAGTCTTATCAGGCTCTTTTTCTAAGTGCCTTTCAACAACATCTAGCAAGCTTTCATCCGCTACCCCTGGATTGAACGTAACCGATTTAACTACTTTTTTTGACCATTGGAACATTAGTTTTAAGACCTAGAAGAGCGACTGGCCGATAATTGTGCCTCTCCATAAATATACTGCCCCAAGGCGTTAGCTTGTCGGGAAGGTGCAGCTAAATGAGCATTAATTTTTGCTTCTTTAAGTAAGCGTTGAACGTCTTCCCAGAAAAATTCACCACCACCTCCGGTGAGAATTACATCAGTAACACGTTCTGGCAGCCATGCTAAAACACGAGTGCAGATTTCACGGGAAAACATTTCGATTAAATTAGGAAGAAAATCATCTAAATTAGTAGGTTTGCTCGAACCTCTAGGACGATAGAAACGTTCGCCTTTTGGCTTATTTACCGCAGCAATCAAGGACAAAGATTGACTATCTGCGCCTTCAATTTCAGCAGCTACTAATTCGTAGAACTTGCTCATTCCAAAGTCTTCACTCTTGGAAGCACCTCTTGCAAAACGGAAGTTATCTACCATCAAGCAATCTGTAGTCTGGTGCCCAATATCTACAATAGCCGCAGATACTTTGGTAAAGTCGGCTGTACCAGGCGCTTTCTTAGGCTGAGATTCACACCATAGTAAGCTACCGTAGCCTTCTGGCATAACCCAAACTTTAGTCACATTGATTGTAACTTCTTCGCCACGAAAGTTCATTACGTGAGGACCAGTAACTTGAGATATGAGTTGTGCTTTTTCCTTTTCAAATTGTTCTTGAGAAAGGTAAGGAAGACCCAAAATTACTGAAATTTCATCTTTAAGTTTGAAGTATCCAGCACAAGCCAACACTTTGATTAGTGCAGCTTCAACTTTAGATTGACCTACTCCTAAATCGGCTCCAAAGTCTGCTGCTAGTTGACCTACAGCATAACCATTTCCTTGATATTCCAGCCAAAGATCCATTAAAGGATCTGTTGCACGAGCTTCAAAAACTCCTCCTCGTACTTGTTCCATTGTCATTTGCTTGACGTTGGAAGATACGAAAACCACGCTACCAGGCTCGCGACTCACGGTGGTTTTGGTGGAAGTTCTGCCAAGGTCTACACTAAGAATATTCTTGCTCCCACCACTAGGAGTATTAGTGAGTTTGGGAGTTGTATTGATCGGAGTAGATGCCGTTACTCTATTCATTGGTATAGCAGCAGCATTCATCGGGGTAGCAGCGGAAGGTTGGTCTGTCATGGAAATTCCTAGTTTCTACTTAGCTCTAAACAAGTTACCATGCTAATCTTACTTGCATTCATTTATCATCCATTCATAGAATGCGTCAACTCTACTTGAAACTCAAGTTAAATTTACTTAAGTACTTCACAAGCGGGCTAATGCCACTGTTCGCTTGTGGATGGGTTAACAAATACAAACGATCGCCGGTGTTATTTGAACCCCTTTTTAGGAGGCAGTAAGTTTACCTAAAACGCCCTTTGAAGGCAATTTTTTTGTCTTCTCTTAATAAGAGTCTCAACTTCAGTTTTATCGCTTTAATCGTAAGCTATATAGCCACATTATCGAAGGTAGTATTGAAAAGAGCGGGTTCTTGCGACTTAACAAACTACTCTATAACTGACTACTCCTTGTTGCTTTTTTTGAGTATATTAGCAAACCTACCCATGTATCGCCACCATATATGTGTCAAACAGGTAAGTTGTTTTAGGGATAAAGAGTAATGTATTTATGAATCTTAAATTACACAGATTATCCGTAAGCTACATCTCAATAACGTTGAAAGCACCAAAACATTGTTTTTGCCTTGCTTTTGAGTAGTTTAAATATTGCTTAACGCGATCGCCGACGGAGCTGTCGCTGTTTTCATCAACAAAGCCTTAACATACAAGAATATTTCCGATGCTATGCTTCATTGTCTTTTTAACTATATATCTATCTTTCGATAAACATCGATGGATGCAATATTCAATACACTCAACTTCAATACTATATTTTAAATTGTCACAGTATTCCTCAAAAATTAATGGAATGCATATTTTATAAAAAGTGCATTATTTGTGTACCAACAATCAAGTTCAATTGACTACACTATAGAGATTTTTTTAATTTATCTGTGTAAAATTCTTTGTCAAGATCGAATGAGTAACAAGTAAGATTTTCTATAACCGTTCAATCGGAATCCCAAGAAGATTAAAATCTTTGAGTAGTTAACAACATTAATTCTGATAGGTAATAAAGATTTGTAGTGTGAAACTCCTTCGCGCAAAGCCTGCGGCGGCTAGCGTTAGTGCAGCGTGTCCGTTTTGGATATGCATGTTCCTAGCTTATGATAACCAGGTAGCGAAACGCTCCCACTACAAATACTTTATTTGAAAATTCATTAAACGCAGCACTACCTAGATAGTAGGACTAAAAGACTGCATAATTGGCTCAGATTGGCTATCTAATGGGTTCCAAACTTTATCAGATGCAGCCATTTGTTCGATTAAACTGGCTAATCTAAGAGCTTTGAGAGCTTGTTCGCCACCAACAGAAGGTTGAAAGCCACCACGCACGCAATTTATAAAGTGATCGAGTTCAGCCCTTAATGCTTCTACATTTGAGGTATAGACTTTTTCGATCGAACCATCTTGCTTATACGATTGTTGAAAATCTGTTGCCGAATTAGATGTAGGATATCGGTGTATCCAAATTTCATTTTTGAGAAAATCAGCTTCAGTAAATGAACTTTTGCAGTGAGCTACTATTCTACGTATTTTACGGTGAGTGATTTTACTAGCAGTCAAGGTAGCAACAATACCATTAGCAA
>CAYMZW010000701.1:0-3085 GCA_964395005.1 uncultured Rivularia sp.
TAGCAAACTATCAGATAGGCACAGACAAATTTTTTACAGAAGATAAAAAAATTCGCTCTCAATATTTAGAAAAAGCATTAGATAATCATCTACAAGCCTTAACAGGAATGAGTCAAGATTCAGTTGCTCATCAAAGCACAATTAGCTATATAGTAAAAACAATTCGCGGCTTCCATGATGAATTGGGAATTCAGGGACAAAATGTAGCTTTATCCAAAGTTCCAGGGCAATTATTACCGGAAATTTTGCCGAAATTGTAAATTGTAAATTGTAAATTGATAATTGGGAATTGGTAATTGGTAATGGTAGGTTGGGTTAGACGCACGAGAAAATTTAATGATTAACCGATTAATTAAAATTGCGTCGTAACCCAACATTAGGGTTTTGATTTCATGCGATATTATCCAAAACATTTTTAAACGAAGCGCGGTTTTGTTGGGTGTTTTATATTATTTTAAATTGAATTGTTTAGCTTTGTAGATTGTGTTGGGTTTCATTCTGTTCAACCCAACCTACAAAGTGGTAGGTTGGGTTAGACGCACGATGGATTTAATTACTAACCAATTAATTTGATTGCGTCGTAACCCAACAATAGTATTTTGATAATAGTACATTCGGATGGAAATTGCATCGTAACCCAACATTAGGATTTTTATGTGTATTCCAAAAATACATCTTGTAAATCTCTTTCCCCAGCAGCATAACGCTGCAACAATTCCTCACCAGTCATAAGTTATCAACAATAATGCCCCAATCCCCAATCAAACCCCTTCATGCTCTCCTAATTTAATCGCTTCAAATAAAGATGAATAATCTTCGTTTTGCATTGCCATTTTCATTGTCATATCGAGGATTTCTCTAACACCCTCAATACTGCTAACGTTTAATCCGGCTTCTTTGGCTTCTTCAATAAAGTATTCCGTATCTTTTACCAAATGTTTTACAGGAAAGTTGGGATTAGCATAATTACCATCTACCATGCGTTGCAGCTTTTTATCAAAGGTAGGTGCATAAACCGCACTTTCACGCAAAATCTGCATAAATATGTCTGGTTTAATACCCTGTCTTTGAACAAATCCGAGACTCAAACCAAAGGCTGAGGTTAAGGATGCTATTAGTTGATTTAAAGCTAATTTGACTGCGGCTGCACTGCCTACGGAGCCTACAAGTATGGGTTCGGGACCAAAATGCTTTAATAGTTCTAAGCTGCGTTTGTACTGATCTTTTTGTGCGCCTACCATGACAATTAATTTACCATCTTTGGCTTCTGGTCTGCTGCCAAGTACTGGTGCTTCAATATAATCCCCGCCAGCAGAAACTACTGCATCTCTAATTTCTCTGCTTTCTGTAGGGGTTATTGTCCCCATTTGGATAACTTGTTTTCCTTTAACGCTGCGAGAAGACATATCGGAAAGCAATGTGGTGTAAATTGCTGCCGTGTTAGTAAGCATAAGTACCACATATTCAGCAGCGGCGATCGCCTGATGCGGATGTTCTACAACTTCTGCACCTGCTGCTATGAGCGGTTCTAATTTTTCTGGGGTACGGTTATAAGCAATTAATTCTACACCTTTTTCCAACAACCTTTGTGCCATCGGTTGCCCCATTAATCCAGTACCCAGAAACGCCACCTTCATGTTTTAATCCTTTTTTATAACTTGTTTTTAAAATGATATTTGATATGGGAGTTGGGCATTGGGCATTGGGCATTGGTAATAGGTAACTCATAACCTTTAACCTTACCCACTCCTAACTCCTAACTCCTAACTCTATCCGTTGCCTAACTCCTAACTCTTAACTCCTAACTCCTAACTTTTTGAATCAGCCTCCAGCGGCAAATGTCACCATTATCATTACTGATAGTAAAATGCCGGGGGTTAGTAATCCAATTAACATTAATAAGTCGTGAGTAGACATAATTATTACCTTTGTTGTGTTTTTATAGTATTGCAATAGCTACTATATTAGACCAACAGTCGGTGGTAATTGGGATAAGATGAATAAATTTTTAACTTTTGAGATAAGTAAGTCGGCAGATACTTTTTAAAGCTTGATAAAAAATGTTTTTAAGAGTCATTTTTTTATTCCTACTCCCTACTTTTGATTAAGATTTTCAATATTAAGTTAGATTCTTAATATGGCTGAGTAAAACCTTTGAGTTGCTGAGATTTTTCTGTTTGTGTTAATCCTTTGCTTTGAACTAAAACGTGGAAGCCACCAAGCCCCATCGGATCTAAAAGCTGGTGTAGTGAATCGCGGCGTTGCAGTATGGTAGATAAAGGTTGCTTGGATTGAGATAAACTCGCGACACGCTCCCCTAATCCTAAAGCCATCAAAAATAATCCCTGTTGAGTTAAACCAACTTTGTGCAAACCCAGGCGATCGCCATTGTTTTCTAAAGCTGTAAAATCAACATGAGCGGTGATATCTTGTTGTCCAATGTTAATATAAGGGTCGTTATGGCGATGATGTCGAGTGTAGCACTGTAAGCTCCCTGTATCGCGTCTGGGATTATAATAACGGTTTTTAATATATCCATAATCAATTGTTAGCACATAGCCGCGCTGCAAACGGTGGGCTATTACACTTAACCATTCCAAAGCCGCTAAATTAATTTCGCTACGATATCCCGAGGGATATTTAGTAATGTCAATTTCTAACGAATTTAAATAGTTAATAAGTTCCGGTGTCGAAGGTGTATCTGTAATTTCCGTAAATAATTCCCCTTGTCCCCTTGTCACATAAATCTCTTGCAATTCTCCGTTTTCTATCTTGAATTGATGCACGGGGAAAGCATCTACTAATTCGTTTGAAAAAAAGCATCCTGTAACGGAATTATTTGGTATTGCTTCTAATTCGCACCAGGTAATATCAAATTCTTTTAAACGTTGTTGCTGAATTTGTTTTAAACCTGGTGATTTTTCAATAATTGTATATTTTAAAGCTTTGAAGAAATCGGCATATTCTTGTTTAATATAGTTGAGAATATCGGCGGCTAAATAACCTTGTCCCGCACCCATTTCTATTAAATCAAATGATTCGGGTTTACCTAATATTGACCACATTTCGGCAAATTGAACTGCCA
>CAYMZW010000702.1:0-3081 GCA_964395005.1 uncultured Rivularia sp.
TCCTAACTCCTAACTCCTAATTCCTAACTCCCAACTCTTCCCTATTTATTTACTAACAAAGCAACAGGGAAATCTTGTAGAATATCTCTTACCCAAAGAGCATCTTCTCCTTCTACTTGTTTTCCAGTGAAAACATCTTGCCAAACATTATTGGAATCTGTAGAGGGAACAATGCGAGTTTCTTGCCAAACTTGTTCTCCGAAGGGATATTCACCTTTTTCTACTAAAGAAGCAAATAAACGCGGTGCAATTACGATTATTTTTTGTTCTCCCAATTCTCTGCTGAATCCTACGACATGAGATTTTAAGCTTCCGACTATGGTTAATTTTTCGTAGGTACCACGTTGAAATAAATCTAAGTATTCTCGGCGTGTTTGTAAGGTTTTGTAAATCAAAAACAGCTTGATTCTTGCATCTTCAGGAGTTTCGAGCAACTGAGGAATGTAATCGAGTAAATCGGATTGTGTTTTAGATTTGATTTCTTCAAGATATTGTTGCCTTTTACCAAAGTCTACCGGACGGCGGTTATCTGGATCAACCAAACTCAAATCCCAAAGTTCGGTTCCTTGATAAATATCGGGAAGCCCTGGTGCGGTAAGCTTCAGCAATGATTGAGAAAGAGAACTTAAGATGCCGTAATGCTGAATTTTCTCTTGAAAAGGACGAAATGCTTTTAAGAATTGATTGTCTTCACTATCTTTTAAAACCCTTTCGGCAAAGTTAGTAAAGCCATCTTCGTAATCACTATCATTTTTGATCCATGCGGTATGAACTTTCGCTTCTCGAATTGCTTTGATAATATATTCTTTGATCCGCTCTACAAACTCGGGATATTCTTCTTTACTGAAAGGAAAAGCACCAATCAAGGTTTGATAGAACAAATACTCGTCATTAAAAGTTGGTATATCTCTTCCGCCGACGTAATCTTTATGAGATGCGTTAATATCGCGCCACTGTTTTAAATTTTGCTCCCATTCTTCGGGAATTTCTGATAAAACATTGATTCTAGTTCTGACATCTTCACCACGTTTTGTATCGTGAGTAGATGTAGTATTCATTGTATGAGGCCAATTCGCAACCTGATGGGAATTGAAACTGTGAAAGTCTTCTAAAGATACTCCGAAACTACCTGGATGCGAACCAACTTCGTTAAGCGAAACTAATCTGTTGTAAATATACAGTACCGTATCTTCTACACCTTTCGCCATCAAAGGGCCGGTAAATTGCTGCAATCTCATCAAGAAACGCAACCATTCTTCTCTATCTTCCTCTGTAAGACTTTCATCAAACTCTAGTAACAAAAACTTCTCAATAAAATTAAGTTCGTTAAGGAAGTTGGGAATATTCTTTTTAGCTTGAGTCATTACCTGCTCAATGTATTCCCTATCTGCCGAACTTGCTCCCCCACTATTAATGTAAGTACGATAAACCGGGAATAAAGCCAAAATTTCCACCAAAGCCGCTTTTAAGCCGTACATTGTGAAATCGCTAGCATAACGATAGCCAGCAGATATTTTCTTGAAAAGGTGAGCTAAATTATCAATGTCTCCGGCTAAGTGTTTCTCAATAATTAATCTTTTGTTTTTATCTATCAACTCTTCAGGGGAAACAGCTTTACCAATAAAACGATAATAGATATCATCAAATTGTTCTTCGTTTGATCGATCGCAAAAAAGACCATTTAATTGATTCAGAAAATCGTATCCTGAAGTTCCTTGAATCGGCCAGGTTATCGGTAATTCTTCTTGAGGTTCGAGAATTTTTTCGACAATTAGATAAACTTCTGGTGCGTTTTCCCGAAGCCTATTTAAATATTGGGCTGGATCGTATAAACCATCTATATGATCGATTCGCAATCCATCAAACTTACCTTCTTCAACTAATTGCAAAATTAACGAATGAGTAGTTTTAAAAACATTTTCATCTTCAATCCGCAGCGATATCAAATCGTTAACGGTAAAAAAGCGTCTGTAATTAAGTTCTTCATTACCAACTTTCCAGTAAGCAAGACGGAAAAACTGCTCTGTTAGTAAATTTTCTAATAAATCAAAGCTTTCTGGTTTTCCTGCTTCTCCATTAAAAGTAGCAACATTTTCTTCAATATATTCTTTTACTTCTTCAGAATCGTTCCACAGTTCCCATAGCATTCGCTTGATGAAGTTTATTTGTACTTCTCGTTCTCTTCCTTCTTCCCCAGAAGGAATATATTTCAAAGTATAAAGAACACCCAAAAGTTTCACAAAAGCAGGATTGTCTCTACCAAGTTTTTGCTGCAAACGTGTCAAATCGTATGTAAGAACTTGGCTGTAAGATTCGATGCGGATCGGAAATTTATTCTCGTAATAGTTGAGAGTTAAACCATTTTGTTCGTATTGAATTTGTAATTCACCATTTTCCAGACAGTCACCGCAAAAACTTCCTAAAAAAGGTGCTAATACCTTACAATTGTTTTCCGGGTAATGGTGATTCCAATCAATATCAAAAAAGTTTCTATATTTAGAATCAGCACCATTTTCCAAAACATCCATCAGCATCTCATTTTGGCTATTAAAAGCCATATGATTGGGGACAATATCTTGAAGCCAATTGATATTTAGATTTTTAAGCTGTTCAACTAATCGATCAAACTTTTCCGCACCACCCAATTCCGGATCGATCTCACGAGGATTTACCGCATCATAACCGTGAGTACTACCTTTCCTAGAAGTCAGAATTGGAGAAGCATATAAATGCGAAACACCTAACTGTTCTAAATAAGTAGCAATCGATGAAGCAGCATCAAAATCAAAGCTAGCATTAAACTGAATCCGATAAGTTGCTAATGGTATTTGCATCATAACGATTTTAAAGTTAGTAGATAGTTGTTAGTAGATAGTTGTTAGTAGATAGTTGTTAGTTGTAAAAAATTAGGAGTGAGGAGTTAAGAGTTAGGAGTTGATAATTAATAATTTTCTCCCCATCTCCTTGTCGAGCGTTCACTGTTCACTGTTCACTGTTCACTGCTCACTGTTCACTGTTCACTGTTAACTGTTCACTGTTCACTGTTCACTGTTCACTGATAACTGTTCACTGATAACTGCT
>CAYMZW010000703.1:0-3072 GCA_964395005.1 uncultured Rivularia sp.
TAATTGGTAATTGGTAATTGATAATTGCTCACTGCTCACTGCTCACTGCTCACTGTTCACTGCTCACTGCTCACTGTTCACTGCTCACTGCTCACTGATAAAGCCTGGCTACTAATTCCGCACGCGAAGAAACTTCAAGTTTACGAAACATCCTTTTTAAAGCTTGTTTGACGGAATTTTCTTGAATCCATAATTCTTTACCTATTTGAGCGTTGGTTAATCCTTTTGCTACTAATTGAGCAATTTGAATTTCTCGCGGTGTTAAACAGTTAATATCTATTTGAAATTCTTTTGTTTGCGACTTAATTGTTGTTAGCCAAGTTGATAAATGCAAGCAAACAGCACTTAAATCTAATAAATTTTCAGCATTAAAAGCAGAAGATTCTCGCGTGCGAGTAAAGCCAATTCCACCAATTAACTTACCATTACCAATTATAGGGCCTGCCATAACGTGTCCGTGATCGAATCGCGGACAAATTGTTTTCCATTTTCCTGGTTTTAAAACTACTTCTTCATGCACTGGAGCATGATGTTCTACGACATAACGTAAAACTGGATTATGTTCTAGAGAAAGTGCTAATTGAAAAATATTTGGAATTTGTTTATTAGAAATACTATCAAAAAAGAATAATCCTCGACGCTTTGCTTCAAAATAATCGCCAAGTTGAACCATTACCTGTTCTCGCAATTGTTGTTCGTTGCGAGTTTGGGCTATTTCTTTAAATATTAATTGCAAATAAGTTGGCATTATCGGACTTTTGATAAATACAAACTGTACCCGAAAGAGGACTAGGCACGGTTAATAATTCATTTTAATTTATATCTAATAGACATCTCCGGAAATTAGATATGCGTCATCCAGAAAACTTGTAGAGACGCGATATATCGCGTCTCTACATTATTTTTCGGAGATGTCTAATAGGACTTACGCAGCGATAACTGTACGGGAGCGTGTTCCACACATTCTAGATCCCCCCAACCCCCCTTTTGAAGGGGGGCTTTCGTAAGTCCATCCTATCTAAGTTCGTTCGTAGAACCTAATATTACGCAATTAAAACAATGTCAAATTACGTTCATCCAGAAGTACTTGTCGATACTCAATGGCTTGCAGAAAACTTAAATGATGACAAAATTCGTATAGTTGAAGTAGCTGTTAATTCTCAAAAAATACCCGATCGAGTAATTCCCGGAGCAGTTGTCTGGAATCCATTCACGGATTTAATGCTTCCCGACTTCAAAGTCAATCTCGATCAAACAAACATTGAAAAATTGCTTTCCCGTTCCGGTATCGAAAACGACTCTACTGTTATCGTTTACGGTGAATTAGCTGCTGTCGGAGGATGGATTTTTTGGTTGTTAAGAATGTTCGGACATCATGACGTAAAAGTTCTTGATGGTGGACGTAATAAATGGATTTCAGGAAAACGCCCGCTAGAATCAGTCAAAATTGTTGCAAATCCTACTCAATATAGGGCCTCAGAGCCAAATCCTAATTTTAGGATTCTGTATGAAGATGTGCGAAATTCTATAAATCAACCAGATAGCGCAATCCTAGACGTAAGGACACCGCAAGAATACACTGGAGAATGGTTTTACGACAAACCACCAGAAAACGGCGAACGTGCGGGAAATATTCCAAGTGCCGTACATATTTATTACGAATCTGCTTTGAATGAAGATGGAACTTTGAAACCAGTAGAGGAATTACGCAATATTTATGAAAGCAAAGGTATTACCGCAGACAAACAGATTATTCCTTACTGTGCTGTTGGTGCGCGATCTGCCCATACTTGGTTTGTTTTAAAGTATTTACTGGGTTATCCAAATGTACGCAATTATGATGGCTCTTGGAACGAGTGGAGTCGGAGATATGAGTTTAAAGGTTAAAGGTTAGGCAACGGATGGGGTTGGGCAACGGATAGAGTGTCGGCAACGGATGGAGTTAGGAGTAAGTAGTTAATATTTTTTATTTCTCTCTACTACCAATTACCCATTCCCAATTACCAATTACGCAACAAAACTACAAACATCGGGAACAAGATTTAAAGATTGCCATACTTAAAAAATAAAGCATCTCCCTCCATTTAATAATATGATGATTCGGCTGTTGTTAGCAGATGACCAACCGCTATTTCGCCAGGGATTAGCGTCTTTGCTTTCGTTAGAGGAAGATATAGAAATTGTTGGAGAAGCTAATCACGGTAATGAAGCGATTTCTCTTACCCAAGAATTGCAACCCGACGTAATTCTTATGGATGTACGGATGCCTGTTTGCGATGGAGTGGCAGCAACCCGCGAAATTCATCAGTCTTTCCCTTGGATTAAAATTCTGGTGCTAACAACTTTCGATGAAGATGAATATATTTGGCAATCTTTACAAGCTGGGGCACTCGGTTATCTACTCAAAAACACTCCCGCACCTCAACTAGCAGCAGCAATTCACGCCATACACCAAGGGCATTCTCAACTAGGCCCAACTATTGCCCCCAAAGTATTTGCCCAATTGCGCCCGCCAATTCCAGTAAAAGAAAACGATATTAAAGAAAAATTAACCGAAAGAGAATTAGAAGTATTAACTTTAATATCCCAAGGAAAAAGCAATCGAGAAATTTCTAAAACTTTATATCTGAGCGAAGGAACCGTAAAAAACTACGTTACCCAAATTTTAGGGCGACTCGGGTTAAGAGATAGAACCCAAGCCGCCCTGTGGGCTAAAGAGAATTTAGCGATCTAGTTAGTTGATAGTTGTTAGTTGTTAGTTGCTAGTTGATAGTTAGACTCGTTCCCAGCCTCCAGGCTGGGAATGCTATCTAGAGGCTCTGCCTCCCTTCAGTTTATAGAAGGCAGAGCCTTCTGTTATGGATTCCCAGCCAGAGGTTGGGAACCAGCAAACTACTAACTACTAACTACTAACCTTGCTTTACATCATCCCCATTCCACCCATTCCGGGCATACCCATGCCGCCCATGCCGCCCATGCCGCCCATGCCGCCCATGCCGCCCATGTCGGGGGCACCTGCACCGGCTTTAGGATCTGGTTTTTCTACTACCAAGGCTTCGGTAGTTAATACCA
>CAYMZW010000704.1:0-3045 GCA_964395005.1 uncultured Rivularia sp.
GTGCTAATTGACATAGTTTGGGGATTTAGGAGTTAGGAGTTAGGAGTTAGGAGTTTGGCAACGGATGGGGTTAGGCAACGGATGGAGTTAGGCAACGGATGGAGTTTATTCTGGTTCCCAGGCTCAGCCTGGGAACTAGGATTCGGAGGCTCTGCCTCCAGAGGTAATGCAATCGACTTAACCGCATAACGGATAATTATTGCATTATTTACTACTTTTTAGGGTGTGATAGCTCAATCTTTGTATCTTTTTGTTGGGTGTGTTATGGCGCGATAAATGATTGTGATGATGACAAAATTCTTGTGGGGTGGGCATCCTTGCCCGCGCACCATTTTAGGTTTGTATGTTTCTCTAAATGATGGTGCGTTGCGCTGTCGCGACAATACTACATATCACGCAACCCGATAAAGTTCATTTTTCAATTCTTTCAATGCTGCTAAATACTGCTTCTTTCCACCAAAAGATTTAATAATTTCCATCGGTGTTGCTAATTCTGTAAACGGTGGAACTTTTAAAACTGCCATTCCTTCTATTTCTTCGATTCCTTCTGATGCATATTTATCTAATAATGCATTTAAAACTGCTTTGGCTTTTTCTTCGTACTTACTAAAGTAATTGCGATCGCGAACGTTTTGAACTCTTTCTTTTCTGCTTAATGCTGGTTTATCAAATGCTACGTGACAAATTAAATCAAAGGGATCGAAATTTTTTCAAACTTCTGCTTCTAAGGCTTCTAATAAAATTCTTTGCTCTTGCAATTCATTGATAATTGCTTGTTTTTTATCTGACTGACTCCAGCGTCGTAAAAAATCATCTAAGGAGCTATATTCTTGATTAACTATTTTACGGGTATAGTCTTTCAAAGATTCGGTAATTAACTTACCGTCTTTACCGTAATATTGAACTCTTTCGGCTATAACTGAAACTTTGACATCATCAACTACATATTTCGTCCGCTTTTCTCCTACTATTTTATTTTTGTCAGGTTTTTCGCTACCATATTTAAATTCACTTTTTTCTACTGGTACAATAGATTGATTTAAATCGGGTTCGTAAATCTGTACTGGTTCACCATCAAAGTCGGTATCGGCAAATAGTTCTGTGGCTTTTTTAAAGTCTATAATTGTAAAGTAGGACTTACCATACTCCTCATTAATTCTAGTTCCTCTACCGATAATCTGCTTAAACTCACTCATCGACTGAATGCGTCTATCTAAAACTATTAATTTACAGGTTTGAGCATCAACTCCCGTTGTCATCAATTTAGAAGTAGTAGCAATTACCGGATATTTACTTTCTGGTAAAATAAAGTTATCTAATTCTTCTTTTCCTTCCTTTTCATCGCCAGTAATTCGCATTACGTATTTACGATTTTGCAATACTAAATCCTGATTTTCATTTACCAAAGCCTGACGCATTCTCTCAGCATGATCGATATCTTCGCAAAATACAATAGTTATCGCAAATCTATCGGTTTTCTTCAAAAATTCACTTACTCTCTTAGCAACTAATTCCGTGCGCTTCTCTAAAACTAAACTGCGATCGATATCCTTTTGATTGTAAATTCTATCTTCTATTTCTTGACCATATTTATCTAATTGTCCCGCATTTGGTCGCCATCCCGATAAATCTTGATCAATATCAACCCGAATTACTTTATAAGGTGCTAAAAATCCATCTTCAATACCTTGTTTTAGCGAATAAGTGTAGATTGGTTCGCCAAAATAATCAATATTAGATACTTCCTTAGTTTCCTTCGGTGTCGCAGTCAAACCAACTTGCGTAGCGCTACTAAAATATTCTAAAATTTCTCGCCAAGCTGAATCTTCCGCAGCACTTCCTCGGTGACATTCATCGATAATTATTAAATCAAAAAAGTCAGCAGAAAACTGTTTATAAATATTCTTTACTTCCTCATTCCCCGACACTCCTTGATAAAGCGCCAAAAAAATCTCATAAGACTTATCCACCTGACGCTTACTAATCTTAGTCATCGCCTTACCAAAAGGTTTAAAATCGTTAGTCTTAGTTTGATCGATTAAAATATTTCTGTCAGCTAAAAATAAAATTCGCTTTTTAGTATGCGATTTCCATAACCGCCAAATAATCTGAAACGCCGTGAAAGTTTTACCCGTACCCGTAGCCATCACCAATAGTATTCTGTTTTCACCCTTGCTAATCGCCTCAATTGTGCGGTTAATTGCCGTCAGTTGATAGTAGCGCGGCTTCTTCCCGCTACCGTCAGAATAATAATCTTGAGTAACAATTTTGAGCTTATCTTCCCCAATACCCTTCCAAATACAATAACGCCGCCATAATTCCTGTGGTGAAGGGAAATTTTTCAGACTCAACTCTTCCTCAACTTTACCCGTTTTCCCAGTAAAATCATGCTCCAAAAAAGCATCACCATTTGAGCTATAAGCAAAAGGAATATCAAGTATCTCGGCATAACTCAAAGCCTGCTGCATCCCACTACCAATACTATGTTTATTATCCTTGGCTTCAATTACAGCAATCGGAATATTCGGTTTATAGTAAAGAATATAGTCAGCGCGTTTCCTTTCACCTCTACTAGTTAACTTACCGCGCACTAAAACTTTACCCTTAGTAAAACTTACCTCTTGACGGATTTGAAAAGATTTTATATCCCAACCAGCTTCTTCTAAAGCCGGGGTAATATATTTAGTACAAATATCCTGCTCGCTCAAGGATTTTTTATTAAATGCAGCCATATTATTTTTTTAAAGATATATTTACGCAGATATTGAAGGAATTATTAATACTCCTAGTATCTGTTTTAACTTTTAATCAAGTAAATATAAATACGCTGCGATGACAAACTGAACACACAAAAGTTCGTAGTAAGGGTTTCAACCCTTTAATATTAGGACTAAAGTCCTTACTACAAACTTACTAATTAAAAATAAAACTAAAAGCAGTTAACTGCTCACTGTTAACTGCTCACTGTAAAAGGGCGGCTGATGGGACTCGAACCCACGAATGGAGATACCACAAACCTCTGCCTTAACCACTTGGCTACAACCG
>CAYMZW010000705.1:0-3032 GCA_964395005.1 uncultured Rivularia sp.
CGAAAGACATCAAAAATAGCCGCAGCCAAGATCAAGCTCGTGCTAGTCTGAAAACTGCTTGTTACGCTATTGGCGACTATGGTAGAGCAATGAAATACGATTGAGGAAGCAGGGAGTAGGGAGTAGGGAGTAGGGAGTAGGTAGGAGTTAGGAGTTAGGAGGGAGGAGTTAGGAGGGAGGAGTTAGGAGTTAGGAGTTTTGATTAATTAATTCTCTTAATCCTTAATTACCAATTACCAATGCCCAATGCCCCATTACCAATTACCAATTACCAATTACCAATTACCAATTACCAATTACCAATCCCCAATTACCAATTACCAATCCCCAATCCCCAATTCCCTACTCCCTACTCCCTACTCCCTACTCCCTACTCCCTACTCCCTACTCTCTACTCCCTTTCATAACTGATTGCTGCTGAAGATATTCTAAAGCTTCTTGGGTTTCGATTTGGGGAAATTCTACATAGAAATTGCTTACGCTTAAAAAAGATGATGGTGCTGCTAAGGCAATAACTTGCTCGCCCCATTTATGCAGCCAAGGAATTAAACTCTGAGGCACAACCGGAGTACACAACCAAATTTGTGCGGGATTTAATTTTCTTAGAGCGGTTGCTGCTGCTGCTATTGTCATGCCTGTTGCAATGCCATCGTCTACTAAAATAATAGTTGCTCCCTCAACCCAAACTTGACAACAAGCAGGATTTAACTGTGTCTCTAAAGATTTAGCACATTCTATTGCTGCATTTACACTTGCTTGCCGTTTTTCTCGGGAATAAAATCTGAAGCGAAATACCCGATTATCCGACCAAATTACACTTCCTGAAGCAGTCACCGCGCCAATGGCTAACTCCTCATTTTGCGGATGACTAATTTTTTTGGCAACTTCTATTTTCAAAGGGCAATCAAGCAAACGCGCTACTGGCAAAGCAACTGGTAATCCTCCTCTAGGTAAAGCATAAACAATGGGTATTGGTTTTAATCCAGATTCAGCTTCTTGTTTGTCCAACTGAGTACGAATTGCTTGCGCTAACTCCTCACCAGCAGCTTCGCGATTTTGAAAAAGTGGGTTGTATAACATGATTTACTAAACACTTCACAACGGCATTGGCTTGAATCAAGAGTGTCGTCTACTCGAAATAGCTGATATAATAAAGGATTTATAGATACAAGTATTACGCAAAACAAGCGTACCCGAACCGATCTTTTTTTGGTTTTTAAAGATTTTTTTTCCCAAACGCAATTTTTATTTCAAATGAGCAGCGAAAATCAGTTAAGTCTTTTTGAGGATTCAACTCTTAATCTACAAGAAGCTATTCCAACAGATGCCAAAGTTCCCATACCTCCAGGCACCTATCAAACTATGATGGAATTGGCACAAGATTGCAATAATTGTCATCGTTGTCAGCTTGGAGAAACCCGCCAAAACGTTGTGGTAGGAAGAGGAAATCTTCAAGCATCGATTATGATTATTGGGGAAGCACCCGGTCAAAATGAGGATGAAACCGGACTACCTTTTGTTGGAAGAGCGGGACAACTTCTTGAGAAAATCTTGGCTTCAGTAAAACTCGATAGCGAGAAAGACGTATATATAGCCAACATTAATAAATGTCGTCCTCCTGACAATCGCAATCCAACTGCTGGAGAAATCAAGGCTTGTAAACCTTATCTTTTAGAACAAATTCGGCTTGTCGATCCAAAAATCATCCTTTTGACAGGTGCGACAGCTCTCAAAGGTTTACTCGCAGAAAAACAAGCAATTAGCAAAATTCGCGGAAAGTGGATAGAGTGGGAAGGGCGCTCATGTATGCCTATTTTTCATCCTTCCTATTTACTACGCAATCCTTCACGGGAAGTTGATAGTCCTAAATGGTTGATGTGGCAAGATATTCAAGCTGTTAGGAAAAAGTTTGACGAAATTGTGAAAAGTTAATTATTTAATTGTAGAGACGCGATATATCGCCTCTCTACATCTAAATACACACTAAAAATCTAAAACAAAAACATCCGTTGTCAAAATTTAAACTTTTGTGCGATCGGTTAAAATTTCATATCCAGTTTCTGTAACTAATACAGTATGCTCAAACTGTGCTGAATAAGAATTATCTACAGTTACCGCAGTCCAACGATCTGATAAAGTTTTACAATGTTTGGAACCTGCATTTAAAATTGGTTCAATAGCTAAAGTCATTCCTTTACGCAATTTTACATTAGGCATTTCACGAGTGCGGAAATTAAAAACGGAAGGCTCTTCATGCAAATTTCTGCCAACACCATGTCCCGTAAAGTCTTCAACTACGCTAAAATCATTGGCTTTTACATGGTCTTCAATCGCACCAGCAATATCCATTAAATAGTTACCAGCTTTTACTTGCTCAATACCTTTGTAAAGCGCTTCTTCCGCGACGCGAATTAATTTTGCATCCTTATCAGTTACTTGCTCAACAGCGATTGTGATACAGGAATCGCCGTGAAATCCCTGATAAAAAGCACCAGTATCAACTTTCAAAACATCTCCAGAGCGAATCACTTTCTTAGCACTGGGAATACCATGTACTACTTCATTATTGATGCTCGAACAAATAGAACCTGGAAAACCGTGATATCCCTTAAAGCTTGGTGTCGCACCCATTTCACGAATGCGTTTTTCAGCATAAGCATCCAAGTCTGCTGTAGTCATTCCTGGCTTTACCAACTCAGAAATTTCTTTTAATACAGTGGCAACAATTTTTGCCGATTGACGCATAATTTCAATTTCACGCGGCGATTTGATTTCAATTCCCCTACGCTGTCTTTTAGGGCGACTTTCCGATCGTGGTTGAGAAAGCAGATTACTCAAGATGTTCATAAGACCAAAATTAATTGCGTGTTGCCGCTTAAATGTGAATTGATTTACTACTTAATTAAAGAACAATACTATATTTAAAGTTAGCTTATTTTTTACCAATTGCCCCGTTGGAAGAGTGGGGGATGGGGAGATGGAGTTAGGCAACGGATGGAGTTAGGCAACGGATATGGAGTTAGGCAACGGAT
>CAYMZW010000706.1:0-3026 GCA_964395005.1 uncultured Rivularia sp.
TTCCCTATTCCCTATTCCCTATTCCCTATTCCCTCTCTTAAAACTAATCAGCAATAAAATCGCTATGGCCAGTATAAATATACTCAACCTGACGCGAACCTATTTTGTTGTCTAATTCCACAGCATAATGGGATTCTTCTTTTGCAATTAACTGTGCTTTGTATTCTCCTGGTTGTATTATCTCCAATTGATTTGGATCGATATTTGAAGACTGATCGGAAGAAGGTTTAAGAAAAGTTGTATAAAGAACCTTTAAAACACCTGGTATAGTTATTATTTCTTCTTTACCAACCAAACCATCGACAATTGCAGTTGCCATTTTTTCAGCATCAAACAATCTCATATCTTTGTCCGAAGTGATAAAGCAGCATTCAATTAGAATAGCTGGCATTGAAGTCAATTCTAATACTCGAAAACGAGCTTTTTTAACGCCTCGATCGAAAAATCCCAAAGACGTAATATTACTGACTACAGATTGTGCTAAAGCCCTAGCAGCACTACGAAAATCATACACGTAAACTTCACTACCATTAGCTTTC
The DNA here is from genome assembly GCA_964395005.1 of uncultured Rivularia sp. Taxonomy (GTDB): domain Bacteria; phylum Cyanobacteriota; class Cyanobacteriia; order Cyanobacteriales; family Nostocaceae; genus Rivularia. The sequence continues at coordinate 540 of CAYMZW010000706.1, forward strand.
GGACTACTAAAAGCATTAAAGTGGATAGAAATAAAGTAATCCACATCAAGTTGATTAGCTTTTCTTGCCCTTTGCATCAAAGAATCATTTGTACTATAAGCAGATTGTGGTGTAACGGAAACAGCTTTGTGTCCTCTTTGATTAAGCTTACTGATAACTAATTCTCCTACTAACTTAGTTAAAGTATCTTCGCTGTACTGGTTAGTACCAGCGCCGGTATCGTATGGAGGACAATTATGACCAATATCGATAGCAAAGAACATTCGTGCATCTCCTTGTTTACTACTACAATTCGAGACACCCTTGAAAAATATAAGTACTTTGACTAAAGTTATTTGACTATTAAATAACAATCAAATAATTAGTCACAACGAAACAAATACATTTAGTGAAAATGTACTTAAGTAAAATTATTGATAACTGCAAAAAAGCCGATATATCTAATTGATATTGTAAAAATTATTTCTTAATAATTAAATAAAAAAATGTAGTTTGATTAAAAATAAAAATAATTATAAATAAGGTTAAAGGTTAAGGGTTAAGGGTTAAAGGTTAAAGGTTAAAGGTTAAAATCTTCCTTGTCTCCTTGTCTCCTTGTCCCCTTGTCCCCTTGTTTCCCCCTCTCCCTATCGCTACTTCACATCCGGATGCAGAATAATTAAATGAAACTCGTGTCTAGTTTCCAGCTTGAGAAATCGTTGCTGCAAAGATTGCCATTGCTGCCATAAATCGTAACGATTTTTGGTAAGTAAAGTTGCTAAGGTTGGAAGCTCTTTACTAATTTTGGATTTCAATACATCTTGCAGCCATTCATTTAAAACAGCGCTATCTTGCATCGAACCCAAAACTTCTTGGATATTTTTTACTTGTGCGAGATAATTAGCATATCCTTCGCTATATAAATTGGTAAACAATTCCATCTGATAACGTAGTCTTTTAGCTTGCTTCCGTAAATCGTGCAGATTTTCTGAAGAAGTTAATAATTGTTTATCTACTTTATTCTCATCAAAGTCTGTAGAAATAACTACTTTATTTTCTTTGACTTGAGTTCCAACTAACCAACCCGGATGTAGCAAAAAGTTGCTTACTTCCGGTAAAAGTAAATCTGGTAAAGCTTGTTTAATTGTCAAATTTGCTAATGGTTGATAGCTCGGTTTTTCCAACCATTCTTCTAAGCCTGTTTTTAAAGACTTGTAACGTTCGGTTTTAAATAATGCCTTAACATCGGCTGCTGCATCTACACGTTGTTTCTCTAAAGTATCAATAACGTCATCTAAAACCAGTCTTTCTTTTTTAGGTAGCTGTGGTTTATATGTCGTAGCTAAAGTTTCTTTTAATACATCTAAATCTCTTAACGAACCAAGACAATCGGCTATTTTCTTAATCTTCTTTTCATTTACCGATTTAGGAAAATTAACAACAGAATTTAGACTAGTTACAGTAGTACGCAAGCGACGCATACCCACGCGCATCTGGTGTAGAGCCTCAGCGTCTTTATCGTTTTTGACAGCTTTTTCCCACTTCCAGGTTTTTTTGCAGTGTTTTTCAATTGCACTGTAAGTGTAGTCTCTTAAAGTTTTTACTGTAGGTTTTGTAGCGACTGTCATAGCACCCCAAATGATAAGAATAATGTTTTACTTCATACATATTATTTAATATTATCATCAGGTTAAAGTCTGTCTGTTAACTGTGACATTTTTTTATATTTATTTAGTTTAATAATTGTGCTTCGATTTCTATCTTAAGAAGGATTGCTGAGAATTTTTTTCGATATTTTTTTAACTTGAGATATATTTTAATACTTTTGCTAATCATAAATATTAAATTATAAGTATGATTAAGGGTTAGAAATCTAACTGAATCTTTTTTAGTATAAAATAAGTATAAAAATGCATCACCCTTGTTTGACAAGTAAAGTTTTACTCAAATTTGCAGATAATTTTGCAGAACATCATCACGATCTTTCAGCATTATTGCTAACTCCGGAGAAACATTTGTGGCTAGGTTCGGATGAAGCTTCTACAATTGAGCGTCTCTCATTTATCGATAATGAAAACTTTGGAGAACACAAACAGTTTCGGGTAGCAGAATTTTTCGATTTACCGGCACCCGAAGACGAAGAAATTGATATTGAAGGATTAGCATACAGCGATTATTACTTATGGCTGATAGGTTCTCATAGTTACAAACGAAAAAAACCCAAACCCGATAAATCGGATATAAAGAACATTAAAAGGCTGACAAAAGTTAAATCGGAAGCAAATCGTTATATTATCGGACGCATCCCTTTGGTAAATGGTGAATTAATTGCTGAATGTCCCCATCCTGAAAACCCCGAAGTGCATTTGAGTGCCGGAAAACTAAAGGTGACATCTCAAGGAAACCTGTTAATGGAAGCTTTGAAAATTGATTCGCATTTAGGCTTCTTTGCAACAGCAAAAATTCCCGGCAAAGATAATGGTTTTGATATTGAAGGGATAGAAATTT
>CAYMZW010000707.1:0-3023 GCA_964395005.1 uncultured Rivularia sp.
GCGAGAAATGTAGTTTTGAGTGGCGGCTAAAGGTTTAATCTTATTTTGCCAATCTGTACCGTAGTAAAACTGTAAATCTTTTTCTAAATTGGCTTTGCGATTAAGTTCACTAAAGTAAATAATACCTACACAAGGATGATTTTGATAATTTTCGAGTGCTGCTTCTAATTCGCTGTAGACAAAATATAGGTTGCTCAAAAATTTCGCAAAACAACTTCTATCCACAATTCCTTTGACGAAACATTTCATAAAACCGATGTTTTCCGTCTCAGCATGAGAATCCTGGGTTCCGGAACGAAGTTTTATAGCTAGATTGTTACTCATTTCTAATCCTGCATTGATGAAACGCTATCTTCAACAGGATTTACGCAGTTTTATTTATAATCCCCTCGTTTCCGATTAAAAGCAATAGGTGAATGCTGAAACGAGCATCGAGCGCGAACTACGATTATAAAATTATCACAATCTCTAGAATAATCCCCGCGATCTTTATTTTTTGTATCCGTATATAGCTATAAACATTTCTTTATATTTTGAGCAAATTTAAATAATTTGTCGCTTAATTAAAATTCCTTAAAATAATAAACGGATGATTATTGCAAATTATTTTTCATATACATAGAAAGAAAATTATGCTTAATAATATAATTATTTAACCATCATAAGTAATTAATATGTATGATATTTATCCCAAATGCCTAAAAAACGTTAATATAAATCTCAAGTTAAACAAAGGTTAAGCTATACATCGGTTATTGCTTATATTCCTTTAGAAATAATATTTTTGATATGAAGTTTAAAATCGGGGGTGTAATTGAATAACTCACAAGGTATAAGAGTCGGAGATAAAGTTGTAATCTTGCATCCGTCACACGTCGCGGGAAAAGTCGGTTTTGTCTATGCCAAAGAAGTATTGTCAGGTGAAGAGGCTAGCAAGCGCTGGATTATCCGCATAGATTCGGAAAATATTATGGTGTCGTTGAGCCTGAAAGAGTTTGAGTTGTTATCTAAATAATCGTAAGTTTTTCGGTTTACTTGACGACAAGAAAGCCGAAAACCTTATACATTTGCTTTACTCGGATGAAGATTGATCGTTAATCCCGAGTTCCTTCTTACTGTGTTTCAATTGTTTCCACAGTGCCTTAATTTGTCTGTAGGCTTCTTCGGAAGTTGTTTTTCCTGAAGTTTGCAAATTAACTATATAGCCTACCTTTTGAGCAAATTCTTGTAAGTTGGCATTAAATACTAAGTTTTCAGGATTAAATTCACCGTGATAACGACTGCGGGGGTAAAGGAAATTTTCTTTATCTGCTTTATCAGATTCTTCCATGTTTTTAATTACCTTTTATTAAATAGAATTTAACCTTTAATTAACCTTTAATGTAATAGCCCTAACAATATATCGGACTAATGTTTCCTGGAACATCTATCTTAGGGCTTAGCCAATGACATAGCGCGTCAAAAAAAAATACACAAATTATATGTGCATACACTTACGTATATAAGAAAAATAATTAATCAACTCTAAAAAATAGTTGCCTGCTGAAGATGCCGATTAATAATATGCATCTAGAGAAACTATTGCATACTTTTATCAGTAAATAAAAAACTATTTGAAAGTATAGCCTTTCCTAATAAGCGTGAGGTACACCTCAAAACCTCACCCCCAACCCCTCTCCTTAATAAGGAGAGGGGAGATAAAGCACAGCTTTATCGGGGGTGAGGTCATTTTTGTACCTCAGTTGCTTGATAAACGCTATATATGTACCATTACTGGATCGAGTAAATTCAATCAAGTAATTGTTTTTGTAAATCAATTTAAATATTTTTAACTTGAATGAGAATATTCTTCTATTAATTGATATATAGGTGAAAGTGGATAAATTAAAGAATTTTTATGGCTAAGTCTCTTCCAACCACACAGCCGTTAAAAGAAGGTGTAAAAGCACCCGTGCAGGAAACCCTGTTAACTCCCCGCTTTTACACCACAGATTTTGACGCTGTGGCATTGATGGATATTTCGGCGCATGAGAAAGAGTTGGGAGCAATTGTAGAAGAGTTGAAAGCCGACTACAATCGCCATCATTTCGTGCGCGATGATGAGTTTAAGCAGGTTTGGGATAGCATTGAAGGTGAAAAGCGCGAAGCTTTCATTGATTTTTTGGAGCGGAGTTGTACTTCTGAGTTTTCCGGATTTTTGCTATTTAAAGAGCTATCGCGCAAATTAAAAAATCGCAATCCCATGTTAGCGGATGCTTTTAACTGTATGGCGCGAGACGAAGCACGTCATGCGGGATTTTTAAATAAAGCAATGGCGGATTTTAATCTTTCTTTGGATTTAGGTTATTTAACTAAAAGCCGTACATATACCTTCTTTCCCCCAGAATGGATTATTTATACGGTTTATCTATCTGAGAAAATTGGTTACTGGCGCTACATTATAATGTTTCGTCATTTGGAATTGTATCCAGAAAACCAGTTTTATCCACTATTCCGCTACTTTGAAAGTTGGTGTCAGGATGAAAACAGACATGGAGATTTCTTCAAAGCGCTGTTAAGATCCCAACCGTCACTTTTCAATAATTGGAAAGCGCGTTTATGGGTACGTTTTTTCTTATTAATGGTATTCGTAACCCACACGCTAACAGTATTTGAACGAGACAACTTTTACAAATCTCTCGGTATAGATGCTCGCGAATACAACCTCAGAGTTATTGAAGAAACCAACAAAACATCCGCCAGAGCATTTCCAGTAATTCTCAATACCCAACATCCAGAATTTTTCCGCAGATTAGAAGAATGTTCCGATAGTAATTTACGGTTAGCGGAGATTGATAAGAGCGATCGCCCTAAAATTGTCAAATTAGTGCAAAAAGTACCGCATTTCCTTTCCATCATGGGACATATGGTGCGCTTGTTTACGATCAAGCCGATTGATACTGAAGCAACAAGAGCAGCAGTGCATTAATACGTTAATACGTCAAGTAGATTTACTGGCTAAATGAAGGGAATCAGCGTAAATC
>CAYMZW010000708.1:0-3020 GCA_964395005.1 uncultured Rivularia sp.
TCTTTACGACATTCTACACCTTTTGTTTGCTCGATCAAATCATCTAGAGTATAAGCTTTTTTTGCTTTAGTTCTTGACATTAACCTTCCGGCTCCATGAGCGCAGCTGCAAAAACTTTCTACGTTACCTTTGCCTTTAACAATATATGATTTCGCTCCCATTGAGCCGGGAATAATTCCATAGTCTTCTTTTTGCGCTCTGACAGCACCTTTACGAGTAACGTACACATCTTCGCCAAAATGCACTTCTTTTTCAGAATAATTGTGATGACAATTTACTACCAATAATGGTTTAAACGGCTTTCCACCTGCTAAATGCTTTTCAATAATCTTCTTAAATCTTGCCATCATCACATCGCGATTGAAACGCGCATATTCCTGCGCCCATTGCAAATCGTGCCAATAAGCAGCAAATTCTGGTGTACCCGAGACAAAATGAGCTAAATCTTTGTCTGGTAAATTATTATCGGCCATTTTAGCTAAATTCTTCGCCGTACTAATATGATACTGCGCTAACCTATTGCCAATATTGCGGGAACCGGAATGCAGCATCAGCCAAACTTGATTTTCCGTATCTACGCAAACTTCGATAAAGTGATTTCCACCGCCAAGGGAACCCAACTGTTTCATGGCTTTATTTTCTAAATCTTGCACTTTACTATGCAAGTCTTTAAAATCGCTCCAATTTTGCCAGTTGGTTACACTTTTTTCAATATCTTTATTTTCATTGAAACCAGTAGGAATTGCTGCTTCAATATCAAGGCGAATTTTCTTTAGTTTACCTTCTAATTTATCGGCTTTAAATGGGGTTTTGATCGCGCCCATGCCGCAACCAATATCAACTCCCACAGCCGCAGGAATTATCGCTTCTTTTGTAGCAATTACCGAGCCAACTAAAGCGCCTTTTCCTAAATGAACATCCGGCATCAAAGCTACGTGTTTAAAAACAAAAGGTAGCGATGCAACATTCTTCGCCATCTGGGTTTCATTGTCTTTTAATTCGTGATTTGCCCAGGATAATACGGGAGATTCTGCTGGAATTTCTAACTTTTTATAAGGCATAATTCTATTTTAGATTTTAGATTTTGACAACGGATACTTTTGTTTTGGATTCTTTGTTAATCAACTGTAAATAACTTTAAAAATATTCGACTGCGGACTATTTGAGGTTCGTAGTAGCGCTTTAGCGCATCATGATTAGGATGCAAACTAAATTTCATGTGTAATACGATTGTAGTACATATTTTGAGAAAGTCAATTTCCCCGTATGGGAACAAAAAATCACATAATTGACAAAAATATATTAAAATTTGATGAATAAAATACTTTTATGTTTAGCGCTTTACCAAGGGAAATTGAGGAAAGTTATTAAAGATTGATTTTCTACTCCCTACTCCCTAATACCTACTCCCTACTTAAGGATTTATACAGATGGCAGTTCGTGAAGATACAATTTGGGAACGTTTTTTATCTCCGGTAGTTCGTCTGTTTATTGATGAAGAAGAGTTGCAACGGTATTCTCAAAGTGTGGATTGGGAAAAAGAGAGCGATCGCTTCCGACGAGATGATGTTGTGATTCCTGCGTATTACAGTTCGCAGAATTTTCATGGAATAGATAAAGGATATTTAAATCCGGGTGCTGCGGTAACTTACGATGCGGTTACTCAATATGCTTTACCGCCGAATGAAACTTGGATTCGTCAAGCTTTGATCGATGGGGTAAATGTAAAACCACGGCGTATTCTTGATTTGGGTTGCGGTACGGGTTCGACAACTATTATGTTAAAGCAGGCTTTTCCGGATGCAGAAGTTATCGGATTGGATTTGTCTCCTTATATGTTGCTCAGAAGTTTCCACAAGTCGGAAAGTGCTGGTTTAAACATTGAGTGGCAGCAGGGAGATGCTGAAAATACGTTTTTTCCCGATGCTTCGTTTGACTTGGTTACGGCTTCTTTATTGTTTCATGAAACTCCGATTACCACTACTCAAGCAATTTTGCAAGAATGTTTTCGGTTGTTGGTACCCAGCGGACAAGTTTTAATCTTGGATGGTAATCAGAAGACTTTACGTCAAATGGAATGGGTAAATAATATTTTCGAGGAACCCTATATCCACGAATACGCTGCTGATAGTACGGATGCGAAGATGGGTGCTGCGGGATTTGCAGCGGTACGAACCGAAGATGTATGGTTTATTAGTCAGTTGACTAGCGGTATCAAGCCGATTTCTGCGGAAGATCCAGCTATTCAAACTAATATTAAGCGTTATACTCCGGCTTCTAATAGTACATTAGATGATAACTTTGGTTTTCCGTCCCCAGCGTAGCAAGATAGCATGATAAAGGCAGTTATATTTGATTTTAATGGCGTTATTATTAATGATGAGCCAATTCATCAGCAATTAATAGAAGAAATTTTACTAGAAGAAAATCTGGTACTCAAACGGAATGAGTATTGGAAAACCAGTTTGGGATGTAGCGACAGGGATTGTTTACGAGATTTATTAGCTAGCCGTGGAAGAGTTGCTTCGGAAGAATATTTAACGGCATTACAGCATAAAAAAGCTCGAAGTTACATTCAGCAAATAGAAAGTTTAGAAAAACTGCCTTTATATCCCGGCTTAACTGATTTTATATTTAAGATACGTTCGAGCAATTTAAAATTAGCAATAGTTAGCGGTGCGATTCGCCAGGAAATTGAATTAGTTGTTAAACGAGCGGAGTTAGCTGAGTTTTTTCAAATTATAGTTGCAGCAGATGACATCGCTACTGCCAAACCACAACCCGACTGTTATTTACTTGCACTCGAACGTTTAAACCAAAAATATCCAGAATTAAATCTGCAAGCAAGCGAATGTTTGGCTATTGAAGATACACTTGCAGGTGTTCAAGCAGCCAAAGCAGCAGGTATAAAAGTAGTCGGAGTTGCTAACACTTATCCGTATCATATGCTACACCGTCAATGCGATTGGACTGTAGATTATTTAAATGAGTTGGAATTAGAGCGGATAGAAGAACTTTAT
>CAYMZW010000709.1:0-3018 GCA_964395005.1 uncultured Rivularia sp.
ATCAGGTTTGATTAAAAAATGTTAACTTTTATTAAAACAATTTTATCAGAATTGTCTTTTTAAGCAAAAGTGAATCTTAATCTGTTATTTGTGTTCTATTAGATGGCAGAGACTGTATGAAGCAGTCTCTAGCCAACAAGTGAAGCGTTTATCAAGGATTGTAAGCTAGTTTTATTCTGGCTCTGCACCTTGAATTTTGAGTAATAAAGTACCTATAGCCCAACCAACGAAGATTAAGCCGAAAGATAATATAGCTGCGTTGAACATTTCGCCGCCCATTTGCGTTCTCCTTTATGAATTGTTTAATTAAGTTAAGTTTACCAAGTAATCAGTTATCAGTGAGCAGTGAGCAGTGAGCAGTTATCAGTCAATTTTTAATTTCTAAGTATTATGTATCAATTAGCTAGTAATAAACAATTTTCAAGTTTGAACAATCGTCCGCGTTTGGCGGTGACTTTGGGAGATCCGGCGGGGATTGGAACTGAAGTTATTTTAAAGGCTTTGGCAGATTCGGGGGTTAGTAAAAATTGTGATTTAACTATAGTTGGAAACCGAGATTTACTATTAAAAAATTATACTAGTTTGCGGGTAAACAAGAATATAGATTTGGCGAATCCTGCCGAGTTGTCGATTTTAGATGTGGATTTGGACGGCAATATTAAGGATCGAGTTACTCTCGGGGTTGAAAATGATAGGAGTGGTGCGGCAAGCTTTGCTTATATGGAGGCTGCTATTGCTGCTACGCTCTATGGTGATTTTGATGGTATAGTTACTGGGCCAATTGCTAAATCTGCTTGGAAGGCTGCGGGTTATGTTTATCCGGGGCAAACGGAGCTTTTAGCAGAGAAAGCAGGTGTAGATAAATTTGGAATGCTGTTTGTGGCTCGATCGCCGCACACTAATTGGACTCTGCGGACTCTGCTTGCTACCACACATATACCATTATGTCAAGTTCCAGAAGCGCTCACACCGGAATTGATGAGTAGGAAGTTGGATTTACTGGTGGAATGTTTGCAAAAAGATTTTGGAATTCAAAACGGAAAGATTGCGATCGCCGGTTTAAATCCTCACAGTGGAGAAAAGGGACAATTGGGGCGTGAGGAAGCGGATTGGTTGATTGATTGGTTGGAAGAGGAGAAGAAAAAGCGTCCAAATTTAACTTTAGAAGGTTTGATTCCCCCAGATACGATGTGGGTGAAACCGGGACAAGCTTGGTATGGTAATTCTAATGTTTGTGCTGCGGATGGTTATTTAGCGCTTTATCACGATCAAGGTTTGATTCCTGTAAAGTTGATGGCTTTCGATAGAGCGGTTAATACTACGATTGGTTTACCTTTTATTAGAACATCTCCCGATCATGGAACGGCTTTTGATATTGCGGGTAAGGGAGTTGCCGACGCTACGAGTATGAAAGCTGCGATTGAGTTAGCGAAAGAGTTGGTTTGCGTGAGGTTGGGAAATAGATAGAATTTAGTCGTTCGCTTCTATTCGAGAAAGGTTAATTAATAGTGAAATTTCAAGTTCTTTTCGTATTCGATTCAGAATATCAAGGCTATGTAGCAGAAGTTCCCGAACTTCCTGGTTGTGTCAGTCAAGGTAAAACGTTGGATGAAGCGGTTGAAAATATCAAAGATGCGATTAAAGGTTATCTTTATGTCCAAGAGAAACATGGAAAACCTTACCAAAAGAAAGAATCTCAATCTTTTATTGGGGAGGTTGTAATCTAAATGGGGCGTTTATCAAATATTTCAGGCAAGGAAGCTGTTAAAATTTTTGAAATGTTTGGTTACATTTTTGACCATCAAAGCGGAAGTCACATGATTCTCTGGCATGATTCAAAACCTACTTTATCAGTTCCCAATCATAAAGAATTAGCCCCTGGTTTACTCAGAAGCCTGATTCGTCAAGCTGAAATTACGGTTGATGAATTTCTAGGTCATAAGTAATAACTCATACAATTATATCTGCTTATGATATTGCATATAAAATTGCAACAAATAAAGAATTACAACTACAAAGCCCCTTGACTGAAAAATATAATATTAAAGCAGCAACTGTAAATTTCAGTTCAGACACGGAGTTTTACTCAGGAATAAAAGCGATTAGAGATGAATTGAAAAAACAGCATTATTTTATCTTTGCTGTTGATGAATCAGGAGATATAGATGATAAAAATTATAATCCTATTCCTAAATTTGAGGAAGAAGTTTTAAATAAGTTAAAACCAGGTGCTTCTGAGGAACAAATAAAAGAAGTATTATGCAATATAAAAAAATTACTATCAAATGGTAGTACTTGGCGAGTTAATCAGAAACTAGCGACTTTAAAAACTTTATTAAAAACTTTACTTGAGAAAAAAGATGTTTTAGCTTCTTTCTCCAAGTCAGCCCAACTATGTATTAATAAAAAAATTCTCCACAAAACCAGTACAAAAATTCTGAATAATAGCAGTTTTTTCCGCATCGATTTAAAATCGGATAGCCAATCAAAAACTAAAGCCAATGCTAGAGAAGCTTTAGCCTATATTGATGTTAAATCTCCCGACGTTAATCCTCAATCTCTTGCTTCATTATCCGTCACTTTTAGTTTTGAAGATGTTCGCTACTTCCCAGATGGCGATCGACAACAATTTGAAATGAAGCATGATACTTCTGGAATTAAAGCTTTACCAGTAGTCTTTTATCCAATCGCAAAAGAATCAAACGCAAAATTCAAAGCTCCGCCAATATATGATGAATACTTTAAAGATAAAAACATAATTTCTATTTATTACATATCGAAGACAGTAAGAGAAAGAATATTTCAAAATAGCCAATCTCCAGAAGCAAGAATATATCGTCAGGTATTTACTTTATTAACCTACTTATGCATTAGCGTTTGTCGAGAAGCAATTAATTTAGAGAGCAATACTATTGACGAAAAACTTTTTATTCCTATTTTCAGATTTCATCTCAAAGATACTCAAGAGTCAACTGAAGATGAAATATTTCTCAATTCTTTATCAAAATCTTTAGCACA
>CAYMZW010000710.1:0-3004 GCA_964395005.1 uncultured Rivularia sp.
TCCCAAGCAGAGGCGCTCTCGCGTCTTTGTAATGTGGTTGTCATGGTTCAGATAAGTGCTATCAAATGAATGATTTAAATTAGGTCTTTCAACCTATGTACTTATACTAGAACAAATATTTCGCTTTGTAAAGCCCTTTAAGAAAAAAAATGTAGTTAATGCTGTAAATAACAACGTTTTAATTCTCGAAAGTCTTGCAGTACAGTATTTACATCCAATTAGTAAATAAAAGTAAATTCTCATAAATTAAATTCATATATTAGAGAGTAGCTGCTTCAATCAAGCTTAAGATTTGATATTGCTTGTTCGATGTCGAGCGTCAAATACTTATCCAGAGGCATATACATCCAATAAAGAGATACCTGTGGATCTTGACCAGTTTTCTGAAAACCCATTGTTAATGCTAGGCTTTGAGCAAATGGATTAATCGTCAAAGTATACAAATCGCAAAGATTGGGAAAATCCGCTTGCATATTAATGAGAGTTTTTCGGGCATCTTCTAATAATTGATATAGGCTGCTGTGCTGTAGGTAGGCAGAATCTATTTGAAAGCTGCGGATAAAAAGAGAAGTAGAATCTTCATCTGGTGCTTGTGCCATTTCAAAAGGATCTATTTCAGAAGCCGTACTTAAATGTAAACTTTTGCTCGGAGGTAGAAAAAAGTTCTCCTCAGATTCGGAAGCTACAGGATAAAGAATGTAAACACCAACGGGGGCTTGAGTATCGCTACGACGCAAAACCCGCATTCCCTTAGAATATTGTTTTGCCCAAGTACGCAGTTTTCGAGCTATTTTCTGGGGTGCAGCGGTAGTTTTTTTATTCATCCAATCGTATTGACGAGCTAAAAAAGTGGCAACGGGTATAGCATCAGTACGGGGATTAAAGTTATCGGTGACAAGCTCTACTGGTTCGGCAACTTGTGTAGAATTATCAAGATCGGTCAATGTAGGGCAAATACGAATACATATATTGTTACCATCAAATTCCTTTTCGATAAGCCCCAAAGCCACCAACTTATCAATCATCATTCCCGCAGCACGTTCGCTACCTCTGTCTTCCTCTGCGTAAAAAAGCTCGTTGGCTTCTCGGTGAGTACAAGCAACAAAACCTTCGGGTAAATCAAGTTCCGTCAAAGTTTCGTTAACAATTCCCAACTCAGAATACTGTTTGAGTAATAAATACGCCCATAACTTTACAAAACATTCAGCCCGACGGCGCGTTAAACCGACTCTTCCTTTCAAAAGAGCAACGTACCTGCGCCGATGTTCTACATCAAAAAACTCATCAATACTGACTAAATCCTTCACCGCAGAATTCCCTAGTAAATTTTTCTCATATGCAAAGTAACAATACAGTCATTATGAATCGATTGACTGTAGTATCTTGCTTAATTTAAGAAAAACTTCACCTTACTTCAGGGAAATTCTGTATTATTCACTGTATCTTCACTTAATTCAATACTTTGTTTGTGGTTGCTGCTCAATCATTGCAAATGCAGAATCAAATTTATAACAATGCTGCTATCAGCTTGATCGAAGAATATTTTTTTATTATTTCAAAGGAGATTAACAATGAATGTTTCACTTCTAGAGCAGAATCAAAAAATTGCATCTACCACATCTACCAATAGAAATATATTTTACAGCAAAAAAACTAAATCTGAAAATAAATCTGAAAAAATACAGCCTGTATCCAAACTTCATTTAATGCAAGCTGTAATTGAAAGCTTTGTAGACGGTATTTTTATATTGACGACTCAAGGAGAATTAGTTCATGCTAATGAACGCGCACGCTTTATTTGTCAAGGAAAAATACACAAAGAAATTCGACGTATTTGTCAATCTTTAAACGAAAGCCGCCAACTCTTTCCCAATCAAAACATATCTATTGAATCAGAAATAAACACGCAATCCGAAGCAAAAATTCGCGTTCGCGCTCGATGGTTAGAAGCAAACGAAAGCAACAATGATTACGTAATAGTTACCTTAGAAGATCGCAATCAAACCAATCAAAGCATAGCAATTTCAGAAGCCAAAAAATACGCTTTAACTGAAAGGGAAGCTCAAGTATGGCAGTTGCGTCGAGCTAATTATTCTTACCTTGAAATTGCTGAAGAACTTTATATTACTATCAATACAGTCAAGAAACATCTAAAAAACATTTATGCAAAGCAACAATTATCAGTTAACAGTTAACAGTTAACAGTTATCAGTTATCAGTTAGAAATTTATACTTTTGTAGAAGAGAGAATCTATATCCAGATAAGTATATTTTTAGTTGAGCGATCGCCATGTACTTGTGCATAACTCAAAACTTAAAACTCAAAACTTAAAACTCCTAACTCCTAACTCCTAACTCTTAACTCCTAACTATTTACAGGTATAACGCCTAATTTTTGTCTGACTTCACTTAAAGGAGTAGCCCAATCGGATTCAATATCCCAATCAACTAATTTGTTCGCCATTTTGCCGGTTTTGATAACTTTAATAATCTCTTGTAGATTACATTTATGTGTTAGTAAACCAGCTAATACAAGTAAAGCACTAGAAGGACGAAAAACTTGGGAACGAGTAAAAGCTTGCAATATAAATTCATCGTCTTTGGATGGAGAAAGCCCGGTTATAACGTGCCAAACATCATGAGTTCGCTGTATCCAATCCCCGGAATTCAGCGGCTCAAAGCCATTTGTGTCGAAAAAACGGGCTAATTCTCTACCTAAAGTACCTTCGGGAAGTTGACGTAATTCTTCTAAATTTATACATAATTCTCGCCCTGGATAAATCTGAGGATTTATCGTTTGAGCCATCTTTAAAATAAAGCCGAGATTTCCTTTCTGCATAATAATTATTCTGTAAATAAATTAGTATTTCTCAGTAATTAGATTTTGGATTTTTATTCCAAAGTTGTAGCTTCAAATTCGTATAAGATGAAAAATAGATGGTTGCTGGTATATTAATTTTATAAAAATTGCTTTTGATGCGAAGTACCCTTTTGGGTACCTTTT
>CAYMZW010000711.1:0-3003 GCA_964395005.1 uncultured Rivularia sp.
CGTAGGTCATCCTGCAAGCTTGGGCACATTCACCACGGTTAGCCGAACGCCCTCCCAAAGCTTCCGATGTTAAACATTGTCCGGAATAAGCAACGCACAAAGCACCGTGAACAAAAACTTCCAAGGGTAAGGAACTTTCTTTTGTCTGCTGCTGTATCTTATTAATTTCCTTAATTGAACATTCCCGCGCCAACACCACCAAATCACAACCAAGCTCTTTGGCAAACTCTACCCCAGCAGCACTAGTCACCGTCATCTGTGTAGAAGTATGAATGGGAAAATCCGGTGAAATGTGGCGAATCAAACGACAAATTCCCACATCTTGAACGATAACTGCATCAACTCCAGCAGCAATAATTGATTTTATGTAGCGCTGTGCTTGTTTTAATTCTTGGGGGAAAACTAAAGTATTTAATGTGACGTACCCTTTAACTCCTCGGAGGTGAAGAAACTGCATTAACTCCGGTAAATCAGCTTCCGTGAAATTTTCCGCACGCATTCTCGCGTTGAATTTATCCAAGCCGAAGTAAATTGCATCAGCACCATTTTCTACAGCAGCTTTGGCGCATTCCCAATTACCAGCAGGAGCGAGAAGTTGAGGAAGTTGTTGTGAGGAGTTGGTTGTCATGGTGGGTTGGAAGCAGTTTGATTACACCATTGTGATTGTAGCGTTGGTGGTGGGGGATAGTTAATTATGTCATAAACATATAATCTGAAGACTGATATTTACCAAACAAAATGGATGATATTCAACTACAGCTATATCGAATAGTTAGTAATTTAAAACCTACTCAAATAGCTCTTCTTCTTGAAATGGCTAGAGCTATGACAGTGGAAATTGAAGAGTATGTTAATAAAAATAGCGATATCATATCTTCTGAATTTGCGACAAACTTCTCTAATCGTCTTTTAATTCATCATGCTACTCATACAGATAAATTTGGTAAAAAAGCATTTGAATATGCCTTTGTAAATGCATCAACTGCAACAGGTAAATCAGCACAAGTAATTTCTAGTTCAACGAATCCAGGTACAGATGTTGTAGTAGACGGAATCAATTTTTCTCTTAAAACAGAAGCTTCAGCACGAATTAATCGAAAAAGAATTACAATTTCAAAACTAATGGAAGCTCGATGGATTCGAGATTGCAGTACTCGTGAAGATTTTGCAAATGGTGTCGGGAATCGTGTTGTAAGTCATCTACTACAATACCAACGAATATTGATTTTGAGAGCATATAGTGTATCTGAATCTCAAATCAAATATGAACTAATAGAAATTCCCCACAGCCTACTACTTGAAATTAGAAATTTGACTGCAAATGATTTTACAACAAAAACTGCAAACGGTAGCTGTCGAGCTTCTGTATACATCGGTAAAAATAAAGCATTTACTTTAAGCTTAGATGGCAGCGTTGAAAAAGTTACAGTTTTAGGCTTAGATATAGATTTGTGCCTTTATCATGCATCGTGGATTATTCCAATTTTTATTGAAGAACAGGATTAAATAAAGATAGTTGAAAATAATCATTTTTCTTCGATAACGTTTCAATATCTTCGGATATTAAATGGGTATTCGGAAGAATAATTGAATCAATTGATGGTTTGTCATTATTCAAAATCCATTCACAAAGTTTTGCTAACTGATAAGAAATAAGTGGAGGAACAGCATCTCCTATTTGTCTGTAAATATTTGAGATACCAGGAGCAATAAATTTATAATCTTTAGGAAATCCTTGAAGAATAGACATTTCTCTAATTGTACAAAGACGATTTTGTTCGGGATGAGCGTAACGTCCGTTACCAATATGAGAACATTCTCTTTTAATAGTTACAGCAGGTTTATCCCAGCATAAACGTCCATAGACATCCGGATGCGAGCCAAATTTACCTTGAGCAATATAGCGTAGCATTGCAGGAGTTAAAACTTCTTTTGCTTCTGGATAGTCTTTAATATCTCTCCAAGAGCCTCCATTTTTAGGAATTAACTGCAATCGTCTTAAATTCGTCTCAGAAGAGAAATTAGGTGCAAAATGTAAAGCATCATCTCGATGAGCTTTTCCCGCATCTACAGGTGGTAAATTGGAAATAGCTCTTCTAACATGAGTAGCTTCTAAATTAACTGTAAAACCATCCCATAATTCATCTAAAGTTCTTAACTGTAAATCTTTCTGAACTGCAATAATAAATGCTCTTTCTCTACGTTGCGGAAGTCCAAATTTATTAAGTAAATGAACTTCAGCGTGAACTTTATATCCTAGTTGAACAAGTTTTTCTTGAAGTTTTTTGTAATGGTGACAAAACTTTCCAACTATTAGTTCTCTGGCATTTTCCATCAAAAAGATTTTAGGCTTAAATTCCTCTACGAACAAACCGCAACGAGTCACAAGTGAATTACGAGCATCATCTAATAAATGATTGTTTGGCAAAGTTCTAGAAAAGCCCGTACATGGGGGACAAGCAATTAAAATAGTTGGCGTTTTGTTAGCCAAATCCGAAGCTATAATATTTCTTAAAACCTTTGGCTCTAATAATCTCAAATCAGCATTTATAGGTTCTATACCAATATTTTCTTGATAGCTCAGATTACACTTCAAAGAACCTTTGCTACTACTTGGTTTCGCGATTTGAGCATCTACAGCAGCCACTACTTCAAAATCTGGATGAGCGTGGAACCCATAACTCATTCCTCCCGCACCTGAGAACAAATCTATTACAGTCCACTTATTATTTAAATATTTTTGCATCTAAATATATTGTTTATTATGGCTATAAATATTATCATTTAAAGATATCAATAAATCTACTGAAAAATTCAACTTATTTCCCATCACTGTCAGAATCAACCACTTCAAACTTCACTCTGTTATACAAATCTTCCAACGAAATCTCAAAAGGTATACTATTAAAAGTAATATTTTCATCTTCTTCATCATATTCGCGCAATACCCATTGTTTCTTACCAGTTTTAGAATATTGTTCAACACGAATTCTAGTTTGGTCA
>CAYMZW010000712.1:0-2999 GCA_964395005.1 uncultured Rivularia sp.
ACTTTTATTTCAGAAGAGCGCAAATTAGAACATTATTTCAATTTACCAAATGGAACCCAACAACAAGTTAGGGGAGAATTTGACTGTTTGATATACAATTGGCAACGCAAGCGTTTGTGTGTAATTGAGTTTAAAACTTATCAACCATTAGATGCATCTGCACAATTAGCTCAAGTTTCTCTGTATGGTTATATGTTGCAACAAAAGCAGCAAGTGCCTGTAGATTCGGCTGTTTATTGTGTTTTACCGGAGTTTAAGGAATATTATTATCCTTGGGAAGAATTAGAAGATACTGTTAATAAGTTAATTCCCTACAAGTTAGAGCAGATGCAGCAATGGTTAAGTTGGGAACAGTTTCAGCCGAATTCCCCGCCAGCTACAACTCAGCCTTATTTATGTGAAATTTGTCCGCAGCAGGAAAAGTGTGAAAGTTATTTTGGTGAGGGAGTAGGGAGTAGGGAGCGGGGAGTAGAAGAAGTAAGTAATTCAATTGAGATCCCCCCAACCCCCCTTCAAAAAGGGGGGCTTAAGAAAGTTAATGCTGATGCGATTGGTGAAGAGTTGGTGACAACTTTGGAATCTTTTGGCATTAAGGTTGATTTTATTGAGGCTGTTGTTGCTCCTAGTTTTATAAGGGTGAAATTAAAGCCGCAGTTGGGTGTAAAGTTTAACTCGATTCAAAAGCTCTACGAGGATTTACAGATACAGATGGGTTTGGAAAATCCGCCATTAATTGCTCCGCAAGCGGGATATCTTAGCGTTGATTTACCTAATCCTAATAGAAAAGCGGCTTTGTTTGATGATTATCTCCAGCCGCAAAAATCACAAATAACTGCTTCAGTAAAAATTGCTATTGGCGTAAATTTAGAAGGAAAATTAGTAGAAGCCGATTTATCAGATCCCAACACCTGCCACTTTTTAGTCGGCGGCACCACTGGAAGCGGTAAAAGCGAATTTTTGCGATCGCAACTTCTTAGTTTACTAAAACGCTATTCTCCGCAACAGTTAAAAATTGCTTTGGTAGATCCCAAACGGGTTACTTTCCCCGAGTTTGAAAAAATGCCTTGGCTGTATTCACAAATAGTTAAAGACAGTGAAGATGCCATCGAATTGATGGATAAGTTGGTTTCGGAAATGGAATATCGCTATCAGCAATTTGAAAAAACCGAGTGTGCTGATTTGGGTAGTTATAATCAACGCTCTGACAAACCTTTACCTCGCATTGTCTGCATTTTTGATGAATACGCCGATTTTATGGCTGAGAAGGAATATAAAAGTGCTTTGGAGCAAAGTATAAAACGTTTAGGTGCAATGGCACGGGCAGCCGGAATTCATTTAATAATTGCTACTCAACGCCCGGAAGCTAAGGTAGTTACACCGATAATTCGTTCTAATTTACCGGGAAGAGTTGCTTTACGTACTGCCAGCGAAGCCGATTCGGCAATCGTTTTGGGTGGTAAACAAAACGCTGCTGCTTATTTATTAGGTAAAGGTGATTTGCTATACCAAGTGGGTGCAAAATTGCATCGTTTGCAGAGTTTGTATGCCAAAAATATTAATTTGTAGGAGGTTTGTAGTAAGGGCTTTAGCCCCCACAGCGATAAATCGCTTACTACGAACCTTTATTTAATAGTTTGTAGTAAGGGCTTTAGCCCCCACAGCGATAAATCGCTTACTACGAACCTTTATTTAATAGTTTGTAGTAAGGGCTTTAGCCCCCGAAGCGATAAATCGCCTACTACGAACTTTTGCTTCCTAATCAATGAATTTGACTGCTATTTAAAGAAATACGTTAATTCGCTTTACCAAAAATCTACTCACAGGTATAATCTGACTGCTTTAAATAATAAAATCATAATTCAAAATCTAAGATCGAATTTATTCTTATAGATACGTTTACAGAAAAAGAGGAGTTAAAGAATGGGATATGTAATTTCTACTGCAAATATGAAGGGTGGGGTGGGGAAAACGACTCTTACCGTTAATTTGGCGACTTGTTTGGCGAAAAATCACGGTAAGCGGGTGCTGGTGTTGGATTTGGATACTCAAATCAGCGCTACTCTAAGTTTGATGTCGCCGATTGAGTTTGCTAAGTTAAGAAAAAAAAGACGCACTTTAAGGTATTTAATTGATGATATTGTTAAGTCATCAAACAAGGAAAAGTTATCAATTAAGGAGATTATTCAACCTTCACTATATAATCTTTCCGGACTTGATTTATTACCAGGAGATATCGATTTATACGATGAATTCATTATTTCACAAATGCTGCACCAACAAGCAGTAAGTCTTGGTGAAAATAATTTTGAAGCAATTTGGAATCGTTTTGAAAGGGTGTTATTAGGAAAGATTTTAGAACCTGTACGCAATGAATATGATTTTATTATTCTCGATTGCGCTCCGGGCTACAATCTTTTAACTCGCAGTGCTTTAGCTACTAGTGATTTTTACGTTCTTCCTGCTAAGCCAGAACCTTTATCTGTGGTGGGTATTCAGTTATTAGAAAGACGTATTGCTCAGTTAAAAGAAAGTCACGAAAATGAGGCAAATATAAATATTTCTATGTTGGGAATCGTGTTTACTATGTCTAATAGTAATATGTTAACTGGGAGATATTATAAGCAAGTAATTAACCGCGTTTATCAAGATTATGGTGCTGAAAAAATCTGTCAAACCCAAATTCCTGTTGATGTAAATGTTGCTAAAGCTGTTGATAGTTTTATGCCGGTGGTGTTGAATAGTCCCCAATCTGGTGGTTCAAAAGCTTTTAATCAATTAACTCAGGAATTGTTGCAAAAACTTTAATTGGGGATGGGGGATTGGGCATTGGGCATTGGGCATTGGTAATGAAAAATTAATTGAATTTTGATCTTGCTCCCAGGTTCAACCTGGGAGCAAGGTTTTGAAGGCTCAGCATAAGGGTTATTGAGAATGGTGCTGTTCGGTTGGGTTGCGCTAATGCTTCACCCAACCTACGAACTTTATGCGCTAACGTCAAA
>CAYMZW010000713.1:0-2990 GCA_964395005.1 uncultured Rivularia sp.
CGCGACAGGAGCGTCCGAGGCTGGGATAATGATGGGTGTTGAGGTGATAAAGTGGGTCGATAGAGGAGAAAAAGTTTCTGTCTTCTGGTGATAAGTTGGGAAGTTCTTTTTTGACGGCATTAATCCACAGATAAACGTGTGACGGTAACTCCTGACGTAAAGCAGCAATTTCGTTTTTGTACTGGGGAAAACCGACTACACCAGCACTAAAACGAACTTTACGTTTATCTAATTCCAGACATTGGGAAACATAAGTTTGACGGGATACCCATTCTGGATGAAAAGTAGCCCATAACGCTAAACTTTCCTTGTTGCAATCTTCCACCCAATCCAAATTACAGGAAAGATTGGTTTGAATAGCGACTTTGTTAACGTGAGACATTTGGGTTAACTTAACCAAAGCTTGTTGATAGTGCTTGTGGATGAGAGCTTCACCCCAAGGAGTAAATAAAATCGAAAATTGATGCTGGGGATGTTGAGAAATCCAATCTACGAAACGTTGTAATTGTTGTTTGTCAATGTTTGATTCTGCTGCTGATTGTTGACGTTTCGCGAAAGGACAATATTCGCAACCGTAGTTACAGCTGATGAGGGAGCCTCGGTAGAGGATTTTTAGGTGCATTTTTGATATAAAATTTGTTTTTGATAAATGTATTTCAGTTGTAAACCAAGCTTGAGTAAATTAAGTATCTTGATCGCAAAAAAGTAAATTTAACAAAATGTCAACGGTTAGTAAATATACTGAAGTTCATACAAGCTTATTAGTCTATCTTAAATAAGAACGCTTAATGTAAAAATTTTAGGTAAAAACATAAGTAAAAGTAAGTATAATCCTAATGACTATTACTTAACAAAGGAACAATCTTATGAATCGTGAATCTGTAATCGGAATAGCTAATACAGCCATAGCTCAGAGATTATCTCGTGATTCAGTAATTAAACTTCAACAAGTTGCTAGGCAATATGGTAGTAGTTGTAACATATCTGCTGCTATTGAGAATTGGCTTGGCGAATTGGAAGATACAGATTTTGAACGTTTTTCATCAAAAGCACAAACAGATGAATGGTTTAAAGATTGGCTTAATCGTTTACCATTATTAGTTTAAAAAAATAGATAAAGAAGTAAAATCTTATTTTTTAAGTTAGTACATGAAATCATATTGATAAAATAATGACGAATAATCTAAATACACCAAGGGAATACGATGCTGTTCTTGGGGGTCAAGCTCCTCCTCCTGTTAATAGTGCGGTTTTAGGAGGGCTTGATGGAGTTAGGAATCGATTAGCCAGCGGAATTTTAGAGGTGCAACAAGCAGCTCTTTCTGATGCTTTAAAATATGGAAGTCCAGGTTTAGAACTACTTGTTCAAGCTTTGAAGAACGAATCTATAGAGATACAGAAAGCTGCTTATTTTATTTTAAGAAAACAAACGGAGAGTACAGTAAGAATAGCATTAAAAGAGTATAGTCCTTACAAGTATTTTGAATGCCTCAAAACTCTTAAGGGAAATTTAGGAGGTATTATATCAATTTCTGTGAGTCCAGGTGGTGATATTCTTGCCAGCAATGGAACTGATAAAACGCTTAAAGTATGGAATTTACATTCTGGAAAAGAAATACTAACAATTAAGGGAAGTTCGGCGTATGAAAGGCATCATTCAGTAGCTTTAAATATCAAAAATAAAACTGTTATTAGTAGTATGGATGGAGATATTTTCATATGGGATTTAAACACAGGCGATTTACTTAATAGTTTTCATGGAGAACATCGTTTTCCTATTCATTCATTAATAGTAAGCCCTGATGGTACTTTTTTTATTAGTGCTGGTGGTAACACTATTAATATATGGGATGCAAGAAATGGAAATCTTATTCATCATTTAGATCAAGCACATCCGTGGGGCGTTAATTCAATTGCTCTTAGTTCTGATGCCAAAATTTTAGTCAGTGGTGGAAGAGATAAAATAATTAGAGTATGGGATGTAAATAATGGAAATATTATCAAAACATTTGAGGATAATTTAAAGTGGGTTTATTCAGTTGCTTTGAGCTTAGATAATCAGATTATAGCTGGTGGAATAGCCACGAAAATAAAAGTTTGGGATTTGAATAATGGTAAGTTGCTTCAAACATTAGAAGGAAATAGAGGTGATATTACATCGCTTATTATCTGTAATGATAATCAAACTATAATCAGTGGTTGTCTTGGTGGTCAAATTAAGATATGGGATTTAAATAGCGGTAAATTAATTAAAATTATCGACGAGTCTTTAAATGGCGTTTCTTCTATTTTACTTACCTCAGATGAACAAAAATTTATTAGTGCAGGTAGAGGTGTAGATAAGTCTATTAAAATATGGGGGATTAAATAATGCATTACATCAAAACGCCCTAAAGCAAAAATATTATTATGTTACGTAAGTTTAATCAGCTTTTATTTGTATTAAGAGTAAAATTAAGTGAAACAAAGGAATCCTATAAATTAGAGTTCCCTGATTACGTAGGTACTTGATGTCTAAATAGCAACCGTTTAACTACGCTTAATATTAGTTTCCTACCTCAACTCATATCTCTGCATCAAATCCCGCACCTTCGCAGAAAACAACCATTCCCCAACTGCGTCGGAATATTCCACACCAAGCTGGGTTAACTGCAATATTTCCTTATCCTCAATTGCCAATTTCAAATCAAATAGTTCCCACAACTCAGGGAAATCCTCAATAGCTTTTGTATTAAATCGCGTTTGATATTTACTAAAATTCAAACCTTCATGAGAAAGCAATGACAATAAAATGTATCTCCTGCGCTTTTCTTCAGCATCTAACTCAAAACCGTAATTAACAAAATCAAAGGAATCTTCCGGTGTTTTAATATACCCTTGCAAAATCTCGCGGATTCCCTTTCCTCCAACTGCGTATTCGTTGGAATAATGCAAATCATCGGTGTACGAACGCGCTCCGCAACCGATTCCTACCATTCCGTCTTGTTGAC
>CAYMZW010000714.1:0-2988 GCA_964395005.1 uncultured Rivularia sp.
GCTTCACGGCACACTTAAGTAGTTAAACATAATTAATTACACAATGTCATTGCGAGTGGAACGGAGTGAAACGAAGCAATCGCAAGGGTTAGGGTTAATTTTATTATCTTTTAATAAGAGTAAATAATTTTGTTCACCTACTTATATATTGGTTTTTAATACCATTGATATTGTGCCGTAACCCAACATTTTATCGGTGGTATTTTAAAGATAATTTTTAATTACTCGCAGTTATGATGTTGGATTCGACAGTTAGTGGTGCGTTACGGCATTATTTAAAGAGTAGTATTTAATCAATATTATTCGTGCCGTAACACACCCTACAAACTTCCCCTCTACTGGCGGAAGGAGAGGGGTGCCCAGAGGGCGGGGTGAGGTAATAGTTTTTTAGTCAATTCAAATTCGCTATATTTTATATTCTTGTTTGAGATAATTTTTAATTGCCCCCAGTCGTGATGTTGGGTTACGACACGATTAATAGATTTTTCGTTTTCTTATCAAATTGACTGCTGGTGTGTAACCCAACCTACAAACTATTTTAACAATCACCATTGTATGTATATTCGACAATTGCTGGGAAATCTTGTGACTCAATAGCGATTACCCAAAATTTACTATTGGATATCCAATCATAATTAAAAGCTGCGAATTTTAAATCATATTCATTTTCTAAAGGAATATCGAAACGTTTTTCCATAGGAGCATGAAACAATCGCGATCGCCATTCTTCATCCATACTGATATCGAACAAAAGATCGCAAACTATCTCATGAGCAATTTCCTGAAGTAAAACACCATTCACATTTTTTGGCTCGGTAATTGGAAAATCTTTAATATTATCAAATAAATTGAAAACTCCTGTATTCGGTTTAATTGATTTCCATCCTTTTTCTAAACCAGTCATAATTACAGAGCTAACTAAAGAAGAATTAATTATTCTATTTTGAGCAATACAACGCCAATTTCCATTATCATCGCGCATATAAGACTTAAGACAACTAAAACCAGCAATCAGTCTTTGCCCGGTATCTTCTTCACGTGCGATAGTCAGCCATAAGTAACTACCATCTGATAAAACTTTCCATCGATAGTTAATATCAGCAACATTTATTCTTCTTGTTCCCTTCTTCGGTAATCCCATGAATTTGTAGGTTGGATTAGGCACAATTATAATATTAATTTTCAACAATAAAATTGAGATTGTGTCTTAATCCAGTATCTTATCGGTAGTATTTTGAAAAGAAGTTTTAATTACTCGCCGTCATGATGTTGAGTTACGGCATAATTTATAATTTTGTCATTGTAAATTAAATCATTTTTTGTGTCTAACCCAACCTACAAACTACAAATTTCCTCTCTACTGGCGGAAGGAGAGGGGTGCCCGGAGGGCGGGCGTAGTTAGCTAGTGTATTCTACCCAATAAAAATCAGTTTGCAGTTTTCTTTAACTTCTTTTTATTCCATACTAAAAAACTACTTCCAGCAATCAGCAATGCAAAAGAACTACTGTATTCTGGTACCGACTTGATTATCCCTCGAATTTCGCCAGTAGGGTTTTCTGAGGTGTGAACATTTACAAATAAATCGCCACCAAATAAATTTCCTAACTGGTTTACTAATTTTCTATTATCGAGCAATCCCGGATTTTCAGGAACAAAGTCGTTTGCATCCCACATACCTTTGAAGGTAACTTTGTTTTCTTGTTGGATTATTTGCAAGTCGTTATCATCAGGCACATAAACATTAAAAACGTGTTTGCCATCATCAAATATTTCACCATTCCTAAATTCATTACCTTCAATTACATGAAGATGAACTTTAGTGACTTTATTTCCAGAATTTTCGTTTCCTAAATTAGCTATATCCCCTAAAACTTCAATTTCATAGTTTAGTTTATCTTTAGCATCGTTTAAGATAAAATTTGCATTTCCTGTAGCATTAGAATCTACATCTGGAACTAAACTTGAATCTAATTCTGTGCTGAATAAAGTAGCGGCTTGAGCTGGATTAATTATTCCCAAAGAAATCGTAGCTACAGATAATGCCAATAAATATTTACATCTATTTTTCATTTTCTTGTTTATTATTTTTATGATGATGATAGTTAATTCAACCAAATCTCAGTAAAATCCACAACTAAGTTTGCCGTAAATTTACTTAATCTTTACGTTCTTAAAGCAATTTTTAGCGGTTTTCATTTAGATACAGTACAAACCGATAATTAATGGTGCGTTACGGCATTATTTAAATAGTAGTTTTTAATTAATATTGATTCGTGCCGTAACACACCCTACAGATGATAATAGTTAATTCAACCAAATCTCAGTAAAATCCACAACTAAGTTTGCCGTAAATTTACTTAATCTTTACGTTCTTAAAGCAATTTTTAGCGGTTTTCATTTAGATACAGTACAAACCGATAATTAATGGTGCGTTACGGCATTATTTAAATAGTAGTTTTTAATTAATATTGATTCGTGCCGTAACACACCCTACAAACTTTCTATATAACAAATAAGAGTGTGGGGTGGGCATCCCTGCGCGTCAAAATTCAATTAACAAACCAAAATTCCCTCCCTACATTTAGCAGGAAGGGAAAATTTATTGAATATCTAAAAGATAGAAAATCTACCTTTTACCTAAATTTCAAAGATCAAATCTTAGTATCTGTAACCACCACTTTGGTTAGGCTTGTGTACGATGAAGCTAAGAATTTGACATTGCTTAATGTTATCAAAACCAACTACGCGAATGTAGCAGTTAGGAAACTGAGAGCGGCAACCTTGAACTTCTGCTAATACCTCTTGTGGGCTTCTAGCATTGAACAAAGGTAACTTCCACATTGTCCAATACATTTCTGTAGGTTCAGAAGTTTCGTTAAATTCAATTGCTGGGAAATATCCTTGATCTAATACATATTGAATTTGACGGGCAATTTGAGCGTCATTTAAAGGTGGTAAGTATGAAAGGGTTTCGTACCGACGCTCTT
>CAYMZW010000715.1:0-2987 GCA_964395005.1 uncultured Rivularia sp.
ATTTTAAATCCATTTTTTGCAACTGCTTTATCTATTGCTTTAAATTTTGGTTTATCACCTATTTGTTGACATACCCAATCGCGAGATATATAACGTCCAACTAAAAATGCAAATGTTGCGCCTATAGTTGCAGCAATCAATACATATATTGAACCACCAAAAAAACCAAACAAACAGCCACCTTTTAAAGTTAAAACAGAACCTGGAATAAATAGTAATGTTGCAATATTGTAAATAACTATATATGCAATTGGTGCTAACCAACCAAGACTATCTACCCACAACAAAGATTTATTAAAAAGTCCTTGTAAATTAAAATGATGACCAATAATGATGAAAATTGTAATAAAGCAACCTATCAATATTGGTTTAAGAAAGCGTTTGTACTGGTTTTTCATCTATATAGGATTTTTTGACTGTTACTAGGAACGTTGTAAGCTGTTTTCAACCACTAATCACTAACTACTATCCACTAACAATTACTTTAAGTCATCAAACTGAGAATCAGATTAATGCTTAATTAGTTTTTCCCCACGATACCAGCTGCGAATTCTTTCTGGTGAAATCCCTACAAAATAAGCAATTATTACAATTTGGTTTATTAAAGTTGTTTGCAAAATACCTTTTCTGAGCCAGCGACGCGGTGAGGTGATGACTGGTACCGGAATAAAAGCAATTTTTTTACCCAAGTTTTTTAAATTACGTATTAGCTCAAAGTCTTCCATAATAGGCAATTCTGGAAAGCCGCCAATATCATTAAATTTATCTTTAGGAATAAAAATAGCTTGATCGCCATAAGGCATATTAAACCATTTTGAACGTAATTTTACCCCCCATTCAACCAATCGCAAACCTAGTTGTGGTGCATTTATTCGCAAAGCAAAGGCACCTGCTACTGTTGACGGTTGTTGCAGTGCAATACGAATCATGGTGTCAAAATCGGCAGGTAAAACTGTATCGGCATGAAGAAATAATAAAATATCACCTGTAGCATTCCTCGCACCTGCATTCATTTGACAAGCGCGATTTTGATAGCCTACGATAACTTTCACACCTAAAGATTCAGCTATCTCAACTGTATTATCTTTAGAACCACCATCAACTACAATAATTTCTACATTCGTACTAACTTGGGTACTAGCCAAGGTAGCTTTAATATTTTTTGATTCATTAAGAGTAGGAATCACAATCGAAATTTTCGCCGTGGCTATGCTTTTATTGCCATTTTCGCAAAGCAAATATTTTTCTTTTTTCAGAGTATCTTGGTACATAATTAGATAAACACGCGATTAAATTACGAATAAAATGCCAATATAAGGCTACACATCGATAACGTCAAAAGAATTACTGTTATCGAATTCAAAAATCCGTCAAGACATCCAAAAGGAAAAGTAAAACTAAAATTTGTGGCAATAATTTTAGCAATATCTTTCTTTTGCTTAGGGGACGATACTGTACTAGATTTCATTATCTGTAACAAGATGCACAATCAATCTACAATCAATTATGGATTACAAACATTAGAAATTTATGAGTATGTTATTAGAATTCGTTGAAGAGCGCAAAAACTACAATACAAAGTTTGCTAAAATACTTGTAATTTGAATAACTTAATCATCTAAAAATTGATCCAGGGAGTTAGCCAAAATAGCCGAAGTGATTCTATTTATAAGAATTAAGCTGTTAAGTGAAAGCATTACCTTTCTCATTCCAAGCTTCTAATCTTTCCTGACAAACTGGTAGCGGACAATCACTTATATCACAGAAACGACAAATATATTCTTCTAAAACATCAGTATTACTATATTGTTCTGCCATTTTAGATAAAGTACTTAGCAATTGTTGCTGCTCTTGTGTTGTCAATGGCTTGAGTAAATTTGATACCGCTTCAATTTTAGTCTGTTGAATTTTCTCAACCATCGCTTTTCCATCAGATGTAAGTTGCAGATGAACAAAACGACGGTCATTTCCTTGATGACGCTCCACCAAATTTTGATTTACCAGACGCTCTACCAACCTAGCTGTACCAGATTGAGAAAGCTGTAAATATTGTCCCAATAAATCTACTGTAATTTTAGGATAGCGCTCGATAATCACTAGCGCAGCCGGGAAAGAAGGCGTATTCCCCGTCGCTTCCTTTGCAGCATTTTGAATACTGTCAGAAATTGCGATCGCAGCTGCTCCGATTAAATTTATCAGTTGTAAATCCATTGCTAAGTTGTGACTAAAATATTATATGATTGACTCATGCATTTATTTTATTAAATATAAATTTAACTTACTTGTTTCCCCTCTCCTTAACAAGGAGAGGGGTGTCCGAAGGACGGGGTGAGGTTTTTCAAAAGGTGAATCATCGTGACTAAAAACATCATTATCGTAGGTGCGGGGCCGGGTGGATTAGCTACAGCATTACGGCTAAAAGGTCAGGGTTATAACGTAGAAATATTTGAATCTAGCAATCGCGTTGGTGGAAGAATGCGCGGTTTTCAAGAAGGTGATTACGCTTTTGATACCGGCCCTACCATCCTACAATTACCCAATCTTTACGACGATTTATTTGCTAGTGCGGGACTCAAACGGCAAGATTATATAACTTTTACTCGTCTCGAACCCTATACTAAATTACGATTTTGGGACGATTCGACATTAGAGCTTACTACCGATTTAGAGAAATTAAAACATCAATTAGCCGCTTTCCGCAGCGATTTACCCGCAGCTTTCGATAGTTGGTATGCCCAGGAAACAAAGAAATATGACACGGGTTACGAACCTTATCTTAGTCAACCCGCTCGTTCTATTTTGGGGTATATGCGTCTCGACGAACTTGGTACGGGTTTGAGATTTCGTCCTTGGGAAACGCTTTATCAACACTTTTGGAATGCTTTTCGAGATGAGCGATTGGTTTATGCTCTCTCCTATCCAGCCAAGTATCTAGGAATGCATCCAACTTTAAGCGCTAGCGTATTTAGTTTAATTCCCTATATCGA
>CAYMZW010000716.1:0-2984 GCA_964395005.1 uncultured Rivularia sp.
ACGTTTTGGTTTTAATGAGATGATTTAAACATCAGTTTCAATTAAAATATAATTTTCATCATCTCCTAAAGATTCGTAACTTTGCTTAAAAAGCTCAAAAGCATTTTCATCAATCCACAGCGAATCATTTGTTAAATTATTATTCCTCTTTGCAACACGCTTTCGCATAACTTCTTCAGAGCAGGTTACAAAATATCACTATTTAATTAGATATGCAACGAATGTAAGTATGATTCCAACAGCAGTAAGCACAATTGCAAAAATCAAGACAAGATTTATTGGTCGAGATGATTTAGAAAAGTTACCACCATCTTCATAATTTTGTAGTTTATCTCTTTCTTGTTTAAGTGCGGTTGTCCTTAAAACCCGATTAATTGCGTCTTTTAATTCCTGAGAATACTTACTATTTTTACCCGTATCAGAAATTGCAATGCCATATTTTTCTGGAGTATCTATGACATAGTCTCTTGATTTTTCAGGAAAAATAATATGGTCATTTTCATTAAAATCTATTCCTCCTGGATATCCTTCTTCTAAATAAGAACGCAGAATAATAGCATCACTAGCAAATGCCATTCTTGATTGATTTTTCAAGGCATTCAATGCATCAACTTTACTTGGATATCTTTGAACATTAAAATCTTTATTCTTTAAATTCCTATAGGTAGTCGTATTTTCTTCTGCTGCAATTGTAAATTCTTGTTTCACTCTATTTATTCTATTATTCCGAGATAAATTCTTCAGGTTTTGATTAAAATCCTCTTTTTTGATGATAAGTTTAATACCTGTTTTATAAAATACATTTGAAAATATAATATTAGGTCGAGCAGATATTGAGTTAGAACCGCACTGAATATCATGAATTCCCTTGTATAAACCTTGATATCTGGGATTCTTAAAACCTTGACTCTCATTTTCAACATCATCAAAATCAACTATTATTGCGACATTTTTTTTAGATAATTCTCTTTCTAACTGTTGACCAAAAGTTAAGCAAAAACTTTCTTCTGCGGTTTTGGTATCTTTATTATATTTACCAATTACTGGTATATTAGTTCTAACTCCTATTGTTATTCTATTTGGTAGCTGAGTTTGAGTTTGTGAAAAAGCAACAGTACTAGAGATAATACAGATCAATAAAGTTGTAGCAATGAATGCAACTTTTACTTTGGTTTTTCTAAGATATGAAAACATCGCGATAAAATTAGCTAGTTTAAAAATTTAGTTATATGAGCCTGAAAATAAATAGCCTAATTTTTGTGAATACAGATGACTAGCTATTCATAAATCACCCAAAGAATCAATCCGATAGCAATTAATTCGCATATTAAAGCAAGGGTAATTAATATTTTTCTAATTTTTTGTTTTTTCTCCCATTCTTCTTCATTTTTCTCTGAGTACAAAACTTTGACACCATTGTTCATTTTAGCTATATGAGCATCACATTTAATGTCTCTAAGATTAATATCTTTTTCAGTCATGAATTTAATCTCTAAAGTATCATTAGGATTAAAAAGAACACGTTCTATTCTTATTTGATTGCCCTGACAAAAAATATATGGAGAATATTTTGTAGTTATGACTTCGTGTGTTGACACCTTTGCGGTGTCTGTTGATAATTTGATAGGACTTTGATAATCCTCCGGTTTAATAGGAGTATTACCAGAGCTATGTATTGTTGCAATAAATGTGTTATTTGTTGGAGGAACTTTTTCTAGCCTACATACAAGCTGCTTTCTAGGTATCATCCATACTGTAATCACCAAACTAGCTATACCAAAAACAAATTCCCAGCTAGGTTCTCGTAAGAATTCAAGTATAAATTCAGGTATCAAATTCAGCATAATTAATCAACAAACATCACAAATTGATAAATTTGTTTATTATAGATGAGAATAATTTCTAAGAAACTAAGTTTATAATTTCAGTGAAAAAGTTTTTTTTATACTAAAGCATATCTAGTAATAAGAAAAGCATAGCTGATAACATTGCTGATAATATTAATTAATTACGAGTACAAGATTGTACTTAAGTGTCAATAGTAGCTTGAGTTAAAGGCGAGTCATAATTTTTATGGTGAGGCAGCCCGCCCGATCTTGGGGAGATTGTAGGTTGGGTTAGACGCACGAGCAATTTATATAGATAACGAAAAATGTAAGAGCGTCGTAACCCAACATCCGAGTTTTTATTTTGATGAGAATGCCAAATAAGTTTATAAATTAAGCACAGTATTTGCTTTTAAATTAAATTCTTTGATTTAGTTTTTATTCGCCTTCAGATAATTGATCGGTGAATATTCACATAATGTTGGGTTTCGTTCCTCAACCCAACCTACCTTCTACCTTCATAGGTTAGTTATATTTGTAGGTTGGATTAACGGTAATGTTCCTCAACTCAACCTACGACTAAAATATAAATATAAAACAACGTCGCAAACTAATTATATGGATACCTTAATAGAACAACTAAATGTTAAGTTACGTCAATGGCAACCTGATATAGCCCAGCAAGTGCGACAATCCATTAAAGAAATCATTGAATTAGCTGATTGTGATGCATTAGATATTTCGCGATCGCGAACTGTTGAGCAAGAAGTTTTGGATATTTTAGATGAACCCGAAACCTGTTGATTTGGGATTAGCAGCGAAAATGCGTCCTGTAATAATTGTGTCTCGCTACGATTCAAACCCACCACGAGCATTGGTAATTTATGTTCCAGTGACGACTCAAAATAGAGGAAGCCTTTACGAAGTTGAATTGCCATTAGTTAGATTTTTAACACAAGGATCTGTCGCTAATGTACAAGGTATAGGTTCTGTTCCAAGAGCAAGACTTGAGCGTAAATTAGGCGATTTACCTCCAGAAGCAATGATTGAAATAAAGCAAGCTCTTGCGTTTTCTTTGGATTTAGAAACAGATATGGAAAATGAAGAGCTTGACTTTGCTGTCAATTTGGTAGACAATCATGTACAACAGTCGTCAAC
>CAYMZW010000717.1:0-2983 GCA_964395005.1 uncultured Rivularia sp.
GTACCTCTACCAAAAGCCTGAAAGCGTCCGCGAGTTGCGATCAAACGTTTCATCCACCACCATAGCGAGTTGCGGTTTTCTCGCTGAGCTTCTACGTTGACTGCTTCAAAATGATATTCTGGGTCGATAATTACCGGAGCATAAAGTTTGTGGGGATTGCAACGACTAAAACCACCATTGCGATCGGCGCTCCACTGCATCGGAGTTCTTACACCGTTTCTGTCTCCCAAATAAATATTGTCCCCCATTCCGATTTCATCGCCGTAGTACAGCACTGGGGTTCCGGGTAAAGACATCAGCAAAGCATTCATAACTTCTATGCGTCGTCTGTTACTACCCATCAAAGGAGCCAAACGGCGACGAATACCCAAATTTAATCTTGCTTGCTGATCTTGAGCGTAGACGCGATACATATAGTCTCTGTCTTCATCGCTCACCATTTCCAAAGTCAATTCATCGTGATTTCGTAGAAATAACGCCCACTGACAGTTACCAGGAATCGGCGGCGTTTGCTGCAAAATATCGATAATCGGGAAACTATCTTCCATTTGCAGTCCCATAAATAAACGCGGCATTAATGGGAAATGGAAATTCAT
The DNA here is from genome assembly GCA_964395005.1 of uncultured Rivularia sp. Taxonomy (GTDB): domain Bacteria; phylum Cyanobacteriota; class Cyanobacteriia; order Cyanobacteriales; family Nostocaceae; genus Rivularia. Next base: position 597 of record CAYMZW010000717.1, read on the forward strand.
GTGACATTCATCCCCACCGCTGTAATACTCTACAGCATCTTCGGGCCACTGGTTTGCTTCAGCCAGCATCATCCGATTGGGGAACTTTTCGTCCATGTGCTTGCGTACCTTCTTGAGAAAAGCGTGAGTTTCCTCAAGGTTTTCGCAGTTGGTTCCTTCGCGCTCGTATAAATACGGTACGGCATCTAAGCGCAACCCATCAACGCCCATCTCCAACCAAAAATCCACCACATCAAACAGCGCTTGCTGCATTTGAGGATTTTCAAAATTTAAATCCGGCTGGTGAGAATAAAAGCGGTGCCAATAATAAGCTTTTGCTACGGGGTCCCAAGTCCAGTTAGAAGTTTCAAAATCTTTAAAGATAATTCTTGCTTCTTGATACTTTTCTGGAGTATCGCTCCAAACATAAAAATCTCGTTCCGGACTGCCAGGGGGTGCCTTACGTGCCTTTTGGAACCAAGGATGCTGGTCGGAAGTATGGTTGACAATCAACTCAATAATTACTCGAATACCTCTTTGATGGGCAGCATTCAAGCAATTCTGGAAATCTTCCAAATTACCGTATATCGGATTAACGCTATGATAATCGGCGATATCGTAGCCATCATCTCGCAAAGGAGAAGGGAAAAAAGGTAGCACCCAAATAGCCGTTACTCCCAAATCCTGGAGATAATCTAACTTATCAGTGAGTCCACCAAAATCGCCTATACCATCACCATCGCTATCAGCAAAAGCACGTACCGGCACTTCATAGATAACTGCATCTTTAAACCACAGCGGATCATCTTTCAACAATGGATTTTGCATAATTTTTTTTTACTGCCTTATTTCCCATATATCTTACATAACTAGTACTTCACCACATTAGTTGCGAAGGGCAATATATTCGTAGCGCCCAAAAACAGCTATTGCCTCATAAAACCGCCGCACGCTCGACACGAACGTACTACGATAACCCACAAAGTTTTTATGGTGAGTGCTAGTCCAAGTTAGTAGCACCCGGTTATTTATACAAGAAAGTAGAAAAACGTAGCCCTTGCTAACGCTGTCTACTCCTTAGTTTAATCAAACATATATTGTCGTACTTTTTCTTGCCAATTGGGTACAGTTTTAATTTTATTTTTCGGCTCTTTGGTAACGCGAATAGTTAGAACGGCTTTCAAAGGCTCATTGCCAACTGGTTTCGATTCGTAAGAATTGCCCTTCTTGAAAAATCTTCCCCGATTGGATGTTTTCATCAAATAAATGAGGAAATATTCTACCTATCATAGCGGGCAAAAATTGTAGATAAAATGCAATTAGGATTTCAATACAAGTTAATACCAAACAAACAGCAAAAAAAAAGATTCAAGTCTTAGATAGATATGTTACGGGCTAATGTACAATGTACAACGTTTAGATTATGCATATTCAAGAATTGATCGTGGTCTTGGCAAGTATCCAAAACCTAATAATATATCAAATTTTAAATCAGTTACCATTAAAAAATCAGTTAGTTACGATTGTAAAACTAAGAAAATTAAATCTCAATCGATTGTTGTTAATTCAAACTGATAAGATTGACAAAACTAGGCTGGTGCCGTTTATTTAATTCAATACTAATCAATACCTGATGGATTCTCGATCGAAAAAGCGACGATTCGATTAAATTGTGATTGTTTATATATTTCAATCCGCGTCATACAAGTTAAATTTGTCTACGATAAAGAAAATCGTAGCAAGGAAAACTTTCTTTGTTCCAGATGCGATTATACGGCACATACGGATTTGAATACAGCAGAAAATATAAAAAATCGTGGAATAATTGATCGCCAGAATTTTTAAACGTAAATTTTCTAAAAATATCGGCTAATATATCCGGTAACATAACTAATTTTAAGGTACGGCGGGACTCGTCGGAACCGCTCAGATAGTTACAGAACATATCGTTACGAAGGAGCAGGGAGTAGGGAGTAGGGAGTAGAGAGTAGGGAGTAGAAGAATGTACCTCATTCAACTGCAAAGTGCTGTATCGCTCTAGGTGCGGGCTTTCCGGAGTGAGCCGGGGAACCGAGAACATCAAAAGCTACTGTTAAATAGTGTTCAATTAGGATAATTGGTAATGTAGCTAAAGCCTACCGAATTTTCTTACCTTAAGAGGATGTTTTAAAAGTATCCGGCGCTTTATTACCGCTACTACACAAACTAAGTCCACCTGCGTGGACTAAGTAATTTAAAACCTAGGTCGCCAGGTTTTGCCTGTGTAGCCGCGATTTAAATCGCCAAATTAAGTATTAAATTAGACTTTAAAAACATCCTCTAAAGTCGGAAAACGTCAATAATATATATTTCTAGCTACTGATGAAATCTTGACAGTTTGTTATTGTTTTAGTTTATTAGGGTCATTT
>CAYMZW010000718.1:0-2981 GCA_964395005.1 uncultured Rivularia sp.
TCCGAAGCATTTAAAGTCAATATGAGTTAAATACTACCAGGGAAAGTACTCGCACTTACAACTCACTCGGATTATGTAGAGCAGATTGTTCCCGAATCTAATATTATTCGGTTGGAGGAGTGAGGATATGAATTGAAGTCAATCTTACTGGGATTATAGCGAATTAACATTAATCTCAGTTACTGCGCGGGTTGATAATATCCAAGATATTCTTGATTTTTTTTCAATGCATTTAAAACATCTAAAGAATAAGCGCCATTTTCAATTTGTAAAAATTTCCGATTATTCAAAATTTTAATTAATTCAACCATCGCTTTCTTAGATTTCATTTGAGCTAAAGCTTTCAATGCTGCACGGCGTACATACATATCGTTGTGTTTCAAAAGTTTTATTAATCCTGGAATTGCTTTTTCTGATTTTATTTCACTCAAAGCTTCTGCTGCAATCTGAACTATGGATTCACATTTATCTTTAAGAAGGAGTATTAATTCGGGAACTACTGCTTCTGCTTGTAAATTTCCCAGGGATTCAGCAGCTTGATAACGTACATCAAAATCTTCATCTTTGAGTAACATTATCAATTCGGGAATGGCAGCTTCTAATTTTATATTTCCCACAAATTCTGCGGTTTCCTCACGCATCAAAGTATTATCATCTTTTAGCAAGGATCTTAATATCGGAATAGCTTTATCTGGTTGAGTTTCTACTAAAGAAATAGCGGCTTTCTGACGTAACCATTTATTTTCATCTTCTAAAAGAGATAATAAAGTAGAAATAGCAGTTTCCGATTCAAAATTTCCTAAAGCTTCTGCCACACTTTGGCGTACATATGAATCTTTGTTCTCTAAAAATTTAATTATTTTAGGAATACTTTTCTCATGTTTTATTTTTCCTAAAAGCTTTATTCCTCCAGCACACACTTGATTCCTTTTAGATTTAAGAAGTTTGGTTAATAGAGGAATTGCAGCTTCGGTTTGAATTTCTTCAAGGATACTTATAGCATGATTGTGTACATCCATATCTTCATCTTTAAGAAGTTCAATGAATTGAGGAACTACCGCTTCCGGTTTGATTTTTCTTAAAGTGTATATAACCCGAAATGAAATATCACAATCTGGATCTTGGCTGAGTTCAATTAATTTATCAATAGCTGGTTCTGTATTAATTTTACCCAAAGCAATAACGGCTTCTTCTCTTACATCTTCATATTCTTCTTCACCCAAATCGATAATTTTAATTAATTCAGGAACTACTTGCGAACATTCCATTTCCCCTAATAAAGATACCGCAATAGAACGTACTTGATAATCTTTATTTTTCAAAAGCTTTTTTAATCTAGGAATAATCCGATCGGATTTTATTTCTTTCAAAATACTTGCAGCATTTCTAGGTACTCCATAATCTTCCGATTCGAGCAGGGATAGTAATACAGGAATTGCCAAATCGCTTCTCGAATCTATTAATGCACTGGCTGTAGTTAAACGTAAAAAAGAGTTTTCATCTTTGAGTAAAGGTATTAATTGATTAACTGCGGTATCGGAGTTGAATTGTCCTAAACTATATATAGCGTTATCCCGTACATTACTATCTTTGTTTTCCAGAAATTTTATCAATCTCGGAATTGCTGCTTCCGATTGCGTTTGATTTAAAAGACGTATTTCTATTAATGGTGGAATATCTAAATTATCAATTAAACTAACAGTTTCTTCCTGCCACTCTTCCTTAACTCTCCCAGCTAAAAAAGCACCAAGATTCCAATCTATATCTAAAGCCAACTTTATTACACGTAAAGCTAAATCAAAATCATCCAATAGCCCCATTACAATTCCAAATGTCGGAGTAAATTGAATATCATTTAAGTAATCCCATTTCAATTCATCGTCGCTCAGCTTTGGTAATTTTTGTAATAATCTTTGTGCGGTATAGTTGTCTGACATAAGATATATAGATGCTGTAATCGTAAATCTTATTTTCTCAAATTATATGTTGTTTGATAAAGGTTAAAGCAATATTACTTAATGTAATCATTTATCTATTCCGATAACGGTACAAATGGTAAAACTTGAGATAGGAATATTAAAATAAATTCGATTGTAATTATTGAAGTAATATTTAATACAGGTTGAGCTTCTATTTCGAGATGGAAACCTATAAATAATGTTTCCAGGATAAAGTAAACAGGAGCCGTTACAAAACCAGCAGTGGCTTCTAATCCGTATATACAGCATATTTCATGTTGGTGAAGTAAATTCGGACGGGCAGGGATGCCCATCCCACAAGATTTTTATAATTTTTTCTTGTACCTCATCTACTTGCAAACCGCTGTATGTGACATTACAAGTACTATTCAGATTGTCGGAACAGTTAATAACCAGCTTACGGGAACGTATAATTTCGGTTGTTTGATAATTAGTGTGAACCAAATTACAGCTACGGTTGCAATTACAGTAAGGCTTGCGATAACTGCTCCGGTGAAAAATGTATTTAAAGTCATAACTTGTTTAGCGTCGGGGGATTATTAATTTGAAAGAATCCTTCTAGAGCCATACTCATTTGCGATTGATACTGCTTCGCTTCACTTAAGGATTATTAATTTGAAAGAATCCTTCTAGAGCCATAGCGAAGAGATAAGGAGAGATAATTTGTTTGGGAGTTGAGATGTAGAAATAAGTGATACATATATTTTGAAGGATGATTTAATAAGAGGATGTTTTAAAAGTATCCGGCGGTTAAAACCGCTACTACATAGGCGAAGTCCACCTCCGTGGACTAATATTTTTTTAACCCAGGTCGCCGGGTTTTGCTTGTGTAGCTAAGCCATTGCGGTCTTGGGGGTTTCCCCCATGAGCAAATGGCGTGCGACTTATAGTCGCCAAGTTCCTGGTATACCGAACAACGTACCTCTACCAGCTTGACTAACGAAGACCGTAATAACAAAATTGAAATAACCTTTATATATCTTGCGCGATCGCCTTTCTAAA
>CAYMZW010000719.1:0-2961 GCA_964395005.1 uncultured Rivularia sp.
TCCTAACTCCTAACTCCTAACTCCTAACTCCTAACTCCTAACTCCTAACTCCTACCGTCGCGCAATATCCCCTTCCCGTGCCGCACGCTGCACTGCACCAGCAACTACGCTGGAAACTCGTTCGTCAAAGACTGACGGTATGATGTTTTCTTTGCTCAAATCTGAAGGCTTAATTAAAGAGGCGATCGCGCTGGCTGCTTCAAGGTACATTGTGGTGGTAATTGTTGCTGCGCGACAATCTAGGGCACCGCGAAATACTCCGGGGAAAGCAAGTACGTTATTAATTTGATTTGGATAATCGCTGCGCCCAGTGGCAATTACAGCAACATCATCTCTAACTAATTCTGGCTGCACTTCTGGTACTGGATTCGCCATTGCAAAGACAATTGCATCCTTTGCCATTGTCTTCACCATTTCCGGCGTTAAAACTCCTGGAGCGCTGACACCGATAAATACATCCGCATCTTTTACCGCATCGGCTAATTTACCAGATGTCTTGACGGCGAATTCGCGCTTTTCTTGATTTAGGTTATTTCGACTCGTAGAAATAATCCCTTTGGAATCGCACATCAAAATTTCCTTGGCTTTAGCTTTGCGAAGTAACTTGGCTATTGCAACTCCAGCAGCACCAGCACCATTGATAACAATGCGAATTTCTTCAATGGGCTTTTGTACCAATTTTAAAGCATTAAATAATGCAGCTAAAGTCACGATCGCGGTACCATGTTGGTCATCGTGAAACACCGGAATATCTAACTCTTCCCTTAATCTCGCTTCAATTTCAAAGCAACGAGGTGCGGCAATATCTTCTAAATTTACACCTCCAAATACTGGCGCTAGATTTTTGACTACACTGACAATTTCATCTGTATCCTGAGTTGCAAGACAGATGGGGAAAGCATCGATACCGGCAAATTCTTTAAATAGCATTGCTTTCCCTTCCATAACTGGTAAAGCAGCTTCCGCACCGAGATTTCCCAAGCCTAAAACCGCACTACCATCAGTAACAATAGCAACAGTATTTTGCTTAATAGTTAAATTGTAAACTTCCTCCGGATTTTGAGCGATCGCGCTGCAAATACGTCCGACACCAGGAGTATAAGCCATCGCCAAATCAGATATACTCTTAAGTTGAATTCTACTGGCAATACTAATTTTACCGCCGCGATGTAAATCAAAAGTGCGGTCATAAACATTGATAACCTTAATCACCGGCAACGCTTTAACCGCTTGGATAATATTATCAGCATGTTCGGTACTTGCAGCATCAACAGTAATATCGCGAATCGAAACTTGTCTGCTTTGCTCAATTAAATCAATTTGACCGAGATTGCCACCGCTCGCAGCGATCGCGTTAGTAACGCTAGCAAACATCCCAATACGATTGGGAATTTCTAAACGTAAAGTCAAGCTGAAACTCGAATTAGGTGTTAAGTCTGGCATTGTAATAGGTAGATGACGAATCTTATTCTATTAAATAAAGGTTAAAGGTGAAAGGTTTTTGTTCGTAGTTGCGCTACTCTTTGAGAAACCTTAGCTTACAGCGCCAAATCTACAAATAAAGGTTAAAAGTCAAAGGTTTTGAGATTTTAGATTAAAAAAGCAAACTTAATTCCGAAATAACAAAAAATAATTATGTAGTCATCTAAGTAGTTTCCCAGAGTGCGCTACTGATTATGACTAAATTTAAAGAAGGCGATCGCATTGTTGTACAACAAGATGAATACAAAGACCAGCACGGTAAGATTGTTAAAGAAATTGTAAGTGGAGGATGGAATGAGTACGAGGTGAAATTAGATAATGGCGTTAATGATAAGTTTCGTGGCTTTCATATAAAGCATGAAGATTTAAACTCTAATGAAATCTCGGCACTAATCAAAAATATTAAGGAAGAGATTGAACATACTTCTAGGCTTGAACAAGAAATGAAGACAGAATTACCTACCCATATCGGCTATGTTGAGGATGCTTTAACATCTAATAATAATAAGTCAAGGGCTGAAATTGAATACACATATGTTAAAAGCAATTTAGAGCGGCTATCCAAAGAGGAGAATTCATTACAAGATTGGATGGAATCTATCCGAATTGATTTTGACAAAATTGATTGGGCTGTAAAGCGTCTTCAGTTTAAGTAGCTTACCATAAACGAAAAAAGCCCAAGTGAAGACCTCCCCAGACGCGAGATATCGCGTCTCTACATTATTATTCAACTATTAACTAATCTTTTTACCAAGTTCATTCCTTTACTACAATTTATTCTTTTAAGTAAGGATGATTTCAATTAGAAAACTAAATCCTGAAGATACCCAGCAGTTTTTTTTATGGCGAGATGCAGATATTTATATTCATAATATGCTACGACGAGAAATAATAGAACATGAAGAAGGAAAGCGTATTATCTTCATTGCTTCGATCAATTTGAATATAGTAGGAACAGTACAGTTTGTCCCCAAACATTATGACATTGATTTAGCTGATGGAATCTCCACTGCTTACTTACAATCGCTTTTAGTTGATACAAATTATAGAAGACAAGGTATCGGTTTTGAGCTAATTAAAGCAGTAGAATTTGAAGCATTGCAGCATAATTTTCAACGTTTAACTATTATGGTTGAATCAGATAATTCGCCAGCATTGAATTTATATAATAAAATGGGTTTTGCTTTTTTTAAGAATTCTAATAATAGATGGCGGGGAATGGAATATGATGTTCAATGTTGGAAGAAAAGTTTGGTTTAATAATGTATCTCCCTAAATTTTCGATAAAAACTTAAAGTTATCGAAGAAGAAAGCGCTAAAGCGCAACTACGAACCTATGAAAAATTACACAGCAAAAAACACCCCCCGATTTCTCGGAAGGCGTTTTCATTTATTGTAGAGACGCGATACATCGCGTCTCCAGATTATTCAATTATTAACCGTTGATTGCGGGAGCTTGTACTGCTACAGGAGCGGTTT
>CAYMZW010000720.1:0-2954 GCA_964395005.1 uncultured Rivularia sp.
ACAAACGCGGGTTTTATCTTCAGAAGCTGGTTTGATATTGTGTTGCTTTGCCCATTCTTCAGCTTCGATGGAGCGTTGTTGATAAGGTACCCGCCAGATTTCGCTGACTTTTGCAGGGTTGAAGTGTGAGGGGATGGGGAATTGGGTATTCATTTTTATTATTTTTTATCGTTGACAATGTATCAATGATATGTGTATTGATTTGATTTTGTAAGGTGTGTTATCGCGGAGCGTAACGCACCATTCTTATGATTTTTGGTAAGGAGCGTAACGCACCATTACCATAATTAAGATTGTAGGTAAGTTATTCGTTGGCATCCTAATTCGCCGGGGAATGCAATTAAGAGTCTAATAGCAAAAGTCCTATGAATAGGACTAAAAAAATCTGTCGTAGAGAATAAACTATTAATAGAAAGTTTTTCAAAATCAAAGCTGATTATAAATATAAATTGTTAACTGGTTAATCAAATGAATGCTAAAGAATTGATTGAGCGTTATCAAGCTGGGGAAAGAGATTTTTCTGGTGTTGATTTGAGTGGGATTGATTTTGATGAGGTTAATCCAAGTCTGGATAATATAATTAATTTCAGAGGAGCGAATTTTACAGAAGCAAATTTAAGTCATGCTAATTTTTCTTATATAGCTTTTGTAAATACTAATTTTACTAATGCTAATTTAACAAGGGCTAATTTAACTTATGTGATTTTATCTAATAGTATTCTTGAAAATGCTAACTTAAGTAGGACTAATATTTATGCCGATGGTTTATCTGATGCTTTTTTAAGAAGTGCTAATTTTTATAAAGCAATAATTAAAAATTGGTTTTGGAATGATATAGAAAATATATGGAAAGTTAATAATTTTGCTGATTTCTGGAGGGCTAAATTAGAAAGAGCTAACTTAAGTCATGTAAATTTGAGTTCAGCATATTTAGAATATGCAAATCTTTTACAAGCAAACTTAAGAAATGCCAATCTTGATAAAGCTAGATTAAATGGAGCTAATTTGATAGGTGCTGATTTAAGCGGTGCTAGTTTAAATGATGCAGTTCTCACAGGATTGATTTACAGTTCAGAAACAATATTTCCGGAAGGTACCGACCTTAGTAAAGCTTACTTAGCTGAACCAGGTGTCAATCTTAGTAATATTGACCCGGAAAGATATGGAATTCCAGAATATTTTAGTTGGCATGGTGCTAACCTTTATAATGCGAATTTAAGAGGAGCAAATTTATTGTGGAGTAATTTTGATAATGTTAATTTAAGCGGTGCTGATTTAAGAGAAGCTGATATTTGCAGAACTAATTTTAGAAATGCTAATTTAAGCGGTGCTATTTTCAGTGGTTCCTTAGAACATACAGATTTACGAGGTGCGAATTTAACTGGAGCAAATCTTAGTGAAGCTGATTTGAGCAAAGCTTTATATAGTCCAGAAACAATTTTTCCTCCCGATACTGATTTGTCGAAAGCATATTGTATCTGTCCGGGTAGTAATCTAAAAAATGCCGATTTAACTGGATTAAATCTAGATGATGTTGATCTAAGAAATGCTGACTTAAGAAATGCTTGCTTACACGCTGCGGAATTAAAAGGTGCTAACTTCAGTAATGCTAATTTAAGTAACGCTTATTTATCTTACGCTAATATTATTAAATCAAATTTACGAGGAGCAAATTTTCATAGGGTTCACTTCGGTCGTAGTGTTATAGAAAAATGTGATTGTACTGATGCTAGCTTTACAGCAGTACCAGACTTTCAATCTTCGCTATATGACAATGATTTTACTAATGCTGATTTTAGTCAATCATGCTTAGCTTCTTCTTATTTCCAATGCTCAATTTTTGATAACACTAAATGGGAAAAAGCAAACCTACTTAACTCATATATTTTTGGATATGATGAAAAATATCTAAATTTTAATGTAAAACGCGCAGTTTTAACAACAGGACGTTTGATTTCTTTCATCAAAATGGGTGTCGATGTAAGTGATACTCTTTACGTTAGCGACGAAGAATTTATTAACCCAGAAGGAAATCAACCATCGGGTTTAATTAGATTACATGAAAATGCCGATTTAAGCGGACTAGATTTAAACGGTTGTAATTTTAGTAGACTTAATTTAGCGAATGTAAATTTTACCGGAACTAATTTGAGAGGTGCAATTTTGAGATGCACGCAATTAAAAAACCCTAATTTCACAAATGCCGATCTACGAGATGCGGATTTACAAGATGCTGAGTTTGATAATGCTAATTTTACAAATGCGAATTTAAAAGATGCTGATATCAAAAATGCTCATTTAGATAACGCGATTTTTTGCAATACTATTATGCCGGATGGAAGTATTAAAAATGATAACTGCTAATTTATAATAGATTTCGCGATATTGTCATAATTACTGGTTGGTGCGTGACGGTAAATTCAATTTGGCTCGTTAAAATCGATAATTTATCGTAACCGTCACTCACCCTACGAATACTATTAAAACAACATTTCCATAAACACTTCACACGGACTATTGTTATGTATTTTAATTGGCTGGTATGAAGAATAAATCAATATAAATAAATATTTATTGTTGGGTTGCGCGATCGCCTTATCTGAGAAACTGGTTCGTTTTTCCGCAACCGTCGGGAGACGTAAAATAATAGTCTCTACAATTCGTCGGAATTAATTATACTAGTCCACGGAGGTGGACTTCGCTTATGTAGCCGTGAATTATATTCGCCAGGTAATTTGAATTATTTTTCCTAAAACGGTTATTGTATAGCCTCTATCTAGATAATTGCTTAAGTGCATGCAATCATAAAGCTGTTTTATCCTAATTATTAACTTTAACCAAGAAATTTAACATCTAAATGGCTTGAACTATGGCAATCTAAAAAACAGAATGTTTGAAAATTTGATATCTTCGCTACAGAATTTTACTTAAACAGGTTATGCAAACCCTGCCAA
>CAYMZW010000721.1:0-2948 GCA_964395005.1 uncultured Rivularia sp.
CTTATACTCTAGATGATTTGATCGAGCAAACAAAAGGTGTAGAATGTCGTAAAGACGAAGGCATTTTAGATGAAATCCCCGGTGCTTATAAACCCATCGAACAAGTTATGGAAAATCAATCGGATTTAGTAGAAGTTGTTGCCACTTTGAAACAGGTACTTTGCGTAAAAGGGTAATTATTTATTAACTTTTGTAGGGTGTGTTACGACTTTAGTCTAACGCACCATCATTTTTGATATACTTCAATATCATATTTGTATAGCAATCCTAGATGAGTCGTCAGAAAGATAGGTGTCAGAAACCCGGTTTTTCAAAAATTCTAAAACGCACCATCATTTTTGATATACTTCAATATCATATTTGTATCTACCTGGTATGCTCAAAAAAATATTATCAATCTTAATATCATAGGACTTACGCAATCGCAACAGTATGTTAGGTATTCCAGACGTTTAGATCCCCCCCTTCGGGTTCGCTACTTCCCTCAACGGAGCGCCACTTGCTACAACCGAGGGAACCTCGGCAACGCAGTGGCTTGGGAACCTCCGCACAGGAGTAGACTCACCAACCCCCCGCTAATTTGGGGGGCTTTGCGTAAGTTATGTATCAATTACATTATTTATCCTTCCTTCCTTAATTTTTATTAACTACGCCTGACTCTTCACCGATAAAAGCACTATACTTATCTAAAAAAAAATTCGGTTAAATCCATGACTCCTGAAGCAGTATTAGAGAAATTATTTACCAGCGAAGATGTTAAAGCTGAATGGTTTGCATCAGAATTTTTAGAACAAGTGCCTATAAATCAAATAAATTCTATAATTACTAGTTTAAAAAATGAACTGGGAACCTATCAAGGAGTTGAAAAAGATGGTAGCGACTATGTAGTAAATTTTAGTCAGGGTTCCGTACCAACCAAAATAGCGTTAAATAGCAAAGGACAGATAATCGGATTATTCTTGCAACCAGGCTTGAAACTTAATAGTTTATCAGAGGCGATCGCCGAATTAAAAAAACTACCAGGTAAAGTTAATTTCTTAGTAAAAGAAGATTCAGAAATTATTGCCGATTATAACCCCAAAACAAGTTTAGCAGTAGGTTCAGCTTTTAAATTAGCAGTTCTCAAAACCTTAAAACAGCAAATAGCTTCCGGAAAAAAATCATGGTCAGATATAGTAACCATTAAAGCTGAAGATAAAAGTCTACCATCTGGAATACTACAAACTTGGCCAGATAATTCACCATTAACGCTACAAACACTCGCTAATTTAATGATATCTATAAGCGATAATACAGCCACAGATATTTTAATTAAACAAGTTGGCAGAGAATCGATTGAATCAAAATCTTCTCAGCAGAATATTCCGTTTCTGACAACCCGCGAACTATTCATTTTAAAAAGTTCTCAAAATCGTAAATTACTAGAGCGCTATCGTCAAAGCGATGTAAAACAACGTCGCCAAATATTAGCAGAATTAGCAAATCAACCGCTTCCCGACGTAAGCGAATTTATCGAAACTAATCCTAACGCCTTGGATATAGAATGGTTTTACAATGCCGAAGAACTTTGCCAATTAATGGAAGAAGTTGCAGACTTACCGTTAATGAGCATTACTCCCGGAATTGCCAACCCAAAAGATTGGGAAACAGTAGCATATAAAGGTGGTTCCGAACCCGGTGTGATTAACTTAACAACTTGGTTAAAAGCAAAAAACGGCAAACAATACTGTGTAGTTGCTACCTGGAATAACAGCGATGCACCAGTAGATGAAGGAAAAATCGCTGCACTGTATGGCGGCGTGATTTCTTTTTTAGCTGCCGGAAATTAGAGAGGGGGAAGAAGCGGTAGAAATTTTATTGATAATTGATCATCCACACCCTCCGGGTGAAAATTGATAACTGCTCACTGCTCACTGCTCACTGCTCACTGAAATCAATTGTTCTCGTAAACTTAAAGGTGCATAACCCAATTCAAAAGCTTTGGAGCTATCGAGAGAAACATCACTAGCTCTTGGTGCTGCCATTTTGACATCTTTTTGTTGACTAGCTTGAATTTTAGCGTCAGAAATTTCAAATATTTCTACTAATAAACGACCAAAATCATAACGGGAAATCCTTTCTTTTCCACCAAGATGAATGATTCCTTGGACTTTATTTAAAGCTAATAATAATCCTTCAACAGCAGTTTTTCCATTTACCGGAGTGCGGAATTCATCTGTAAATAACTTTAATTCTTTTCCTTCTTGAAGCGTTTTGATAAATGATTGTAAAAAACTGGTTGCTGTAGGAGTCGCATTACCAAACATTAAAGGCATTCGGCAAATAGCAGCTTGTGGATAAAGCTCCAACATCCCAACTTCCGCCATAACTTTATGCTCGCCGTAAATATTTACCGGATTTACGCTATCTGTTTCCTTATAGAAACCCTTCGTACCATCAAACACCAAATCTGTTGAAGTAAAAACGCATGGAATAGAATTATCAGCACACAATCCGGCGATATTCAAAGATGCCGTAACATTAATTGAGTGCGATTCTTCCTGATGTGTTTGACAATAATTAGGTTGAGATAATGCAGCCGTATGGATAACTGCTGATGGTTGAATTTCTTCAAATACGCTTTTAAGTTTCGTGAAATCGGTTAAATCAACTTTTACCAACTTAGCTCCCGGAATTTCCAAATAATGAGAAAAATAGGTTCCATATACATCCCATTTCCCAGAAGCTAATTCGCATAAATGCCATCCTAAAAACCCGCTTGCCCCGGTAATTAAAAGCTTTTGCATAATCAGTTAACAGTCAACAGTGAGCAGTGAACAGTAATCAGTTATAAGTTATCACCTCATGCAAAACTTTGTAATTCTTACATTGCAATAGTAGAGCGGCAGCTTGATAACTCTTAACTCCGAACACTGATTAAATGGATTACACTGATTCCACGGATAATT
>CAYMZW010000722.1:0-2945 GCA_964395005.1 uncultured Rivularia sp.
CCTACTCCCTACTCCCTATTCCCTACTCCCTACTCCCTACTCCCTACTCCCTATTCCTAACCATAAGCCTCCCAAGATAAATCAATCAATCCATCTAAAATTGCTGTAGCTACCGTCGCACCACCTTTACGACTTTTAATTGTAATATTAGGGATTGAAAATTCTTTTAAACTTTGTTTGATTGAATCCATATTAATAAACTGTGGTGGTGTAGCAATTATCAAAACAGGTCTAATTTTGTCTGCTTTAATTAAATCTACTAACGTTAATAGGGCTGTTGGTGCTTGCCCTACTACAAAAATTCCCTCTGGATAACGTTTAGCTAAAGTTTCCATTCCCCAAGCAGCAAGAGTTTTATCTTTCTGGGGGCGTGTTTGAGTTTCTACAGCACAATATACTGGATTAGCAAAAGTATTTTGAACCTCTCGTGCAATACCAGCTTGCACTTTCGCTTCATCTACAACGATACTGCTCCGCGATGCTAATGCTGCTGCTGAAGCTTGCAAAGCACGTTCTCCAAATTCAATCAAAGATTTATACTCAAAATCACCTGTTGCGTAAATGACTCTTCTTACAATTTCGTACTCTGCCGGTGAAAAATTACGATACTCACCTTCGGTGATACCTTCATCCAAATGTTTCAGAGCTAAAAAACCACCAACCTCTTTATCTATCGTGGCTAAACTTTGAGCATCAGTTATGTGCCATTCCATCGTCTACTTCCCTGATATCAATTATCAATTACCAATTATCAATTACCAATTATCAATCTCGATCCACAAACTGTAGAAAATTAATTTTTGTGCGTTTGCTATTAACCAGATTTTTCAAAAAAATATAATTACGCAAAGACGTTGCATTGCAACGCCTCTACAAGACATATATAAATTTGGATTAAATAACTCCTAACTCTTAATTCCTAACTCCTAACTCTTAATTCCTAACTCCTAACTCAATTAAGTTTCCGAAGGAGTAGAACCACCGAGGACGGGAGTCAAATAAGCAACCAAAACTCCAATTAGAAAACCGGAAATATTACGCACTAAAGGTAGCCAATCAGAAGTACGAGTCACTACAGGGCCAATTCCGAAAGCAACAAACAAGATTCCCCATAAAGGAGAAAAGATTAATGCCCATTGCCAAGCCACAACTTGCCCTTCTTCTCTAGGTTGAGCCGCAAAACCGCAAATAACCCCACCAATAACCGAAGTAATCAAAGTAAGAATCCACTGTTCCCGTGGTAATCCTGGAACGACATTACAACCACCTTGACGCAAACAACCTTCTACAGTCTGTAAAGCTTGAATAATAGCTTGATCTTCACCTTTGTCACGTACAAAATATAAGTTTCCGAAACGAGTTTGTAATTCTATCCAAAAAGTGCGCGGTAGCAATTCATAAACATCATCCCCAACCGCAAAACTGAGAATATTGCCTCCACGAGAGTCAGCAACAAGTAAAATGCTATGGTCGTTCAAACCCCAAAACTTGATTACCGCTCTACCCGGAGTGCGATCGTACTGAGTGAGTACTCGCAATTGCCAACCAGTTTCCTCTTCAAACTCATTAAGTTCTTTAACTAGATTTTCTTGTTGAACAACGTTTAGAGCTTTACCTAAATCTACAACTGGTGTAACTTCGTCGGGCAGCAATTCCGGATTGTCGTAAGCATAAGCAGGACTCGAATTTGTCGTCCAAATCGAGCCAGCTATAAATAATACCGTTAAAAAGGTGAAGAATCTTCGCCAAAAACTATTATGCATGGGCTTTTTATATAAATCTCAACACTGAAAATTAGCAAATTGTTTCAAAAGGCAAGAAAAATTATAATGTTTCTTTACACTTTGTTACCTTATTCTAATTTATTTTATATGCATCTCAGCATAATTCTTGCCAATGACGTAAATTATTACAGCCACAACATCTCTGAAAACTTGATCCTATGTTAAAAGTCAGCGAAAGCAGGCTTGATAGGCTTACGATCTAAAATGATTTTAATAAAAAACTGATTCTCAGTTTGCTGAGGTATGGTATCAGCAATTATTAAACCAGCAAATGAAATATCGAAAATTATTAAAATAGTCGATAAAACAAACTACTGGTTTTGACGTATAAAAGCCATATTGTTATGTATTTTTTATTCTCAGTACTGGAGTTTGATTTTCCTTTAAACCAACCAATTGCGATCGCCCTAATTCAAAAGCAAATTCAACATCTTCCCCAGCGGCTAAAGCATCGTAGAAAGCCACAGCGAAATGAATCCCGGCTTTATCCCCAATTGCTCGATTCATACCAATTACATAATTAATATGTTTGCTAATAGCTTCCCCTTGAACTTCTGAATAACAAGCGTTTAGCACAACACACTCTAATTCCTTTCTGGCAAATAGCTTAAACTGACTTGCCAAAGTATCTGCTTCTACAAAAGTTGTTGTTCCGGTTTCATCTTCCAAGATGATGCCATCTTCCCCTGCACCGTGTCCGCAGAAATGAACAATTTGGGGTTGAGTATCTAAAATTGCTCTATAAAAATCTCTTTGACGCACCGCTAATTTCATTTCTAGTTTGAATTCCTCACGCTTGTTAGCGCGTCGCAATCCTTCGTCAATTTCTCTAATTTCCTCTTCTAATCGCAGTCTGGATGTATCTTTGGGATTTGCAGCGAGAATTAAAATTGTTTTTGTATCAGTTTTATTATTTACTTTAGGTGTGGGTTGTTGTTGATTTAATTGTGCAATTTCTTGAGTGACTTTATCCCGTTCCGCTTCGGCTTCCTGAATCTGCTTTTCTAATTGGAAAAGAACTGCTGCATTTGTTTCGATTGCTTTAGCCGTTCGTAAGCGAAGTATTTTTTCTTCTAGTAATTCGTGGAGTTTTTGCAGTTCGTTAAGTCGATGGTGTGAGGGCATCAGTCAGTTCCTTAATTAAATATCAACCCAGCTTGG
>CAYMZW010000723.1:0-2940 GCA_964395005.1 uncultured Rivularia sp.
TAATTCCGTTCATTTTGATTCAGTTGTTGGTGTTGGGATTGATTATTGTATTTCCGGGGATTGTTAATTTCTTGCCTTCCTTGATGAAGCCAGCGCCGATTGAAGTTTTGAGTTCGTTCGTAGTTGCGCTTTAGCGCCAATTATTTAGCTGGTAGACTAGAAAGCTCGTAGGTTGGGTTAAAGGCGCACGAATCAATTTATGGTTAACGACAAGTAAGAATGCGTCGTAACCCAACATCAATATTTTGGTTTTAGATACGAAGGGAAACGCAGAGGAGCGCGGAGAATATGGCAGACGTTTTGGTTTTTTAGGAGAGGATTATGTTGGGTTTCTCGACCTATTGCTTCGCAACGCTTACGCTAACAACCCAACCTACGGACTATGTTACCCTAAAGATAAAAGAGTATTCAAAAGCTTGTTCTATGGATATTACAGCTACTTTGAAAGAAATTGCTACCTTAAAAGTTGAAGATAGAATTCGTCTGGTTCAAGCAATTTGGGATAGTATTGCAGCAGAACAAGCATATCCCGAACTTACGGAAGAACAGAAGCAAGAACTCGATAATCGAATTGCTGAAAGTGACGATAATCCTGATAATGTTATGTCATGGGAAGAAATAAAAGATTCCATTCGTAGAAGATGAATTATGTATTGGTATTTCGTCCATTAGTTCGTGACGAATTAGACGAAGCGTATAATTGGTATGAAAATCAACAATCTGGACTTGGTGAAGATTTTTTAGATAGTATTGATGATAAATTAAATTCTATTTGTTTACTTCCTCAATCGTATCCTATTGTTTACCGTGATGTGAGACGAGCAGTTGTAAAACGTTTTCCATATGCAGTTTATTACAGAATTATATCAAGTCGGATAATTGTTACGGCAGTTTTTCATAGTAGTAAAAACTCTACAGGATGGCAGAAGCGGAGTTAGTTATTTAAAATCGCAGATTGGTTTAAAGGTACCTTCGATCAATAAAAATCGGCTAAAAGTAATTAATACATATTTAACCTAATATCAACGTTTTAGGTCTAAATAATTTCACTCAACATGGTTATTTTGATTTGAAACAAGTGAAACCCAACATACTAAGTACTCAAATTTTTCCAAACTTTAATCCTATTACCAGAATGACCAACTATAGTTAGTAGGTTGTGGTTAAAGGTGCAAAAATAAACTTATGATTGAAGGATTGAGATACACCTTTAACCCAACATCAATGTTTTGATTTTAGATCAGATTATTTAACAGTTGAATTATTCGTTTTACTTGCCATGATGATTTTGCGTTTCTCTATGTTCTTGGGAATATGCTCCTACGGATTCGTATTGTTTCCAATTCCTTAATTCAGGCAATATCTTTTATATACACCTTTGATGTTTTCAATTACACAATTGCATTTATACCCTGCCAATCTGTTTTGTTCAAACGATAAACAAAGCAGTCATCATCATCAAACCATCGCTGCTCAACAAATTTAAAACCAAGACGTTCGTAAAAGCGGTGAGCGCGGGTATTACTGGCAAGTGGATCGATCAATATAGCCGTCACAGCAGCATCTGCAAAACATCGGTTAATTGCCATCTGCATCATTTTCGTTCCATATTCTTTACCCAGATCGGTTTCTTCCCCAATCCAGATATCAATAGCGCGAAGATTAGCTGGTACATCACCCCAGTAATGGCTATCTTCCCGTGCCGGATCGATAATCTGAATAAATCCAATGGGGCGATCGCCAATTTGGGCAATCAATTGTTCTCTCCAATCGGGAGTACGTTGAAGCTCCACTTCCCAACTCCAGTCATCGTTAGGATCGGATGAAATTACATGAGGTTGCTCATCCCAGTATTGCAGCAATTCTAAATCATCGGAAGTAGCAAAGCGTAAGTTAATCATCAGGTTGCCTATAATTAAAAATTTTTATAAAACCCTTGAGGAATTCTATAAGATAACTACCCTTCTTCACTCTCAATTACACGTTGTTCGTAGTCAACAATAATATCTCTAATATCATCTGCTGCAATATCAGCTTGTTCGGATTTAGTATAAATAGTCAGCAAAATGACACCCGTTGCTGTTTTCACATAATAAATGAGACGATAGCCACCACTTTTACCTTTTTGAATATCGCTGTTTTTGACTCGCAGCTTGAAGACTTCATAACCAATTCCAGAAATCCGGTTTCCAGGTAATTCTCCTCCTTCAAGTTGTTCTATTACGGGTTGCACATCATTACGAATGCTGCGATATTTCTTGGCAAGAGTGCGTAAATTCCGCTTAAATGTCAGTGAAACTTCAACTCGAACAAACTCTTGCTCAGACATCCTCAATCCCATCCCAAATTTGAGAAGCAGGAATCGTTTGTCCGCTTTGAGCTTCATCCCAAGCTTGACGAAAATCTTCTTTAATTACCTCTAATGGTGTGTCATCTCGATCAATTTCGACTTCTTCCCGAATCAAAACAATTACTTCAACCCGAATATTCTTATCTGTAGTTATGGGATTATCTAAAGTAAGTTTTCCATCTTCATCAATGGTTCCCATCGCTTTGATTGCTTTCATCGGTTATCCCAAATATGACAAAGGAAAATACCTTTATATTATCGTTATGAACAACCGCTTACCAAATATCCATCCCGGTGAAATCTTACAGCTAGAATTTCTCGAACCAATGAACATTAGCGCTTATCGTTTGAGTAAAGATATAGGTGTAACTCAAACCAGAATCAGCGAAATTTTATCCGGGAAATGCAGCATCACAGCCGATACAGCTTTGCGTTTGTCACGTTATTTCGGAAACAGCGCTCAATTTTGGCTCAATTTACAAACCGAATACGATTTACGTCAAGCGATTAATGAAAATGCTCAAGTTTACAATCGAATATCTTTAGTTAAGGTTAATGAAGTTGGATAAGTTGCTTGCAGATACAATTGT
>CAYMZW010000724.1:0-2936 GCA_964395005.1 uncultured Rivularia sp.
ATAATGATAATCGTTATCATAATAGCAAAAAAATCTAGAAAAATCTGAGATATTTTTTAAACTTCTAACACAATATTGAGAATGATTATGATTCTTGTTAAAGTAATAAAGATATTAGGGGATGCGACCTAAAGTCAGTAATAACAGTTCTACAAGGATTTGATTGACGCGAATAATGAATATCTACCGCAAGTTTGCTAAAACCACCGCTACCGTAGGTGTACTCTTAAGTTTGGGCTTCGTAAATGTAAGGAAAGCAGAGGCGGTTGCCTTTAATATGGACTGGACTGGTCAGACATTGGGCTACGAAGCCAAAGGTAAATTTAGCTACGATGAAACTAAAGTACCTATAGACGGTATTGTTCGTAAAAACGATTTAGAGTCATTTGATATTACCTTTTCAGATCCGAATGGAAATTTCATTGCAAAGTTTGAGGATGACCATCTGAGTGAGGGATTCAATTTCAACTTCGATACTACTACTGGGAAGATTTTACAGTCAGGATTATGGGATGCACCGGATGGAATTAGTATTGGAGAACCCAGAGAAGAGGGATTGAACTTTTGGTCAGTACCCGGAGCGCTTTTTGATGATGATAGTGAACTTCCACCGAGTCCTAATCCTCACGTTCACCTGACTGACTGGTTGGGAGAGTACCCCGATTTACCGCTAGGATTTCGACGTCATTTAGATGTAGCATTTTTCAGTGTAACCACAGAGGAATTACTTGATGATCCAACAGCTGGGGATGAAGTCGGACAGCGTTTAGTTGCAACAAAGATACCCGAACCTACATCTGTCTTAGGAGTTGGTATTGTAGGTTTAGCTCTGCTAATTTATCAAAGAAAAACTAACTTTTCAAAATCATAGAAAGTAAGTCCGTGAGAGTGTCGCAAACTAGCGGTTCTCTCATAAGTGCAATACAATTCAATATGACTTCACTTACGCTTCACTTCTGTAACTTCGTGCAAAACCCTTTCGGAACGTTTTATCTTTCTTGCTCTCGGACGAGTTAATATACCTTGCGAAGGACTGAATAATAATGCTAATAAAAATAATCCGCAAATAAATAATACAATTGATGCACCAGAAGGCACGTTTTGATAATAGCTAATATATAAACCGCCAACGCTACCAATAATACCGATTACAGAACCCAAAAGCATCATTTGATGAAGCTCTTTTACTAATAAATAAGCCGTTACTCCAGGACCAATTAATAAAGAAATTACTAACACTACTCCCACGGCTTGCATACTAGCAATAATTGTTAACGTAATTGCTGCCGTCAATCCAAATTTAATAATATTTACTGGCAACCCGCTCGCTTGTGCGCCTAATGGGTCAAATGTGTAAAATAGCAATTCTTTATAACAAAGTTTAACTAAAAGTAGAGTAACAATTGTAATTATTAAAGTTCTAAAAACATCTTCTGCTGTCACCCCTAAAATATTGCCAAATAAAAAATGATGCAAATCGACTTTACTTTTCAGTACGCTAATTAGCATGATACCCAATGCTAAAAAACCCGAAAAAACCAAAGCCATTGCAGCATCAACTTTGACACGAGACTGGGATTCTATCCAATTAATCACAAAAGTGCTGAAAGTCCCGCAAACAAAAGCACCCAGGAAAATATCAACACCTAAAAAAAGCGCGATCGCAATACCGGGTAAAATAGCATGAGCAATTACATCACCGAGTATTCCCTGACGCTGTACTATAAGATAAGAACCAATCACAGAGCAAAGAATACCTAAACTAGCAGCAATCAAGAAGGCATCTCGCATGAATCCAAAACTAAGCGGTTCCAAAAGCAAATTTAACATTATTGGTACGTAGTTGCGCTTTAGCGCCAAAAATCTTGAATAATAACTAATAACTGATGAACCACACCCGACCAGTGAAAGTGATTAGTTGTTAGTTGATAGTTGATAGTTGTTAGTGGTTAGTGGTTAGTTGATAACTGTTCACTGTTCACTGCTCACTGTTCACTGTTCACTGTTCACTGCTCACTGATTAAGCCGATTTTTCTTGCCTATTTAAAAATAAAATATTATTGCCATAAGCTCGCTGTAAATTTTCGGTTGTAACAACTTCTTTCATTGAACCATCAGCGATAATATGCTTGTTTAACAATAATAAAGAGTCACATTGAGCTAAAGTTTCACCCAAATCGTGAGTAATTAAAAGCAAAATTTTACCATCCCTTCTTAATTCATTAAAAATATCAAACATTATATCTTCAGTACTTTTATCAATCCCCACAAACGGTTCGTCAAAAAATAATAAATCAGCCTGCTGTGCTAATGCTCTAGCTAAAAATACCCGCTGCTGCTGTCCTCCAGATAACTCCCCAATTTGACGGGAACGAAATTCCCACATTCCCACTCTATGCAATGCAGATTTAACTATTTCTTTAGATTTACGACTTGGTTTGCGAAACCAACCCGTGTTTACAGTACGAGCCATCATTACCACATTCTGTACCGTAATCGGATAATCCCAATCTACTTGGGTTCTTTGAGGTACGTAAGCAATGGAGCGTAATTGCTTGTGGATGGGACAGTTACAAAATTTAATAGTGCCATCTGAAACCGGAATTAAACCGAGTATCGCTTTAACCAAAGTGCTTTTACCAGCGCCATTTGGACCGATTACACCAACCATTTGTCCGGGGGAAACGCAAAAACTCACATCCTCAACAGCCACTACACCCCGGTAATCTACATCCAAATGCTCTACTTCTAGCACTAATTTCTCCTGTATGATAATGATAATTATTTATGTTACAAATCTACTTCCCTTCCCGCAGTAGCTAATGTATGATAACGATTATCATTTTACTGCACTATTTCTAATAACTGATGTTTAGAAAATTACCTCTAAGCGCGATTACGGCATTAACTTTAGCTTTTGGTTTAATTAGCTGTAG
>CAYMZW010000725.1:0-2931 GCA_964395005.1 uncultured Rivularia sp.
TGTAAGAAGTGAGATGTTCCTCCCCAGTTTCCTGGTGCTTTTCCTTCTCTATTAACTATGTTGAAACGGTTGGGAATCCGCTTGAGCAACATATAGTTGATGATTGGCTGATCGGATGTTTTTTCGGAGAAATCGAAGTATTCTGGATGTTGGGCACATTCTGCAAAGGTTTCGTATAAATCCTGTTCGGATATCAGGTTTTTCTTGGAACCCCAGAAGCCACCGTTGAATATGTCTTTGACTTCGCTTTGGGTAAATACTTTTTCTTCTAAGACTGTGGAACTAAATACGTTTTTTATTCCACCTAAGTGTTGATAATCGCAACAAATAAAGTCGGTATTTTGTAAGTAGTTGAGATTATCGATGATTTTTTCAAAGACGACAATATCTGTATCTATATACAAAAATTCGTCAAAAGGGCCAAACCAACAGGCTTGCTTGCGGAATTGATTTGGACGAGCAAAGAATTTACCGCCGAATGTTTCGTACAATTTATTTGATAAGCGATCGATAAATTCTAAATCTTCGTAAACTTTCACTCCATAATGTTTACCGAGAGTATCAGCAATTTTGTGATAATTATCATCATAGGGAATCATCACAATGGGAGTTTCATTATCATAAAAACGAATGCTATTTAGTAAAGCAATAGCGTGATCTGTCACCTTGTCATTGGCGATGATATAAATACCTTTAATCATGATTTATGCTCCAGCTTTTATGCCTAATTTTTTTAAAACTCTTGTGCTTAAACTTGGCGGTACGTTGTAAGCTTTTGGTTTGGTAGTGAATTTTGGTCGTTTCAGAGGTTCGTGTAAGTAGCGGTAATGCAAAAAGGTTTCGCGGTAAGGAAAATCAATATTTTCTCCACTACAAATCCGCTCGAACAATTTAGAAGATAAGCCGATATAGTGCAGATAAGTTAAACGATTATCTTTGTCATACACTAAGTTATCTCGCTCTTCAAAATGGGGTGAAGTTACGCAACATCCGGTGATTTCGTTTTGGGGCAAATTACGAGCAAAATTATAACTAGAAACTCCCGACCGCATTACCATATAGTTAAGAATAGTTTGGTCTGGAGCATCCTTGTATAAAATTTCTGCTTCTCCTGCTTGTAATTGTGATAACAGGTAATTGCGTTTTTCTAAGTCAAATAAATGTTTTTTTGTTGCGTAAAAACCAGAACAAAATATTTCATTATCAAGGCGAGATTGCGGAAAAATATCTCTAAGTTGATTTGAATTGACATCGTATACATGACTTAAATCTTTATGCTGAAAATCATAAACAACAAAGTCATTACGATTTAGCTGCTCGAATATGTAATCTAGTGAATTAATAATCAGAACATCAGCATCAATATATATAAACTTGTCGAAACCACCTTCAAAACCAGCGAATCGATGATGCGTACCACCACGATACAATCCGGACACTTTATTTTTCTGCCATTCTTTAAAAGCGTTAGGATGTGCTTGCCAAACTTCCGTTGAAAAGTCTTGCCAAAGTTTGATTGCTTCAGAATCTGTAAATATTTCAACGTTGCTTCTATGTTTTACTTCTTCTCTTACTTTTTCTAATTGATTATCGTAAGGAATAATAGAAACAGGATATTTGCCTGCATTAACTTCAATTGAATTAAGTAAAGCTACTAATTGATCGTATACTACATCGTTTGCAAGTATGTAGAGTCCTTCAGTCATTTTAACCTCCATAAACTCATATGAAATAAAGGGAATGGGGAACGGGGAACGGGGAACAGTTAGGAATAATTAAAATTAAAGATTAAATTTTATTTTTCTCCTTGTCTCCTTGTCTCCTTGTCCCTTTTACTCCCTACTGCCTACTAACTTAAAAATTCTTAACGTAATCAGAAAGCCACGAGATTAAATTTAGTTTATGTAAAATAATCTGTCTGGCTTCGGCGATCGCTTCTTTGGCTTCATACCATGCATCTGGTGTGGATGTAATTTCTTTGATATACTCAAATCCTTTTTCATCCATACTCGGTAATCTTAAAAAGCTACCGGGTGGTAACAATTTATCGGCAGCAGGGCCACCGTAATAAATAGGTAAACACCAAGCTAGTAGAGAATCCCAAAGTTTTTCGCTGACGTACCAATCGTTATCGGCGTAGTTTTCAATTGATAAGTTGTAATAGTAAGGTGCCATGCCATACCATTTATTACTAAGTTGCCCGTTTCCTTTTGACCAATCCGGTAAACCACGGCCGTATAAATCAAATTCTAATTCTCGATCTCGCAGCATTTTTAAAAATGCTAAACGTTTGCGATGATTTTCGGTACGATTGATACCAGATGTGATCCAACTTAAAGGTCTATCTTTGATTGGTGGCGGCATTTCATTTAACTCGCAGAATGAGTTAGATAAATACCAAATTGCTGGCATATAATCGGGATTCGGTGCGAAATCGTCGGGACCTGAAACGTAACTACAATAATTTTGAGCTAGTTTATAAGACTTTTTATTAGTTTCAACAACTTCATCTAAAGGTGGTTCGCGTAACAGATAGATTACCTTTTCTTTAGGCATTTCGCGAAGTTTTTCTTTAAAAGTTTGCTGTGCCTTTCGATATCGTGCTTGCAGCTGTTTATTTTTCCAAAACAATAAATGCTTGTGCGGTGGTGTAGGGAAACTCGTGTAATTGTACATCAACAAAAAATCCGGTTTCGGATGTGTTGAAATCAATTGAATATTGTCCCAAACACCAAAATGACCGGGAGTTTGTTGCCACAGCCAATCGCTTCTGTTATCTAGAGCGCCATAGCTGCTCATCATGCCGATTTTGATTTTATTTGTTTTCATATTTTTAAAGGGAGTAGGGATTGGGGAGTAGGGAGTAGGGGGAGAGGGGAGATGGTAAGCCACTGCGTTGCCGAGGCTCCCTCGGTTGTAGCAAGTGGCGCA
>CAYMZW010000726.1:0-2929 GCA_964395005.1 uncultured Rivularia sp.
GAATAATCACCAATTCCAAATATAGAAAATGGCGGTTTATTTTTGTAAATAGACGATTTTCTTTTATCAAATTGCTTTGAATGACTTTCGAGGTATTGCCAAAGTCGCGGTGCCGTTTGTTGTAAATTGTATGTATCTTCGCCAATCTTTTTTTGAGTTACTATCACACCTCGCTTTGAATCTAATTTTCCGTGAAACAAATCAGTAGATTTTAGTAAAGGGTAAATAAAATCCGATTCAATATCAACTATTTCCTTAAATTTATTTTGAAAAACACCTTCCGAAATACAAGTAAGTTCCATTACCGATGCTGCATCATGTTTTAATCCTTGTCGCCAGGTTAAAGAACTTTTTCCATTCAGAAAAGCCGATTTTCGATAAGCTTTAACATCCGCAACCAATTTGTTATCAACAATTCCAATAGTTGATTCTGGTTCGCTTGCAGACAAGTTAGGATAAACATTAGCTTGATAACTTGGTTTTTCCGCACCAACATCTAAACAAAATAAGCAAGCACTTACAGAAGCTTTAAACCATTTTTTTGCATCAATTAATCTAATTGAAGCATTGCTAACTTTCAGCTTTTTATCAAATGCAAATTGCAACACCTTACGCGCTACAGCAGTTTTACAAAGTAATGCAATAGTTGGTTTTTCACAAACAAGTTCTTGAATCAGCTTTATCCAAATGTATTCTGTAATGTCAAAGTTAGAATGTCCTATTTTAGCTTCAATACCTTTTAAACCTTTAAAATTTGTTTTAACTGGTAGATTATTGCTTCCTAATCTTCCAAGTTGAGAATTTGTTACCCAAGGAGGATTACCGATAACTAATAAATTACCATTCGCACTCCATTTCAAATGACTTAAATCTAAATCAAATATTTTCGCTTGCTGAATAACAACACGAGTTGAATTAGTATTTTCAGCAATTATTTTTGCAGCTTGAAAATATTCTGTATCAAATTCAATAGCTTGAATCTCTTTTGGAGGTTTATCGAGTGCTAATAAACCAGAAATAAAATTTCCTCTTCCACAAGTTGGTTCAAATACTCTTTCCCAATGCTTATTATTTTTACTTAGACAGTTTAATATTTCTGCTACTAATGCAGGAGGGGTTTGAAAATCACCAAGTTCAGCTTTCAAGTAAGTTTTCTACTCCTATATCTGTTTTTGAATTAGCAATATCAATAATTCGACGATATTGAAGTCGCCATTGCAATGCATTAGATATTGTCAGATATCCAAGTTGAGGAGGATTTTGCAATATTCTATCTGCAAGTAAATCTCTTCCGATTTCATCGAGAGGTAAGTTACGCTCCTCCAGATAAGCAACAATATCATCTTTATTGCCGTTACGATTTAAAATTCCGATTAAACCGTAAGTTGTTTGATAATCTCCTGTTTTCTCTCGCGTTACGAAAATTGCATCTCGAAAATTCAAACGCGCTGTTTGTGTCGTGCTGTCGTCAGATTTTTCGTAGGTAAACACCAGCAGATGATAACCCAAACCATACACTTTTTGACTTGCATCTCGAAAAGGAGAAGATGATTGAGGTTGACGAATTGAAGTTACTTTTAAATCTACATTCAAGTCGGGAAAATCAATACCGCTTGCAGCATTACCCGGTATATAGTCGTAAGAGCTTCTCAAATAATTGTTAAACGCTTGCTCAATGTAAGTACCAACAGCTTTACCATCAGTTGAACCAAATAAATCTGGAATCGGAGTTCCGCTGATTTGTCTAATAAATAGCGCTGAGGCAATTTTAAAGTTGTCAAGTGTTAATTCGGTCATTTGATAATTCCTGATACTGTTTAGAATTATCTAATTATCCGTACTGATATCATTTATGAAAAGTGCGAAGGTATATCTAATGCAAAAGTAATAAAAAATACTTTATATCAAAGTAATAAAACTGATGATTATGTATAAAAAGTATGTAGATTTGTATATGTAAGAATTAGAAAATATTTAATATGGGTTTATTCAGCGGTTTATCTAATACCCGTCTTCAAGAGAAGGGTGTTTCTTTTAGTCCCGCAGAAGCATTTGCAGCAATTACTCTAGCTACTGTAGCAGCAGACGGTTACTTATCAGACGACGAAATTGGGGTAATGATGGCTTCCTTAACTCGAATGGAGTTGTTCCGAAGCTATTCTAGTGATGTTATGGGAAGATTGTTTGATAAATTGTGTGGAATTACTAAGCGTCATGGAAGTGATGTTTTGCTGAAAAACGCAATTGCCTCATTGCCTCATCATTTACACGATACAGCTTTTGCTGTAGCAACCGATTTAGTTTTGGCGGATGGTGAAGTTACTGAAGAAGAAGAAGACCTTTTACAGCATCTCTACTCTTATTTAGATATTCCAGATCAGAAAGCCAAAATGATAATTGATGCAATGATTATCAAAAATAAAGGATAACAATACTATTTATTTTTATCTTTATTATCATGTCCCTTCAGAAGTTTCTGGGGGATATTTCTTTTAGCAATCTTTAGTCTTCATCTAATACCTTATCGTTCATTAAAGGAGATATTATGGCATTTAGAAAACCAACTACTACACTTGGCGGTTTAATCTGGTGGGACAACATTAGCCAGAACGAATATTTTATAATTCAGGAGCATAAAGTTGGCTTGCCTGTATGGCCATATAAATATCGAATAACGATGCGTGAAAATAGGATGGAAATAGCAAATTCAAATGATTTTCAAGAAATTTCAATGGATTGGGAATATTTAAAAAAATATGCTGTGCCACAAATTGAGGAAAAGATTGATATAGGTAAATCAGTTAAAGATATTGATGCTATAAGCTTGATAAGTTTGATAAGTAAGATTACTATTGGAATCTAGACTCAAGCTTATAGGTTGAGTTATATACGATTTACCGTCTTTCATTTATAACGCGAATTAATAATT
>CAYMZW010000727.1:0-2928 GCA_964395005.1 uncultured Rivularia sp.
GGGCCAACAGTATCAATCTGACTTTTTTGCGGATCGAAAGTACCAAATTTTTCTGTTAAAGCACTTTGTAACTGGGTGCGCTTTTCAACATCTAGAGTTTTTGTACGAATTAATACGCCGTTGTTTTCACCAGTTTCGCGATCGGCAATTAGTTGAATGCTGCTATCAGTTAATTCAAGAGAATCTACTACTTCTCGAACTGTATTAAGAGCGATTGGTTCGTCGCAGTTATTTGGTACCGTACAGTCTCGTTCAAACTGCAATCGCGTACCACCGACAAAATCTAAACTGGGACGAAGAGGTGCGCCAATCTGCTGCGAGGATATTAGCATAGAGATGATGCCAGCTAAGATGATGGCACCGGAAATACTCCACCATAAAGCTCGCGATTTATTAACATTTATTTTCATCTGGCTACCCCTGCTTTATTTATTGAAGTTGGCAGGTTGGGACAGAAAAGTTCTGGCTTGCTTTTGATTGAATCAATTCTAATTGCTACAAACATCAACGTGCGGCTACAAGTTACAGCTGTAAACATACTAACGAATACCCCTACAGCTAAAGTTACGGCAAAGCCTTTGACTAAGCCAAATCCGAAAGTAAACAGTGCTGCACAGGCAATCAGTGTAGTGACATTACTATCTAAAATACTAGACCATGCGCGGTAAAAACCAGATTCTACAGAACGATACAGTGATTTACCGGATCGTAATTCTTCGCGAGTGCGCTCGAAAATAAGTACGTTAGCATCTACCGCCATCCCAATACTAAGGATAAAACCGGCAATACCAGGTAAAGTTAAAGTTACGCCAACTAAAGCGAAACAAGCCCAAGTCAAAAGCGCATAAATAACCAGCGCAATATTAGCAATAATTCCGGGTAGTCTGTAGTAAACCACCATAAATATTAATACTAAAATCAAACCACCAACAGCAGCGTAAATACTGCGGTTAATGCTGTCTCTTCCCAACGTAGCACCGACTGTACGATTCTCGACAATTTCTATCGGTACTGGTAGTGAACCACCGCGCAACTGTAGTGATAAATCTTGAGCTTCTTGAGGTGTAAAATTACCTTCAATTACAGCATTACCACCAGTAATTCCTGTATTTGCAAATTGAGGCCCTACAGAAGCAGCGCTAATTAATTCATTATCAAGAAAAATACCAATATTGCGTCCAGTACCCGCAAGGTTTTTGGTCAATTCGGCAAATAGCTCGCCACCTTTTTGATTGAAAGTAAGTCCCGCACTCCAACCACGCGCACCTTGTTGCGGGCTGAAAGCGTTTGCGTTAGTTAAATATTTACCTGTAAGCGGCGTTTCTAAACTTTCAAATAACTCGGCGATCGCCTCTTGATTTTTCTGAAGTTGTTGTTGAGTACTTTCAATAGCAGCAGTATCTTTATCTTCAGCAGCAAGTAATGCTTCTAGTTGGGATCTCGGTTGTAGATATAAAGCAAAAAGTTGAGCTTCCGTTTCCGGCTTTTGAGTCTTAAACTCTAATTGTGCCGTACCACCCAAAACCCGTTCGGCTTGTTCTGGATTACTAACTCCAGGTAGCTGAACTGAAATTTTATCATTTCCAACAGTTTGAATTAAAGGCTCGGAAACACCAAGCCCGTTAACTCGATTACCAAGAACAGTTTGTACTGCTTCCAATTCACGTTCGCCTATCTGCTTAATTTCTGGAGTAGTTTTTACTTGAATAGTTAGTTGCGAACCCCCCCGTAAATCTAGCCCCAAAGGCACCGGAATAGTAGCAATTACCGTCACTGCGGCAATTACTAAAACAAAAATTAAGGCTAAAAACAATCGCTGTTTTTGCATAACATCCCCAAAAAGCGCGACAAACGCTATAATAACGTTTCTTTATCGGTTATGAGCGATCGGTTATCAATTTGATGCATTGGGAATTGGTAATTGGGGATTGGGGATTGGGCATTGGGCATTGGGCATTGGGGATTGGGGATTGGGCATTGGGGATTGGGCATTGGGGAGAGAGGGTAAAAATAATTATTAACTCCATCCGTTGCCAAACTCCATCCGTTGCCAAACTCCATCCGTTGCCAAACTCCATCCGTTGCAAAACTCCATCCGTTGCCAAACTCCAATGCCCTTCGGCACCATCCCCCATGCCCATTTATTTTTTAAACTCTTGCCGCAACCATTTTTTCTACTGCTTCAACAATTTGCTCTGGCTGAACAATTGTTAATCTTTCTAAGTTACCGTTGTAAGGTGTGGGAATGTCTTGAGAAGAAAGTCGCAATACTGGCGCATCCAATTCGTCAAATAAACGTTCGTTGATTGAAGCAATAATTTCTGCTGCTACACCGCCGGTTCTCATGCATTCTTCTACAATAATTACTCGGTGGGTTTTGCGTATGGATTCACCGATGGTATCAAAATCTAAAGGTTTTAAAGAAATTAAGTCGATAACTTCTGGGTCAAAACCTGATTTTTCTAATGTTTTCACGGCTTGCATGACATGATGGCGCATCCGCGAATAAGTCAGAATTGTGACATCTTTTCCGCTTCGCACAACTTCTGCTTTATCTAATGGCAGCAAATATTCTTCTTCTGGTAAATCTTCTTTTAAGTTATAAAGCAGTACGTGTTCAAAGAACAATACTGGGTTGTTATCGCGAATAGCTGATTTTAATAAACCTTTGGCATTATAAGGTGTGGAACAAGCAACGATTTTTAATCCGGGAACAGCTTGGAAATAAGCTTCTAAACGCTGGGAATGTTCTGCACCTAATTGTCTTCCTACTCCACCAGGGCCACGAATTACTAAAGGTATTTTAAAATTACCACCGCTGGTATAGCGCAACATTCCGGCATTATTGGATATCTGGTTAAAGGCTAATAGCAAAAATCCCATATTCATGCCTTCAATTATCGGTCTTAATCCGGTCATTGCAGCACC
>CAYMZW010000728.1:0-2918 GCA_964395005.1 uncultured Rivularia sp.
TTTACTAAAACTTTTGAACCCAAAAAATAAGGTAATTTTAATCGGTCAAATTCTACAGTTATTTTTGTAGATACAAACCCTGTAACGTTTTCATGTTC
This sequence comes from uncultured Rivularia sp., assembly GCA_964395005.1. Lineage (GTDB taxonomy): Bacteria > Cyanobacteriota > Cyanobacteriia > Cyanobacteriales > Nostocaceae > Rivularia. The sequence continues at coordinate 99 of CAYMZW010000728.1, forward strand.
TCCGATTGGTTGAGCCATTTCTACAAGTATCCCAGAATGTAACTCATATCTTTTGTCCCCGGTGTCTAAGTTGGCAAATTCTTCAAATGTTATTAGTGTTTCTGTTAGAACTTTAGGTAGCGCTTGAGTCATTTTTACCTCTTACCGTTTATTAGTTTCCTACTCCCTTATCGTAATTACGATTTTCAAAACCGACTTATTTAATGCAATTAAAAATATTGTAGAGTCAAGAAAAGCCCTGAGCATTGCTCTATCAACTCATCTTATGACTACCACTCCTCTTAGCTGGCAAGAATTAGAAACCCTTACTGATTATCAGATAGATGCCGTAAATGGCCCCACCAATGCTAAAGCAAGATTGCGCTTGTTTGGGCATTCCGAATCTGATGTGCGAGTAACGCTTTACCGCGATAATCATGCTTGGTGCCCTTACTGTCAAAAAATTTGGTTATGGTTGGAGGAAAAACAGATTCCCTACCGCATCGAAAAAGTTACAATGTTCTGCTACGGGGAGAAAGAAAGCTGGTACAAACGTAAAGTACCATCGGGAATGCTACCTGCAATTGAGCTAAATGGGCGAATTATTAAAGAAAGCGATGACATTTTAATTGCTTTAGAAAAAGTTTTTGGCCCGTTGAATCAAGGAATGAAAGACAAAACGGTGCTTCCTCTACGCCAATTAGAACGACTTTTATTTAGAGCTTGGTGTAGCTGGCTGTGCTACCCATCAAGATCCTCTCAAGAAGAAAAACGCAATCGCGAACAATTTATACAAGTAGTTGGTCGAGTTGAGCAGGCTTTAGCGCAAACTCCGGGGCCTTATTTTCTAGATGAATTCGGCACAGTTGACATTATCTTTACTCCTTATGTAGAACGGATGAATGCCAGCCTTTACTACTACAAAGGTTATTCAATGCGGGAAGAAAATCCTGGTTTTAGCGCATGGTTTGACGCAATGGAAACAAGACCAACTTACCGGGGTACACAGAGTGACTTTCATACCCACGTACACGATTTACCACCTCAAATGGGAGGCTGTTGGGAAAACGCCGAACCTCAGATGCTGATCAATAAAATGCGGGTAAATAACGGCCCTTGGTTTGGGCTACCAGATGTTGGTTATCCAGAACCCGAAAACTCTCGCGAGGAAGCCCTGCAAAATATGATTAAACATCGCACCAATATTATCCGAGTTAATCCCGCAGACGATAAATTATTTGATGAAGCACTACGTTGTGCTTTAACAAACATGATGACTGATAAAGACTGCGTACCTCCACCGGGTTCCGACATTGCTCTACGATATTTGCGCGATCGCATTAACGTACCCCGCGATATGTCCATTTATGCAGCCAAGCATTTAAGAGAATCCCTAGAAAAAACCGCAGCCCTCGCAGGTGATGCACAGCCAGAACCCCTTCCCACCAGGCATCGAAGAGATCAAAACCCGTTGAATTTTGCCATGAAATAGAATTAATCTCTACCCCCTCTTCCCCCTCTCCCCCACGCCAGTTGCTACAACCAAGGGAACCTCGGCAACGCACTGGCTCCTCTACCCCCTCTATAAAAACCTATGACACTACTAATCTGGCTTGGAGTTATCGCAATAATCGCTGGCGGAGCATATTTACTAGTGCTGCAACAGCGAGGTGCCTTACCTGGTAGTAAACCAAAAAAAGAACTACCGTCGCTCAAACGCAATGTATTTAATTTACAAATCGGCGATATTGTTCAACATATGGGTATTGATTGGGTAGTTGAAGGAAAACTTACCTATAGAGATGGTGAATATTCTTGGTTTGAATATATGCTGCAAGATGATAATGAAATTAGATGGTTGAGCGTCGATGAAGATGACACCGTAGAAGTTGCATTACTCGAAGCTACGAATCAATTAGATATTAGCGAAACACCACCACCTAAAAAGTTAACTTTTGGGGATGAAAATTATAAATGCGTTGATTTTGGCGTAGCGAGCATGACTCGTGAAGGCACCGTGCAAAGACGTACAGCTTCGCGCTGTCAATATTTTGATTACGAAGGCTCCGGCGATAAAGTACTTTCAATTGAAATTTGGAATGGAGAAACCGAAGTTACTATCGGTAATAGAATAAATCCTCGATCTTTGACTATTTTACCTGGTGATGGAAATCGGGTTTATGGATTGTGAAAAATGTTTGTAGTTGCGCTTTAGCGCTTCCTGGAAGAGGCGAAGACGGCGCAACTACGAACGAACCATTATTAATAATTCTCTACCTCTTCCACAGACAAATTAAGTGCTTGTGCAATTTGTTCTACACTTAATCCCATTTCTCGTAATCTTGTTCGGAATATACATACTTTAGCTTGTATTAAAAACTGTCTATAGTCAAAATTTATAATTCCCAATTTACAGAACATGAAAAAGTCTATCTTCACATCTGCACTGTTAATTACTTCTTTATTATTTGCTGGTTGTAATAAAGCTCAAACAGATAATACTCAAAGAATTAATTCAATTCAAGCTGATAATTCCGAAGTAGTTTCAGCTTCGGGTGATACAACAGATAACTCAGAAGTAAATTCAGTAAATGAAGATAGAACAGATAATTCTTCTTCAACTAGCGGTAATAAAAATTCTAATAAGACAAAAAATCCAGTTCAGAATGTTTCCCAAATTATAGCAGGAAAAGGACAGCCAAAAGTCGCCACTATTAAAGAGATAGTTCAAGGCGATCTAGCTTGTTATGTTACTTTAATCGACGAACAAGGTAAACAACAAATAATTAATGCTAGTTTTGAAATCTGTCCTCAAAAAGAACAATTTATAAATAAAAAAGT
>CAYMZW010000729.1:0-2913 GCA_964395005.1 uncultured Rivularia sp.
GTGGTTATCCCGGAGGTGGATTTGGTTTTCCTTTCTTATTCCCCTTTATAGGTATAGGTGGAGGAGGAGGCTTATTTGGGATCTTAATATTCTTTGCTTTAGCTAACTTTGCAGTACAAACCTTCCGTAGAGTTAGTAGCGACGGAGGAGAAGAAGTCGGCTACAGCAGCAACCCTCAAATTTCCGTAACTCGCTTACAGGTAGGCTTATTAGCTCAAGCCCGCGAACTACAAACCGAGCTAAATCACCTTGCTGAAACAGCCGATACCGATTCTGAGGTTGGTAGAGCGCAAGTATTACAAGAAGCCAGCTTAGCGTTAATGCGCCATCCAGAATACTGGGTTTATGCAGGTGGTGGTACAACTCAAGCACGTTTGAATTCCGCAGAATCAGAATTTAACCGTTTATCCCTAGCAGAGCGTAGCAAGTTTAGTGAAGAAACATTAACCAACGTCAACAACCAGTTGAAAGCCGCTACAGCCAGCAAAGCATTACCATCCACCGGAGAATTAGATAATCCCACCGATTTAATTAATCAAGGTCCTGGAGAATATATAATTGTCACCTTACTCGCAGCAACTTTAGGTAAAACCGAAATTCCGAACATCAACAGCTCCGACGACTTACGTCAAGCGCTGAGTTTATTCGGCGGTATTCCCAGCGACAAACTGCTTGCATTCGAGATATTGTGGACACCCCAAGCACAAGGCGATACCTTAACCAGCGATGACTTGTTAGCCGAGTATCCCGACTTGAAACTTGTTTAACAGTTAGGCAACGGATGGAGTTAGGAGTTAGGAGTTAGGAGTGAGGAGTTAGGAGTTAGGAATTAGGAATTATCTCCTTGTCTCCTTGTCTCCCCTTCTCGCCCTCTCCCCATCTCCTGCTTAAGCGGAATTGCGATCGCGAATTGGGTACCTTCCCCTAGAGTGGAAGAACAATTTAAATCTCCGTGGTGTCTATCGACGACAACTTGATAGCTAATTGCTAATCCTAAACCAGTCCCTTTGCCGACTGGTTTTGTTGTATAGAAGGGGTTAAAAATTTTTGCACGTACTTCTTCACTCATGCCTAAACCGTTATCGGCAATATAAATTGCTATCTGGCCAGAATTTAAGATTTTTGTAGAAATTCTAATTTGAGGAGTATACAACCGATCGTTTTTGGTTTTTTCTATATTTTCTTCTAAAACATCAATCGCGTTGACAAGTAAATTCATAAATACTTGGTTTAATTGCCCAGCATAGCATTCACAATCAGGTAATTCACCGTAATCTTTGATAACTTCGATTTCGCAACGTTGTGGGTTTGCTTTCAAACGATTTTGCAGAATCATTAAAGTACTTTCGATGCCTTGATGAATATTGACTTTCTTGCAATCCGCTTCATCCAGACGCGAGAAAGTACGCAGAGACTTGACAATTTCCTTGATACGTTTGGAACCTGTTTGCATCGAATCAAGAATATTTGGTAAATCTTCTTTTAAAAATTCCAACTCGACATTTTCTATTTCTGCTTCAATTACTTCTGTGGGATTTGGATATTCTGATTGATAAAGTATTACCAGTTTTAATAAATCTTGAATGTAATTTTTAGTATGTTCGAGATTGCCGTGAATAAAGTTAACTGGATTATTAATTTCGTGAGCTACACCTGCCACCAATTGTCCCAAGCTGGACATTTTTTCTTTTTGTATCAGTTGACTTTGAGTATGTTGCAGTTGTTTGAGAATATTTTCTAACTCTTGAGTTCGTTCTTGAACTTTATCTTCTAAACTATAGCTATAAAATTCTAGCTTTTTTCTGGCTTCTGCTTGCTCAATTAATAAGTATTTAACTCGTAGAATCAATTGATTAAGAGAATTAGCTAATACACCAACTTCATCATCTGTAGTTATAGATGCCTGCAATTCAAAGTTTGATGTTTGAGTAGTTTTTTGGGCAACTTTTGTAAGATTTTTTATCGGACGAGCAATTGCCCGACTAGTGTAATATGCTAATAAAATTGCAAGTATAATTGATATTAAATTTGTACCAAGAACTATCAAACGGCGAGTTTGTTGAGCTTGCACCAAAGCTTTATCAGCATCTTCATCCGATTCTTCCACAATTTCTGCCAATTCATCTAATCGATGTGAAAGATTATCGATTTTTTGCGTTACAGAACTATTAGTAAAATCTAAAAATAATTTTTGAGCAGTTTGGATTTGTTTTGGTGATTTTAAATTCGCTATATCTATTTCTTTGATTAATCTATCGACTCGTTCAAAATATGCTTCCGTAACACCATTATAAACTTGTAAAAAATCGCTTAGTGTTGCGTAATTACTCACATTCGTGTCAGCTATTTCCTGGTTGAAAGACTCAAGCTCATCCCAACTTTCTTTAGCATCATCCATATGCTTAATAAAATTAATGTATTCTTGTTGTAATTCTTTCGGTTTCTCCAACAAAGGAATAAATTGCTGTTGATGAATACGAGCTTGTAAGACAGCAGACTTTAGTTCATTTAATAATTCTACTTCCTCATCTACAAGTCGTTCTATTTGTATGGCACGATATTGGTAATAATCACCGATGAAAGTTCCAATGAGAGTACCTAATACACCAACACTAATAGCAATTGTGTAGCCAACACCAATTTTTCCGGCAACACTTAGACGGCTCAGCAGCGGAATACGACGGGTAAAACTTTTTAAAGAAGCATTGGAAGCAATATCGGACTTATATTTATTTTCTGAAGGTTTATTCATCAATATGTATACATAAGCGCTTAATTATAGATTTCCCAAATTGAAGCGAAAGTATACAAAAGATAGGGAGAGATGGAGACAAGGAGACAATTCCTAACTCCCAACTCCTCACTCCTAACTCCTAACTCCTAACTCCTAACTCCATCCGTTGCCTAACTCCT
>CAYMZW010000730.1:0-2909 GCA_964395005.1 uncultured Rivularia sp.
AGCGAAAAGTAGAACTAGGAATTCGAGGCATTACCCAACAGCAAATTATTAGCGGAGTAGAAGCCGGAGAATCCGTCGTTACCCAAGGGCAAAATCGTCTCGTTGACGGCGCACCTGTTCAAGTAGTTAGTAGTTAGTAGTTAGTTGTTAGTTGTTAGTTGTTAAAAATTTTTTCTACTTGCTACTCCCTATTCCCCATTCCCCATTCCCTAATTCGCAATGACTAAATTAGAATCTTCACCACCACAACAAAAAGAAAACAGTAATGTTAAAGCTTCGCGGTTGGAGCGTTTCTTTTTTCTAAATACGATTTTTGCTATTCTTTTAAGCTTGCTGATGGTTATTGGTGGGGTGTTGGGCTATTTTTCGATGACAAAACAGTCTCAGCCAGATATTGATATTGCTGTTGCTAATATCACTACTACTTGGGCTGGTGCCGATCCGCAAACCATTGAGCAGCAAATTACCGACGAAATTGAGAAAGAAATTACTTCAGTTGAAAATATTAGCCAAATTAAAAGTGCTTCTTATACGGGTTTTTCGGTAATTAATGTTGAGTTTACGAGTAGTGCTAACACTGAAGAAGCAATTCGGGAGTTGCGTCAAGCGGTTTCTCAAGCTGAACCGGAATTACCTAGCGATGCCGATGAGCCTGTAGTTGAGCAAGTTTCGCTGACTGATGCTCCAATTCTTACCTTAGCGCTGTACGGTGACATCGACGCGACGGTAATTTCTCAAGCTGCCGAAGAAATACAAGACAGTTTGGAACAGGTAGGGGGAGTAAGTGAAGTAAATCTTGGTGGTGCTAGGGAAGAAGTAATCGGCGTGCAAATGAATCCTTTTCGTTTGGCTGCCTTGGGAATTTCGCCGACTACCGTCGCCAATCAAATCCGTGCTGCTAACCGGGATGTTCCCCTCAACGAAATAGAAAGCGATGTAATTGGCTCTCAAGTAAGATTTTACGGCAGATTTCGCACAGTTGAAGATTTGCAAGAATTGCCGATCGCTCGTCTGTCGGGAAGGGTTGTGCGTTTAAATGAGGTTGCTTCTGTAAGTCGGGAACTCGAACAAGAAGATACCCGCGCTTTTATTAGTACCAAAGGGGAAGAATTTCAACCTGTTGTCAGCGTTGGGGTGGTAAAAGCACCAGGGCAAGATTCGATTGAGGTGATTAATAAAGTCCTCGAAACAATGGACGAAATTAAGCAAAATCCTGAAATTTGGCCTTATGGGATGGAATACCGCATCATTGCGGATGAATCGGAAATTATTTGGGAACAGTTGGGTAATTTATTCGTAAATGCTTTGCAGGCAATGGCTGCGGTGTTTGTTATCTTGTTTATTGCCCTTTCCTGGCGTGAGGCTTTAATAGCCGGACTTTCGATTCCGCTGACGTTTTTAGGGGCATTAGCAATTTTATGGTTAATGGGTCAAACTCTCAATAACATGGTGCTAATTGGCATGGTGTTGGCTTTGGGGATTTTGGTGGATGTGTTCATCTTGATGATGGAAGGAATGCATGAAGCGATTTTTGTCAAGGGTTTGAGTTTTGATAAAGCCGCGCTACAAACGGTAAAAACTTATGCCGCTCCTGCTTTTGCAGGGCAGTTAACAACAATTTTGGCGCTGACACCGTTGATGGCAATTAGCGGTACCTTGGGTAAATTTATCGAATTACTGCCGATTGCTGCAATTATTTGTTTGGTGCTGAGTTTTGCGATCGCCATTCTTGTAGACATTCCTTTATCGCGATACTTATTAGCAAATGTCAAAGGTGGAGAAAAGAAATCTCGCGTTGATAAACTTAGCGAAAAAGCTTCCGAACGTTGGGTGCGGTGGAGTCTCAATCATACAGTCAGAAATAAAGCTACCGCTCGCGCTTGGGTAGTAGGGACAATCGCTTTGTTTGCCTGTGCCGTATACGCTTTTACTCAAATTCCCGTCGAATTTTTCCCCCAATCCGATCAGCGCAACTTCAGCGTTAACGTTGAATTACCTCCCACCACAACCCTTAACGTTACCCAAGAATTTGCTGACGATTTAGGACAAATATTACAAGAAAAAGATTACCTTGAAAGCGTAATTAAATACGTCGGACAACGCAGTAATTTAGTACCATCCGGTGAACTACAACCGACTGAAGGCAGCTATTTACTAGGGTTTTCAGGAGTTTTGCTTCCCGAAGACGAACGAGATAAAATTTCCTATGAATACTTAGATGATTTGCGTAAAGAATTAAAAGCGGCAGTAGATAATTATCCAGGGGCATCAATGGTATTAAATGCCCAACAATCGGGACAAAGCGGCGATCCGATTCAAATTGAAATTACAGGTACCGATTTAACTCGACTGCGCGAAATTTCTCAGCAGGTGCAAAGAGAGTTACAGCAAATCAGGGGCGCTACCGATGTCCGGGATAGCCTGGGAACTTTGCAAGCAGATTTACGGTTAATACCCAAGCGCGAAGAATTGAGTTTCTACGGTTTAACTGAAGAACAACTGACCACCCAAGCACAATATTATACCAGAGCCATTGACATTGGTAATTTTGCCGTTGGTGGCAATCGAGAAGACTTAGAAATCCGTCTGAGTACCGCTTGGCCTTCTCGTAACGGTAGAGTTGGCGGCCCCACTCGTAGAGATGAATTGTTAGCAGTACGCTTTTTTACCGATAATCTCAACGAAGAATTAATCTCGGCAAGTGCTGTAGTTGAACCCGTGCAGGCACAAGCACCTCTTTCGATTGCCCGTAGGGATGGAAGACGTACTGCAACGGTGTTAGCAAAGAATGACAACCGCACTGTAGGTGAAATTCTGGGAGATTTGGAACCAAAAATAGAAGAAATGAAAAAATCCTGGCCAAGTGGCTATAGTTACAGTTTTGGTGGTGAAACAGCAGATCAAGCAGA
>CAYMZW010000731.1:0-2902 GCA_964395005.1 uncultured Rivularia sp.
CATGGATATCCCGAAATATCGTATTAAGTAGGAAAAAGATCCACAGAGTGGATAGTTTAGCTTTTATCTCCATTGCCAGTATTTGTTTGTGCAAATTCATGTTTGTTCTCCTTTATCAAAATTTTCTGTTCGTTCGGGTTGGGTTGGCATGACCGAGACCAGCGGCAGCCCCAAATCACGCACCGACCAGCAGCAAGCCATTTGAGTGCGATACGCGAAGCGTGATGCTTTTGGCATATCGCAGTGCTATGCTGACAGCAAGTTCAGATCTACTTCTCGCTTGCGGATGGGGAATTGAATTTCCGTTACAAAGTCTGAATCTCCTGGATGTTTGGGTAATTTTAGAAAAACCAACCTCACAGCACCTGCAAAAGCGTAGTGATTAGCTTCTACCCACTCCCCGATCGCGTTATGTCCCAGAAGTCTGGCACAGCAGTCTGTTGGCGGAATTAAGGTTGCCATTGTTGCTCCAGGTAGCGATCGCTTATCTAGGGTCAGACCGTCATAGGTAGTTATGGGGGCATGATTAGTTTTATGTAGCAACCGTCCCACTTCAAGATCGGTGCGATCGCTCGTTATGCCATCCCCATGTACAACAATGGTCATCGCTCCATAGGTGCTATTGTTCTTCCCAGGAAGAGCATGAATTAAAGACCCAAAAAGTTCTTCTGCTGAATCATCGGTTGGTAAGACTTTGCGTAGTCCGATTAGTCTTTGTTCGGGAACTTCTTTGACGATTACATCCTTGACTAAGCTATCTCGTTCTTGAATTTGCTTGAGGCGAGATTCAATAGTCCGAATACGTTGTAGTTCTTCCAACACCTGTTGTTCCAACTCTGCTTTTTTTAGAGACAACATCCCCTGAATTTCTGTAGGAGAAATATCATCTCGGACAAACCTTTGAATTTGATTTAACGATATTCCCAGATCCTTTAATGCCAAAATGCGATTAAGTTCTGATAATTGACTCGCGCTATAGTAACGATGCCCACTTTCGCCATCGATTTTAGCAGGTTGAAACAAACCAATCTCATCGTAGTAACGCAACAATCGTTTAGAAACCTGAGCGATGCGAGCGTATTCACCAATGCTATACATGATGTCTTAGCCTCCATTACTTCTCTGTACCTTTAAGATAAGGGGTGACGTAACGTGAAGATCCAGGAGTATGAAACAAAACTTAACAATCACGCCCGAAAAGCAATAGCAAGCCCTAGACATTCGTATTCGTATTAGTTACTTCATGTGGTACTACAAATCCCTGGTTCTGAAAGTCAGGATGAATGACATAAATTAGAATGAAATATAACAGATGGGCAAAAGTATTATAAAACTTCACTACAAATATATACAAATATAATCAAGTATCATCTTATTCCAATTTGTAATGTTCACAATTACTTTTGTTACGGTACTAATTACTTATTAAGAGAGTAGTGTTTAATGTCGAATATAGGTCGATTGACGAATTATAACAACCATGCAACTGGTAGAAAAGCACATAATAAATATTTCCCATAAATATTGGTCAGAATGCGACGTGCTTTGTTTAAATTCCAACAAAATTCGCAACCAAGGGCTTTATATACAACGTCAATCATGGTTTTATGGTCATGGTGTAATTAAGTTCGGCAAAACGGAATTACACAAAAATATTGATGCATTGATGAAACAAACAGCTTGTTATCATAATTTACCTGCATTTCTAGCTCAACAGGTGATGAAATCAGTGAATGAAGAATGGACAAGTTTCTTTAATGCAATAAAACAGTGGAAAATGGATAAAAGCGGTTTTAGTGGTAGACCAAAACCACCGAAATATAAACCACGTAACACCGGACGTTATAAAGTGACTTATCCTCATACAAGAGCTTATAAAAAAGCGAAAATAAATGGAATAATTCACTTATACAAAACGGGTATTCGCATTCTATCTAAACACTCAAATAACTATGACTGCGTGCGGATTGTACCAGCAACTGGTTGTTATATTATCGAAGTAGTTTATACAGTTAAACAAAGTATTGATGTAGTAAATACAGATAATAATTATATTGCAGCGATTGATTTAGGGGTTAATACGATTGCGGCTGTAACTTCAAATAAGCCCGGATTCGTTCCGATTCTTATTAATGGCAGACCGATAAAATCAATTAACAATCGCTACAACAAATTTATCTCTAAGTTACGTAGTATTAACAAAAAATTACATGGTTTGCATTGGTCAAATCGAATGGAGTTGATGACTCGTAGGAGAAATCATCAAATAGATTCTTACCTTCATAGAGCATCAAGATTACTAATAAAAATTCTTGCTAATCAGGGAATTAATACTTTAGTAATTGGTTTGAATCTAGACTGGAAACGCAATTGTAATATGGGTAAACGAACCAATCAAAAATTTGTTTATTTACCTCATAAAAAATTTGTTAATATGTTAACTTATAAAGGATTATTAATGGGGATAAAAGTTTGTATTCGGGAAGAATCTTATACTAGTAAGTCAAGTTTTCTAGAACTAGATGATATACCCAAATATGGAAGCAAACCCCCTTATTGGAAACCAAGTGGTACAAGAATTAAACGTGGCTTGTATCGTTCCAAATCTGGCTTGATAAATGCCGATGTCAATGCTTCTTATAACATCTTGAGAAAAGAATTCCCCGATGCTTTTAGCCAGGGGATTAAGGGTTGCGTAGTTCAACCAAGGTCAGTTAACGTGCCAGGGTACAAGCATAAGCCCTCCTATTGCAGGATTGCTTGCAAGTTCCCCCGCTCGTGCGTGATACTGACTCAAACCAAGTAGATAGTCTATATTTGTTTATATTTGACTATGCGAAAAGCAACTATTAACTTGAATGATTGATTCGGCTGAGAATTAAGCATGACTAACAGTAAAGAC
>CAYMZW010000732.1:0-2885 GCA_964395005.1 uncultured Rivularia sp.
TTAGGAGTTAGGAGTTAGGAATTAGGAATTAGGAGTTAGGAGTTAGGAATTAGGAGTTAGTGTAGGATTTTAGTATCTTCCTTAATACGTGGTTTTTCGGTTGTTCTCTTCCATAACATAGAATTATTCTTTAAAGTAATTCAATTAAGTAAAAATTGTGATTATAGGCGTATCTATAGCAATATAGCGATGAGTCGTGAGAAATGTAGGTGCCAGAAACCCAGTTTTTCCAAAGAGCCGGATTTCTAAAACCTCGGTAAATTACAAACAAAACTACCCCTGAAGACACAAGTAAATCATTCTAGAGACTATAGAGAATTTAAGCCGATAAGATTTAAAATTAATTTGTAATTAAAACTGCTACACAAGTAAAAACTGTTCATTTATTACCAAATTAAAATCAATAAAAAATAACTTTATTTGATAATTATTTACATTTCATTTTAATGATTTTTTCTGGGAAAATTAATAAAAAACGCATAGAATGAAGTTCTCTAGAAACCTTTTCTTATTTATTTTAGTGAGATAAATATCTTAATTTATAAAAATTGAACTTGCCTACTCAGGTTTGTTTGTGAAAAAATTGTCATATTACAGCTACAAAAAAGGCTACTTGCTACCAGCAAAAATACCATGCAAAAGATAGAAGAGTTGGATGATTTAACAAAGGTATCAGAAGCTAAAAAGAAAGAAGAACAAAAAATGCATGACGTTCTTTTGTTGCTGGAAGATTTAACTTATAGAGAAGAAGCTTCGATAAAACTGATTATAGATTGTCTTTATGATGTTGGTTACGTTAATCTGATAAACCAAAAGTTTCGTTCTCGTACCTTAAATAAAGGCTTAAAGTTGATTGCTAGGACATCCAAACCAGCAGTCAAAGTTATTGGATGGCAATGGTACAAAAGAAATTGTCCCGAATTAATTGTTAACTGGCTTCGCACTCAGGTAGCTTTTGAACCTGCAACCACAATCAAGCAAGCAGCAGAAATAGAAGCAGGATCGCCTCCTGAACCTACTAACAAACATCCACATCAAACTTCTGTCGTACAATTAGAAGATGCAAAATTGAAAGCTCGTAAGCCATCCAATATTCAACCCATAGCAACAGATTCTCTGGTGCAACTAGAAAGCCGAAATAGCGAAGTAAAATATTTGCGATCGCAAGTTAGAATGCTGGCGAGTATTGTAATTGCTTTAACTACTGTATTAGGTGGTAGTGTAGTTTGGCTCGGTTATTCTTTAGAGCGTTCTAATCTTCAAAACGTGCAGCAATTACAAAACCGAATAAGAGTTTTGGAAACTAATACTAACGAACCATTTGCAACTGGTAAAGGAAATTAAATCAGTTATCAATTATCAGTTATCAATTTGTAGGGTGCGTTATCGCGATCGCCGTAACGCACCTTAATTAATGCCGATCCATTATAGTAACCCAATATGACGTTATCAATATTTTGCAATGTTCATCTACAAGCGTAACGTTGAGCTATGACACAAGGGTTAGCAACTGTTCGCTAATTTTTACCCATAACTAGACATATCTACTCAATTTGTCCAGATATAGCCATATCATCGGATAAACATTATTATTAGAAGCGAAATTTTGTAAACGTGTTTAACCCACCCTACGAATTTTCGGTAATTGATGATCCACATCCTTCGGATGAAAATTGATGATCCACATCCTTCGGATGAAAATTGATAATTGATCATTGTTCATTGATAAACCAATCGTCTTGCTTCCCCGTTATCGGTAAATTCTTGCTCACCCTTACCTATTACTTCAACAATTACTTTACGTTTGTCGGGAATCCATTTTCCAATTCTTTTTTCAATTTCAACTACTACTTTGTTTCCTTCTAAATCAACTTGATATTGTGTAGTACAACTTTCACCATCGCGATAGGCAAATGTATTTCCGTCGTCTTCATACAGCGTAAATTCTCCTTTACCTGGTGCAACTAATAACCGCATTTCATTTATCGATAATTCTTCGGCATATTGCATTACTGTTACTATTGGAATAATCGCACCAGCACGAATAAATAAAGGCATTTTTTTTAAAGGTGCATTTATTATAATATGTTGCGAACCTTGATATGAACCTTGAAAATTATTTCGATTCCACCAGTCATACCAAGTACCTTCGGGTAAATAAACCATGCGATTTTCTACCCCCGGACGATATATTGGTGCTGCCATTATCGAATCACCTATTAATACTTGGTCGTATATTTCATAGGTTTTTTCATCGTTGGGATAATGATAAATTAAAGGACGTAAAATTGGTTCTCCCTTAGTCGCCGCTTGCCAAAATAAACTGTAAAAATAAGATAGTAGCTGATAGCGTAATTCGATATATTTACGACAAATATCTTCAACTTCTTGACCAAATTCCCAAGGCTCGTGACGCTTTGTATAAATCATTGAATGGGCACGCATTAAGGGATAAAGCATTCCTACCTGCATCCAGCGAGCGAATAATTCTGGCGTGGCATCACCCGCAAATCCACCGATATCCGCACCAACAAAAGCGACACCGGATAATCCCAAATTACACAGCATCGGTAAAGACATTTCTAGGTATTCCCATTTAGAATGATTATCACCAGTCCAAACCGCCGAATAACGCTGCACTCCCGCAAAACCAGAACGAGTTAAGACAAAAGAGCGTTTATCAGAGCGCAATTTTTGCAAGCCTTGATAAGAAGCACGAGCCATATTCATCCCGTATAAATTGTGAGTTTCTTTCCAAGTCGTTTTATCTTCCCCATCACCAGAAGATGCATCCATTGGAAAAGTAATTTTAATTCCTTCCAAATCCCCAAAAGGGCGATCGTTTAAAGCTGGTTCGTTCATATCATTCCAGATACCAGCCACAC
>CAYMZW010000733.1:0-2879 GCA_964395005.1 uncultured Rivularia sp.
CCAAATCCAATTCTATTCCTCATCCTACTGACGGTATTGGTGGCGGAGCTAAAGTCATCATGCGTCCCGCAGCACCGGGTACTGGTGTAATTGCTGGTGGTGCAGTACGTACAGTACTAGAATTGGCCGGAGTTAAAAACATCCTGGCGAAACAACTTGGCTCTAACAATCCTCTTAACAATGCTAGAGCTGCAATGAACGCTCTTGCTGTACTACGTAACTTTAAAGAAGTTGCAGAAGACAGAGATGTCAGTATTGAAAAGCTCTACGCACAGTAAAAATTGTATTTACATTGTATTTACGATTAATCGTGTAAATTAATACAAAATAAATAACTATGAGACTACACGATGCACGCCCTCAAAAGGGTTCAAAAAATCGCGGTCGCCGTGTTGGACGCGGTATTGCAGCCGGTCAAGGCGCAAGCTGCGGTTTCGGGATGCGGGGTCAAAAATCTCGTTCTGGTAGAGGAACTAGACCTGGTTTTGAAGGTGGACAACAGCCCCTTTATCGGCGAGTACCTAAACTTAAAGGTTTTCCACTAATTAATCGTAAAAAATACACTACGATTAATGTAGAGAAGCTATCTTCACTCCCTGCAAATACAGAAGTTAATGCGTCTTCATTGCAGGAGAATGGTATTCTTACTGCCGTACAAGGGCCATTAAAAATACTAGGAGATGGAGAATTAAACGTTTCTTTAAAGGTACAGGCCGCTGCTTTTACGGGTACGGCTCGTAGCAAAATTGAGGCGGCTGGCGGTAGTTGTGAAGTTGTGTAATTGCCCCTAGTTATTGCAGCACGAAGCACTTCCGACACCCAGCGCCTGGTTAACATTTCAAGGTAGATCGTCATTATGATCAGTCGAGATAAAGCACCATCCGCTCAAGAAACTTTCATGCAGATGGCACAAGCAGCCGGTTTGAGAGGTCGGCTGTTTGTCACCATTGGTATTTTACTTTTGATTCGTTTGGGTATATATATACCTATCCCAGGAATAGATCGGGTGCAATTTAGTGCTGCTATGTCTGGAGGCAACAATGGCTTAGCGGGAATTTTAGATATCTTTTCTGGTGGTGGATTTTCAGCTTTAGGAGTATTTACTCTAGGTATTTTACCGTTTATTAATGCCTCAATTATTATTCAACTACTCACTGCTGCAATTCCAAGTTTAGAAAAGCTACAGAAAGACGAAGGTGAAGCTGGAAGACGAAAAATCTCTCAAATTACTCGATATGTTGCTTTAGGTTGGGCAATTGTTCAGAGTATATTCATTTCATCAGTTTGGCTGAAAAGCTTTGCCATTAATTTCGGCCCAATTTTTGTGTTTGAAACGACTTTAGCTCTTGTAGCTGGTTCTATGTTCGTGATGTGGGCATCGGAAGTAATTACAGAGCGAGGAATTGGTAATGGAGCTTCATTACTTATCTTCCTTAACATTGTCTCTTCGCTTCCGACAACTTTGGGAAATGCTTTTACATCTGCTCAAGTTGGAGGTCGTGAAGAAGCAGGTAAAGTAATTATATTACTAGTACTATTCTTAGCAACAATTGTTGGTATTGTTTTTGTTCAAGAAGGGATGCGCCGTATCCCAATTATTTCGGCTAGACGACAAGTAGGTAGAAGAGTTCTTGCCGAACAACGTAGCTTCCTACCCCTGCGACTAAATCAGGGCGGAGTAATGCCAATTATTTTTGCTACTGCTATTTTAAGTTTGCCTTCTTTGATTGGCAACTTTACTCAAAACCCCCAAATATCTAGCTTTGTAAGTACTTATCTAAATCCAGGTGGTAGTCAATGGTGGGCTTACGCACTCGTATACCTGTTTTCGATTGTCTTCTTTAGCTACTTCTATTCTTCTTTGATTGTTAACCCAGTTGATATCGCTCAAAATTTGAAGAAAATGGGTTCTTCCATTCCGGGAATTCGTCCTGGTAAAGCAACAAGCGAATATTTAGAAAGAACAATTAATCGTCTCACCTTTTTAGGTGCTGGCTTTTTAGGATTGGTTGCGATTATTCCTACTGTTGTAGAAAGAGCATTGGATACAGGGGTATTTAGAGGTTTTGGTGCTACATCATTATTAATTTTAGTAGGTGTAGCTATTGATACGGCAAAACAAGTTCAAACCTACGTTATCTCCCAACGTTATGAAGGGATGGTGAAACAATAGCAAAGATAGGAATTTTGGATTTTAACAACGGATGCTTTTGTTTTGGATTTTAGATTTTGGATTAAAAATATCTTGTCTTTACCATATTCATTACGAAGATAATCTGAATTCTTAAAATCTTAGAATCTTGATTTAAAATCTAAAATTTCTGCATTTTAAGCCTCTTCTTTCGAGGAGAGGACAATCTAAAAATTCCGGACACTTGCGGAAGACGCGGCGGCAGTCGCTACGTACTGCGGGAACCTCCCTCCGGGTTCGTTAGTTGTACTCTGCGAGAAAGCCTCCGGCTTACATGGGGGAAACCCCCAGGACCGCACTAACTCACCGTGCACGCCGCGCTGCCTTGGGAACCCCGAAGTTTCTTTAAGCGGGGGAACCCCGCAATAGTTCTTCTCTGAGCGCAACGTAGTGTCCTCAAAATATAAAATCCAAAATAGAATGACACGAGTAATTTTTTTAGGTCCTCCTGGAGCAGGTAAAGGAACTCAAGCTGAAACTTTAGCAGAACATTGGAAGGTTCCCCATATTTCCACTGGTGACATCCTCCGTTCAGCGA
Organism: uncultured Rivularia sp.; assembly: GCA_964395005.1. Classification (GTDB taxonomy): domain Bacteria; phylum Cyanobacteriota; class Cyanobacteriia; order Cyanobacteriales; family Nostocaceae; genus Rivularia. The sequence goes on from CAYMZW010000733.1 coordinate 2,730, forward strand.
TTAAGGAACAAACGCCTCTGGGTGTAAAGGCTAAAAGTTTTGTAGATAGCGGTCACTTAGTTCCCTGCGAACTAGTACAGGATATGGTTGAAGAGCGGTTGCAAAAAGCGGATACCAGTTCTGGCTGGATTCTTGACGGTTTCCCTCGCA
>CAYMZW010000734.1:0-2868 GCA_964395005.1 uncultured Rivularia sp.
GTTTGCTTCCCTGGTAATGTTTTTAACTGACGATTTCCGTAAATTCTTAGCAAAATGATTTTTATGTCGTTTGGGATTTTAGCGAAAAAGCGAAAAAGCTACAAAGCGACAATATTACTCTTTACTGCCAAATAATAAATATAGCAGAAAACGCGAGTTTAGTTGTTGGATTAAATTTGAATTTTTTGCATTGGCAACTAAATGTAGGATATGAAGACAATTAATGAAACGGTTTAAACGGCGATTTTCTCGCGCACCTGGGAGACAAAATTAGAAAGTATTTGTAATCCGACATTAGAGGATTTCTCGGGGTGAAACTGAACTGCGGTGACATTATCATAAGCAACGGCAGCAGTTACAGTTTGACTACCATGAGTTACAGTTGCAGCATTCACTTTTTTATCTACCGGATCGACGTAGAAAGAGTGAACAAAGTATACCCAAGGTTGGGGGGGTAAATGCTCCCATAAAAGACTTTTCGCTTGAGTTATTTCTAATTGATTCCAACCCATATGAGGAATTCTTATTTCCCCAGAAGGGCGAAAACGCTTTACTTTTCCCGGAATGATTCCTAATCCTTTTTCAACTCCTTCCTCGGATGATTCAAAGAGAATTTGCATTCCCAGACATATTCCTAAAAAAGGTTTACCGCCTTTGATGACATTCTTAATTGGCTCAATCAAATTTCGATCTCGCAAAGAAAGCATTGCCGGATCGAATGCACCAACTCCGGGTAATACAACTGCCGTAGCTTTTTCCAAATCGGATGGAGAACTAGTAATTTTAGGAGTTGCACCAGCTTTTTCTAAAGCCTTACAAACTGAGTGCAAATTACCCATGTCATAATCAATTACTGCAATTACCGCCATAACCTACTCCCGATAAACTTATAGATGGAGGGTGAACAATTTTCAATAATAAATTCGAGTCTTGCAAAAAAGTTATTAAACTAACGAACAAATTTTGGCTTATACATTACAAATAAATTTGTTCTGAAGACTGCCTGCTTCAAATTGCTTTACATAATTAGATTCTCTCGTTGATTTGATTCTCCTGCTTTGACATTACTGTAAAATTACAACTTATTAGTTTAAGGAAAATTAAAGAACAGTGAACTTTTAACTCTATGCTATTCTAAGCGGCTCGATCGTGCAAAGTAATAAGCGATTAATTTCAAAAATTAAATGGTAAAAATATGAGAACTTACATCTTCACCCTGCTTTTTTTTGAGACTTGAACGGTTATAAACCCCCTTGTTCATCTACTATTGCCTAATTTTTAAATAAGCATCTAATAATTAGTATAGTACAGACATATTGCCGTTCTAGTAAATAAAATAGATTTGTACAAACTGTATTGCATACGACTGTTGATTAAAAGTAGTAAACGCCTGCATGGCAATTCTTTCATTGAGATCAAATATCGAAGCAGAATTTTATTGTTCATCTGTTTTATTATTCAATTTTAAATAGCTGGCTCTTGCCTAAATCTTTAGATGTTGTATATTTATCGTGGTTATTATTTTGACAAATAAAAATGCCGCTAATCATTGTCCATTAGCGAATAATTAAAAGGTAGGGAGGCACTTTCAACGATATAGGTGCGTCTTAAATTAAACGAAAAAATATATGTTATATGTTATCATTCTTACTCAATTTTACTGTTGCTCAAACAACTACTCCCGCCCCCGCACCTGTAGAAGTAGTGCAACGACAACAAGTACGTCCTTTACCAGGTAGACTTGATGATGTTCCGGTTTTTAATAGCAACAGTCCGGAATTAGTTCTCAAAGAAGGAATTCTGCTTTCGACTTTTCCCAATCTAGGAAAAAAAGTGTCCTCAGCACACCTTAATTTCCCTTTTAAAGGACGGTTTGATATATTTGCTCATCATGTTGCCAAAGCATCCGCACCGGATGATTTAAGGACATTATATTTGGGGATAATTCTACACAATCCGACTTCGCAACCCGTCACAGTAAATGTATTAAATGCAGCTAGTTATTTGAGTCAACCTGATGCGCCATTTATTGATTTACCACCCCAAAAAAATAATTATTTTGGAACGGTATTTTCTGGCCCAGGAGGTCGCGTTATGAGCGATATTCTTAGAAAACGTCGTCAATCGACAATACCTGCTCAAATAACGATTCCACCAGGTGAAAGTCGGATGATGATGAATGCACCTATTCCTGTTAAAAAATTAGAACCGCCGATAAATGGACGTTCTACCTTAATGCGATTGCGGAGCAGCGACAAAGTATATGCAGCATCTTTAGCAATGTTTGCACCCACTAACGCTGATGGAAACGAACGTGCCCCAACGTTACAAGAGTGGCAAAATTTACTTGACAACGGTGATTTAGCAGGGCCAAGAGATAAAGCTCCAACTCCACCAGAAGACACCAACAAACCAATTATTTATGGTAGAGTATCGGGAGTTGCACAAGGTTCGCAATGGAATTCTTTAGTAACTGACAATCCGAAAAAAACTTATCTGACAATTCCTCAACCTGGTAAAGCTTTTTCCTACGGTATCGCTACCTTACATCGCGGCACATTAGGAACCAACCAAATTCAAAGTGCCAAAATGTTAGCACGATATCCCGACACCGCATATTACGCTCATGGCAACTATGGGATTTGGTATAGTTTGCAATTACCTTTATTAAATAAATCTTCAGCACCGCAGACTGTCAAAGTATCATTGCAAACACCTATTAAGGAAAATAAATTAACCAAAGATGGGTTACGCTTCTTTGATAATCCAGATAAAAGAGTATTCTTTCGCGGTACGGTAAGAGTGCGTTATACAGATGAGAGAGGATTACCACGCACTAAGTACTTACATTTAGTTCAAAATAGAGGT
>CAYMZW010000735.1:0-2864 GCA_964395005.1 uncultured Rivularia sp.
ACTCCTAACTCCTAACTCCTAACTCCTAACTCCTAACTCCTAACTCTTAACTCCTTACGTCAACTAGCTGGTGGCAATTTAACAGCTTTATCTTCTTCAATAACTTGGCGGCGAGGTTTTCTTCTAAAACCGTATTTAACTGTATTAATAATCCAATGTTGAAAGTTATCAATGTAGGTGAATAACACAGGTACCACCACTAAAGTTAATAGTGTAGAAGTTGTGAAACCACCGATAACAGCAACGCCCATTGATTGTCGCACTTCCGCACCTGCACCAAGCCCTAATGCTAGGGGAAAAGTACCGGCGATTGTAGAAAGAGAAGTCATTAAAATCGGACGTAAGCGAGATACACCAGCATCCATTAGTGCTTGACGTTGTTTTTTTCCTTGTTCTAAACCGATAATTGCATAGTCTACTAATAATATTGAGTTTTTGGTGACAATTCCTAACAGTAAAACTATTCCGATTAAGGCATATAATCCCAAGGCTTTTTGAGCAATCATTAACCCTAGCAGAGTTCCGCCCAAACATAAAGGTAGCGCCACCATAATAGTGATTGGGTGAAGAAAATTATTGTACAAAATCACCAAAATAGCGTATATCATCATTACTGCTAAACCCAAAGCAGTACCGAAGCGTCCGAAAATTTCCTCCATAATTTCTGCATCTCCAGCGGAACGTCGCATTACCTCTGCTGGTAAAGTTTTCATCGCTTCTAACTCGTTTACAGCTTCTAATCCATCTCCTAAAGAAATACCTTGCAAATTGGCTTCCACCGAAACTTGACGCATTCTATCGAAACGGTTGATAGTCGCCGCACCGCTACCAAAACGGATATCTGCAACCGCTAACAAAGGAACCAAACCGCCATTCTGACTGGGAACTTGGAGATTTTGAATATTTGTGATATCTTCTCGCGCTTTGGGGTCTATTTGTACTCTAATAGGAATTTGACGGTCGGGAAGATTGTATTTTGCTAAATTAGCGTCGCCATCACCGATAGTGGCGAGACTTGCGGTACGCGCAATTGACTGCACGGTTACGCCCAAATCTGCGGCTCGTTGCGGGTTTGGTACTATCAAAATTTCTGGTTTCACCAAACTAGCTGTAGAAGAAGCTTCTACCAATCCCGGTATGGTTCGCATTTGCTTTTCTAAATCATCAGCAGCTTTCTTCAAGGCTTGAGGATTTTCACTTTGCAAAACTATAGTTAAATCCTTTCTACCGCCGACTGCACCAGTACTTTGAAAACTAATTCTTGCTCCTGGAATTTCTGCAAATAGCGGACGTACTTGTTCTTCAAATTCGCTTTGGGATTTTCGTTCTTCCTTGGGTTTCAATCTAATAGTAAGACTTGCCGAACCAACATTTTCTGTAGATAAAACACTTTCAACCGCAGGATTTTGTCTAATTAAATTTGTTGCTTGCGTCACCACCCGTTTAGTATCTTCCAAAGTCGAACCAGGAGCTAATTCTATAGATACCCCAGAAATACCAACATCAGCACCATCAACCAAACCCTTGGGAATCATCGGTACCAACATTAAGCTACCAATAAAGAAAGCCAAAGCCAGAAGTAAAGTTGTAGTGCGATGCCGTAAAGCCCATCTGAGTGTAGAAGCGTAAGGAGAGAATTTTCGATTATTTTCTTTAACCTTTAACCTTTGACCTTCAACATCCTTTTTCTGCAACAAATACGCTCCCATCATCGGCGTTACCATCCGCGCTACTGCTGTAGAAAATACGGTAGCGGCGGTAACAGTCATGGCGAAGGGTTGGAAAAATTGACCGGGTATTCCACCCATGAATGCTACAGGTAGAAATACGGCTACGATTGTCGCCGAAGTTGCAATTACTGCTAAACCCATTTCGGCAGATGAATCAAAAGCGGCTTGTTTAGGTTCTTTACCCATTCCTAAATGCCGTTCCATGTTTTCAATTTCTACTACGGCATCATCTACTAAGTTACCTACCGCTAATCCCAAACCCAACAGTGTCATATTGTTGAGCGTGTAGCCTAGAGCAAATATTACGCCGAAGGTAGGAATAATTGATAAAGGTAAAGTTACTGCTGTAATTAAAGTTGCTCGCCAATCGCGCAAAAATAGTAAAATTACTGCTACGGCTAATACAGAAGCTATTAATAGCTCGTTCATCGTACTTTCGTAAGAATTGCGAACAAAAGTAGCTCTAGTAAAAATTAATTCCATTTTTACGTCAGTAGGAAGAGTTTTTTTCAGCTTTTCAACTTGAGCTTTTACTCCTTCTTCCACCGTTACCATCACGCTACCAGTACTACGCAACACCTCAAAAGCAACAACTGGTTTGTTATTCAAGCGAGCAGTTTGACGTACTTCGCCAAAACTATCGTCTACCTTTCCTAAAGTTGATAAAGCAACCGAACCACCATTAGGAAGGATAATTTCATAATTTCTCAACACATCTATACTTTCGGCACTTCCCAAAGTACGGATACTTTGTTCGCTTCCGCCAATTTCCGCACGGCCACCCGGTAAATTGATATTAAAAGCTCGCAATTGGTCGTTTACCTGAGTCGCAGTGATACCCAACGATTGCAAACGATCGGGGTCAAGATTAACGCGAATTTCTCGGTCAACACCGCCTACCCGACGGATTTCAGCCACACCCTTAACAGATAGCAAAGCGCGGCTAATAGTTTCGTCAACTAGATTACTCAACTCTTCCACAGAGCGTTTATCCGAACTAACCACATAAGTCATAACAGCACTACCGGAAAACTCCAGACGCTGTACGATTGGATCGTTAATATCTTGAGGCAGACTTTGACGAATTTGCGCGATCGCATTACGAACATCATTAGTAGCGCGATCGCTATCGGT
>CAYMZW010000736.1:0-2859 GCA_964395005.1 uncultured Rivularia sp.
AACTCCTAACTCCTAACTCCTAACTCCTAACTCCTAACTCCTAACTCCTAACTTTCTTAAAACTCCACTTGTAAATCTGCCATTAAGGAAGAAATAGTTTCGGGGTTGCCTTTGCGGTAGTAACCTCCATTTAATTCGGCTATTTGCTTGAGTACTTCGGGGTTAAAATCTCCTTCGTTTCCGTAACCTACCGTAAAAAAGGCTATACGTTTATCGCTGCTGAAGTTACTTTTTTCTAATTCTTGGCGTAGTTTGTTGAGATCGATATTGGAACCGGAATCATCACCGTCTGTGAGTATAACTACAGCGTTGATGGCATCTTTACGAAGATTTTTCTGCAACCAGTTACGTGCTTCTAATGCAGAATCGTACAGCCGAGTACCTCCATCAGCCTTTAAGCTACCTATAAATTGCAATCCTGTATTTTGCCCCTGGGGAGTACCGTTAACTTTTACTGGAGTGCGTATTTCACTATCAAAGTCAATTACTGCTATTTGCTCTTTTGGCCCTAAACTTTGAATATAGTTGCGTAAAGTATTTTGAACTGCGGGTAATTTGTCACCTGCCATCGAACCGGAAGAGTCTACAACTACTACTACTTGTGAAGGTTTTTTGGCGAATTCCTGCCAAGATTTGAGCATTGCTGCTACTATTTGCGGTTGTGGAGGACGCAATGAATCATATTTTACTTCGGTTTTTACGCCAAATTGCTGGGTAAATTTGGCACCTAGTTCTACTCCCGGTACCCCCGGTCTTAATCCTAATTCTGTAGCAATTTTCTGAATTTGAGGAGTTCTTAAATATTCAATTATTTTTTCTGCGGCGGCTTTTTCGTCTGCATTTACCCAAGTTCCACTAGGTAATATTGCTCGCATATTTGATGTAAATGTAGCTTTGGGATAAATCGCCTCAAAACGAGTTTGACCGGGTTGTAAATTGGAATTGGCTTGAATTACGGATGATTCATATACCGAACCGATAGATGCCCAAAATGAACCGTTTTTCACCATGTCGGTAGCCAAAGTATTTGTCGAGACTCCGTAACGAGTCACTTTACTTTGAATTTTCTGAATTTGATTCTGATATTTTTGTACATCTGCTACTGTTAACTGTTCCGGTCTTTTCCCGGATACACTAGTAAATTGCGCTACTAATGTTTGTAAGCCGGAATTAGAACGAGTAGGTGCGGTATGAACAAAGTTTATCGGTAATTCTGGGCTGCTCGAATCAATTTCTTTGTGGGTTTTCGCCGTTACCAATGTTTTATACAAATCTTCCTGCTTCCGTAATCCAGCAGCAACATCAGCAGGTGCCATAAACACCATCGGGCTATTTGCAATTAGCGGTGCATCGGTAATTTCAGGAATATAATTTTGTCCGGGGAAAATTTGATTAAATTGATAAAGTAGCTGAGAATGGTAAATTTCTCCATCAACGGAAACTAATGTGGGAAACTTCGCATCATCTGGTTGTAGATTTCCCGCTTTGAGTTGCTGCGACAAAGAAGTTAACTCTGCTACCACATCTCCACTACCTTTAGCTTCGCAGTTGAGGTAGAAAGCTTCACCGTTATCTAGTTTGGGTTTAGTGGCGTTAAATTGTTCGGCAGCTTGGTTACAGAATTCTTTTAAAGCGCTTCCTACCAAGAATTTGACTTCAAAGCCTTCGGGGGAATCACCTGTAGAGTCACAAGCACTAAGAAATAAAGCGCTTAAAACAGAGATAAAAATAGAAATATTCCGAAAATTTTTCAATTTTGGACTTTTCATAAAAATGATAATTGTAGTAATTTTACTTAGCGGTTAATCTTTAAAGTCATTTAGTAATAGACTTCCCTCAAATGTCAAAAAAATAACAAGATTTTCAAAATACGTAATCTGAGTTTTTCAAGCTGTTGTTATTGCATATTTATTTCTATAACGTTGAGGGATGGGATAAAACAGATTTTTAAACATTCCCTATACTACTTAATCAGTCTCCCACTGCAAATTTATGAAAAAAGCCCGTTTACTAAAAGGCTAATTTTTAGCTATTTAACAGATTTACCCTTTTTTTAAACAAGATTTAATTTTTGTGCAGAAAGTATCCGAAGTGAAAATTACAGAAACCCGGTTTTTTCAAATAACGAGGTTTCTAGCATCTCAAAAGCCGAATTCAATTAATTACAAACAGGTAATTTTAATATTTTCTTTCAAAAAAAAGTAAAAAAAAATACTATACTTTTCGTAAAAACACTTGATATGTCCTGATATATGAAAAGAGGATGACTTTTACCAATAAATCCTCTCGTCATATATAGTTTATAAATAATTAGAAAAATGAAAATTGTCGCATTTTGGGATAAGTTAAACAACCTAAACCTAGAGACAGTTGCAGATAAACTTATGTTCTCTCAAGGATGGACTCCTGAAAAAACACAAGTGGCAATTAATCGCTACAAATTATTTTTATATCTAAAGTCGGTTTATCCTGCTACAGCATTAGTTCCTACCTCAGAAATTGATGCAGTTTGGCACGCTCATTTTCTGGTGAATTTACAACAGTATATTAATGACACTAATTACTTATTTGGTTACACTTTGAACCATATTTCTACTGTAAATGAAACTGAAGAAGTGCGTCAAATTCACGGACAAGCTTCTAATAAAACTACAGCTTTATTTGAACAGGTATTTGGAGCAGGGGTTTTGGAATACACATCGCTGCAAACTGCTGCTTGTGCCGATCTTCCTATAGGCACCAATCCTGCTGCTTGTGCCGATTTACCGATTATTCCTAATGGTTTGTGTAGGTAATTGGGCATGGGGCATGGGGCATGGGGCATGGGGCATGGGGCATGGGGCATGGGGCATGGGGCAT
>CAYMZW010000737.1:0-2854 GCA_964395005.1 uncultured Rivularia sp.
TGGTTGATAGTATATTTACCACCCTGTAAGGTTTTACCAGTTAGCATAGTGATTTAACTTTGGGATTTAACAATTGGGTACGGGCAATCTAATTACCAATTTTAGACTACGACTAGCTTTTTACTTAGATAATCGGAAAACTAAAGCTGATAATTAGTAATAAAGATTACATCAATATCGTTTGTTTTAATTTATATCTTTTTCAAATTGCATATTAAAATTTTATATTCTATTTCGGGCTAAGTACAAATAGCGAGTAGTTCAAAATACCATATAAATAACAAAAATATTTAGTTCGATTTAGTTAACTATAACTAATTGCTCAACAACTGTTTATTGCTTATATATGAGTCTAAGTAGATGCAACCTAACAAATTATTTTCGTAATAAATAAAATTAGAGCAATATCTTACCATTATTAGGCTTAAAAATTTATTATTTTTAAGACATTTTTTATTTTGTCTTCGTTATACAACCATTTCACTCTAAAAATAAGTAATAAGACGCGATATAAAACCCTACTGGGCACGCTACAATAACGCGTCTCTAGAATTAGTTACTGATAACTGATAATTGTTAACTGATAACTGTTCACTGATAACTGTTAACTGTTAAAACCGATGCCCAATACCAAAATGAACTTTAGTATCACCTTGATTACTAATACCGTAGTCGGCACGAATTAAACCTAAAGGTGAATTTAAGCGTACTCCGGCACCATAACCGAATCCTTCACCAGGTTTACCGCGTGCCCCAGATGGATCTCCTACTACGGTATCTCCGGAACCCAAATCTGTAGCAAAGTCAGCAAATAGTACCCCTCCGAACGAATCTAAAACCGGGAGAGGAAAACGATATTCCGCAGAAGCTAATACGTAAGAACGGCCGTTACCTACATCACCAGCGCCAAAACCGCGAACGGAATTAGAACCACCTAAATCAAAAGTTTCATAAGGGGGTAAATCGCCGATTACCGTACCTGCTTGAACGTTAAAGGCAAATACTTGATTTTTAGAAGATTTAAATAACTCGACTGGTACAAACTGCGTGTAATCAGCCTTGAGACGGTTCATTGATATTTCCCCTTGTCCGAATGGAAGCGATTGTTCGGTACTTAATTTAAGCACAGAACCTTTAGTAGGGTTAAGGGGATTATCGCGGCGATCTTTAATGGCATTTAGAGATACAGTAGCTAAATCATCAACACCCGTACCGCTTTTTGTCAAAGGATTATTTTGAGCGTCGTTTGCATTCACTTTTCCTTTGCTGTCGCTGATACTTACGCGGGTATAGTTAAATCCTAAAGTGGTATTCCATCCGTCAATCGGACGTTGCAAGTTTACACTACCACCCAATTTTCCTTCCCGAACTTTATCACCATTTGCAAGCCTGATATCGCTATCGAAAGTACTAGAAAGTTGACGCTTGCGAAAACCATTAATGCTATAGCCCAGGCGATCGGGATTTTCGGCTCGATAAGGGCTGGTAAATCTGGTATCAAAGTTTAAATCGCGTCGAGAAAGTTGGAGATTTACATTTAAATTGTCGTTAACACCACCAACATTTCGGTCATTGTAATTTACAGTACCTACAATTCCCTGGTCGGCATTGTAATTACCACCTACATTTACAGCACGCGCTCCAGTTTCTCTAATATAGTAAACTACATCAACCTTGTTAGCATCGCCTTCAAGTTCTAAATTTACTCTTTCAAATAATCCAGTTGCATATAGCCGCTGTATATCTTGTCTAACTCGGCTCTGTTGAAAAATTTGACCGGATTTAAGCTTTATTTGCTTTTCCAAAAACTCAGTTTGAGTACGCCCTGCAATTGGCTTTCCTTTTTTATCAACCGTCTTATTATCATCATTAATAAAGCGGAATTTAACATTTTCGATCAAACCTTCAGCGACACTTACATTTAATACCCCCTGACGGTTGGGTTTAATTGAAGTTATGCGTGCCAAATTATAACTATTTTCGCTATACCATTTATTAATATCTTCTACCGCTTTTTTCATCGCCGCCGGGCTAATAGGTTTGCCAATTTGCTCCGCAAAGATTTTTTGAGCAACTGTAGGAGAAAGCGCTTTCGCATTAGACAATTGCAGCGATCGCACAACTATCGGATTTACCTGATATACCACGCTCAAACCCTGCTCGTTAGTGCGGCTGTTGACAGTAGCACCAGCAAATAAACCAGTCTCCAAAATAGCCGCAACATCTTGTTTTAACTGAGGTTGACTCGTATCCCCTCCCGGTTGAGTTTTAATTACACTCTTAATAACTTCTTGTAATTCTCGATTAACTCCAACTATCCGCACGTTAGTAGCAGGTACTACAAAATCATTATTAGTTTTGACAGGAATTTGCTTCGTAGGGAGGGGATTGGGAGAGGGGGAGATTGGGGGATTGGGAGAATTCTTTATTACAATTTGCGTTTGTTTTTTATTTTCTTGCTTTTTAGGTTTTACTTCTTTATTCTTTACTGATAACTGTTCACTGTTCACTGATAACTGTTCACTGTTAACTGATAACTGTTCACTGTTAACTGATAACTGTTCACTGTTAACTGATAACTGCTCACTGTTAACTGATAACTGCTCACTGTTAACTGATAACTGCTCACTGATAACTGATAACTGTTCACTGTTAACTGATAACTGTTCGCTGTTAACTGATGAAAATTGTTGAACAGCTAAAGTTTCTGGTTGAGCAATAACTTGTTTTGGTGATGGAGTGTCCTCAAGTACGGGAATTACGACGTTTACACCTTTTTTCTCGTCAGAAGGAGTCAAATCGGTTGCAGCAGTTGCCTGCTTATCAACGTTGCTAGCTACTAACGCAGCTAAAG
>CAYMZW010000738.1:0-2854 GCA_964395005.1 uncultured Rivularia sp.
AAGCAAATAAAGAATAATTGATAATAAATTAGAAATAATTAAAACTTAATAAATTGTTACGGTTAGTAGTTTTTTTAACTTCTAACTACTAACCGCGAACAAAAAAAGTTGATACAGTAACTACGAACCACGTCTGAGCGCAGCTTCTACTTGCTTAAACTCTTTTTCCAAACGATTTTTGAGCTTTTCAGGTACGGGGCGATTTGGATAAGAGCTGTAATGTCCAGCTAAAGAATTTAGAGCAGTTCGCATTGTTGTAAAGGAACTTAAACCCGATACAGAATTATTACGTTGATAACGAGCTGCAAACTCATTAATCTTTTTACGTGCTTCTGCTTGAACTGCTGCTTTATTTGCGGCATCATCAGGTGAATCTAAGGCTTCTCTCAATACACTAACTATATTTAGAGTGTCTTGCTTGTAGTCTCCAGTTAGTTGATCTGGGCTACCAGAACATCCAGTCAAGCCTATGACTGCAACTAAAACTAAGGCAAGTAAACGTGACCAATAACGTTTCATATCCATTGTTTGTGAACAAATACTTAAATCAACGTCCATCGTATCTTGTATTTGTATCGTAGGGATCGTTCTTGAAGAAGCATGAAGCAGTGAACAGTGAACAGTGAACAGTGAACAGTGAACAGTGAACAGTGAACAGTTATCAGTTACCAGTTACCAATGCCCCATGCCCCATGCCCCATGCCCCATGCCCCATGCCCCATGCCCCAATCCCCTTCATTTATACTTTTTCATACAGTGTATTTCGCTGTTGATATGGTCTTCCTAAAGAAGTAATAGTGTTCTGTAGAGTTTCTATTTCCATACAGGTACCTCCTACAGCACCTGCCATTGTCGTAATATGCTCTTCCATTAAGGTGCCGCCGATATCGTTACAGCCACAGTTTAAAGCTTTGGCTGCTCCTTCAATTCCTAGTTTTACCCAACTCGGTTGATGGTTTGGTATCGAGTTGCCTAAATAAATTCTGGCTACGGCAGTAAGTAATAGTGATGAATCTAACTCTGGCTGGTCGCGTCCGACACGTTTACGCAAGGGTTTTGGCGCTTCTTGACCGACAAATGGTAACAAAATAAACTCAGTTATTCGAGCGGGATAAGCTTTATCTACGGCTGTTTGCTGTAGCGATCGCAGTTTTTCTAAATGTCCAATTTGCTGCTCTACGGTTTCAATATGTCCCGATAACATGGTGCTGGTAGTGGGTAAACCGAGTTGATGGGCAGTGCCTACAATTTCTAACCAAGTTGCTGTGTTGGTTTTTTCGGGACAAAGAATGCGTCTGACTTCATCATCTAATACTTCTGCTGCTGTTCCTGGCATGGAACCCACGCCAGCTTCTTGTAAAGCGGCTATAACTTGTGCATAACTTAGTCCATCAAGTTTGGCGATGAATTGTATTTCTTGGGGGGAAAAAGCATGAAGGTGTAATTGGGGAAATTCTTGTTTGATAGTTTTTACTAATTTGAGATAGTAAGTTAGAGATTTACCATCTATTTTGGCTTCGGGGTTTAATCCACCCTGCATACAGATTTCTGTGGCACCTCTTTTTACTGCGTCTGTAGTTTTTTCTAGAATTTGTCCCCAATCCAACCAGAAAGCACCTTCATCACCGTCGTCTCTTCGGAATGCACAAAAACTACAGTGTTGCTCGCATATGTTAGTAAAATTAATATTTCGGTTGATTATATAGGTGACTGTATCCCCTGCTTGAGAAAATCGTAGTTTGTCGGCTGCTGTGTGGATAGCATTTATAATGCTTTTGTCAGTTTGTTTTAATAATGTAATTCCTTCTTCAGGAGATAGGGAGTAGCCTCTGAGGGCACGTTCAAGAATTGGATCGACAGGATTTTTTACAGTAACTTTCATGTTGATTTTTTTGAAAAAATAGTAATTCTCTTTTTGGGGATATATATTATTTTTACAGGTTATTTCAACTTGTAATCTAAATTACCAATAAACTTATAACTTCTAGCTTATAACTCTGAATTTTTCAAAAGAACCTATTTTCAAAAAGTGAATTTCAAGCATAATAACTAAAAGCACTTTGCCTTCTGTTTACTTTTCTTCATGAGTATTATCCAACCGAAGAATCTTTTATCAGTGCCAAGTGGCTCTTTAAAGATTCCAAGATTACCATCTAGAGCCGGTATTGCAAATCAAAGCATTTTATTTTCATTAGTTATTCCTACTTACCTTGAAGCGGGTAATATTAATAGAATCGTTAAAACATTAATTAGCTTGCTCGACGAAAGCATTCCGGGAGATTACGAGCTAATTATAGTTGACGATAATAGCCCAGATGGAACTTGGGAAGTTGCTTTGTCTATGACTTCACAATTCCCGCAGTTGCAGGTGATGCGACGGGAAAACGAACGAGGGCTTTCTTCTGCGGTAATTCGGGGCTGGCAAAATTCGAGAGGACAAATTCTAGGAGTAATCGATGGAGATTTGCAGCATCCACCCCACATTTTGTTGCAATTATTAAATGCGATTCAAAGTGCTTCAGATTTAGCCGTTGCGAGTCGTCATGTGAATGGAGGTGGTGTAAGTAGCTGGAGTTTTATTCGACGTTTGTTATCTCGCGGCGCTCAATTGTTGGGATTAATTATATTGCCCAGAGTTACAGGTAGAGTTTCCGATCCGATGAGCGGCTATTTTATGGTGCGTCGTAGCTGCATAGAAGATATAACTTTTAATCCTATAGGCTACAAAATTCTGTTAGAAGTTTTAGGAAGAGGAAAAGTAGACAAAATAGCTGAAGTTGGTTATGTATTTTGCGAGCGTCAAGATGGAGAAAGCAAAGTGAGTTGGAAGCATTATCTTGACTATATTCGTCAC
>CAYMZW010000739.1:0-2845 GCA_964395005.1 uncultured Rivularia sp.
CGATAACCAATTGATTATCAATACCCACTTCCCCAAACTCATTAACTATCACCGCAACTTTCTTACCGTGTTCGTAAGTCAGAATCCGATTTAACAAAGTTGTTTTACCTGCTCCTAAGTATCCAGTCAAAACTGTTACTGGTACGACGCTTGTTGCTGTGTTAACCATATTATTCTAGTAATGCTTATTTAATGAATGAATATTTTACTGACACAAATACAGACACAAATATATACGAAAAATCAATGCTGTTGATTGGTAGCACTGTGCCTTGTCACTAGATTAATTCTTCTTATAAATAGTCAATTAAGAGTGAGTTAAATCAGTAAAAATTAAAAAAAATCTATCGGAGGTAAAGGTGTATTCTGCAAACCTATTGACTCACGGTAGCTGCCAAAAAAGGCGAAATTACCTCAGCAATCTTATCTGGGTACTCTTCATGCATCCCCAAAGAACCTTCAAGTAACACGCTGTCAACTGTTGGTAAATTGGCGATCGCCTCCATTTCTTGCCGCGACGACTTAGGACAAGATTTGCTAATTACTACCATAATTGGTGCCGATATTTGCTTCACCAATGCGAGTAAATCGCTTCTTGTTTTTACAAGATCGAGACAACCAGTTACAAACGCTGCGGGAGCAAACCTTCCTCCAGATTGTTGAGTGCTTTCCCATTTTTCCTGAATAAAATCAGGAGTTAATTTTTCAGCATCGACGTAAACATGACGACGATACATGAACTTTAGAAACGATGGTAAAGTATTAAGTTTATAAAGCAGTTGACCGATAATTGGTAATCTTACAAGCTGCTTAATTAGATTTCGTAATATTCCATTAACTCCCATCACAGCTAAGGGGCCGCGCCAAGTTGGTGCTACCAGGACTATCCGAGAAAATACGGTATTGTATTTGCTAGCTAACCATAAAACATAAGGCGCACTATGACCGGCTGCGATTACAGTCACTGGCTTTTTATCAAAAGTAGTTAAGACAAAATCTTCTATAAAATCTCTGTATAAAGCCGGACCATAATCGACTTTAGGGCGACCGGAATCTCCAAATCCCGGAAAATCAACCGCTATTACTTTATATTTAGAAGCAAGCTGCTTGGCAATACCGCTCATTTCCGAACGCATGGAAACGGTACTAAACGCAGGAAAAAGTAATACCGGCGAACCTTGACCCAAAGATTCATAAACTATGCGAAAATCTTGGTCTTCCCTATTCCATACAAATTGTTCTACAACTCCGCCAATCCGAACTGAAGTAGAGGTAGATGAAACTGTTGTCATTCTGCGATTATTCCCCGATGAGGTCAAAGGTTAAAGGTATGTATCATTTATTTTATATTTGATTCTGGTTTAATTTGACACAGATGCTTGAGATTCTAATGCCTTTTTTTGCATAGTTTTAAAAATATTATAAAAACCATTAGCGCGAGAAGGGGTTAAACTGACGTTCAAACCAGTTTCTTGAATAAAATCTGGAGTAAGTTGAACAATTTCGCTAGGTGTCGATCCATTCAGCCCTTCAATTAAAAGTGCTAACAAGCCTTTAGTTAATTGGGAATCCGAATCGCCTTGATAAGTAATTTTGTCATCGTCTAAAGAAGCGGTAACAAAAACCTGAGAAACGCAACCAGGAACTTTGTTTTCGGGTGTTTTATCAGATTCTGGGAACTCAGGCAGCTTTTGTGCGTACCAAATTAGCTGTTCGTAACGTCGCTTAGGTTCAGAAGCACGTTGAAAGCGTTTAACAATTTTGGCAAGAGCGGGCGGTAAAGAATTGTTCATAGATGAATTACAAAAACCTATTAACTTGAGTTTAGAATATCTCGAAGCGGTTAGAGCAGTTATCAGTTACCAATTATTGACTACCAATTACCACACTCGTGCCAAACAAAAAAGCAGAAGCAACCGTGATAGATTACTTCTGCCTTTAGTTTTATTTTTTTACTAAAAACTACTAATTATGTCATCGGAGGCAAACCGCGTATTTGACGCAAAGCATTTAAGCAAGCGGGACAATCGCAACCAAATAAAGCAACAGAAGCATCGCTTTCCTCATCGGTGAATTGCAATTCAGGTAATTCGTCAGGGCGTAAACCTTTATTTCCGTTTGCATCTGGTGCAGCAGAATTTCTACGCATACGAGTACAACCCACACTAGGAGTTGCCACAGCTACAGTAGCTTTTCTTCCGCAGGAAAATCTGCTGGGAGTAGGATTAGCTGTTTCGTTGGCGCTAGCTGGTTGAGTGAAAACCGCCATTGACACCATAGACGAAAACAATATGGGACTCGAAAGTAATGTGAGAAAGAATTTTTTGTTCATTATTAATCAAAGAACCGTTGTAACTAGCGAAGCTTTATAGCTTTTATTTTTTCACGCTCATTAGTAGTTGCTCAGTAAAATTTATACAATACTGTGCGTATCTACCATATGACATAGAAATAGCCGTTTATTGATAACCAAACACAAGGTAGCCGCATAAGCTGTTATGCACTTAATTTGTATAGTACTAGCGGGCAAGATGCCCGCACTACAATAATTCCCAAATTTTGCTTTATACAATTTAGCTGCACATCAGCTTAGAAGAAGGAAAACAAATAAAGTGTCGTCACAATCTTCATCTTCATAAACGCTTCACCCCGAATACTTTTTTAACCTGTCACCAGGCAAATTGGAAGTGGAAACATAACCATAAATCACACAACCAATCAAGACGAAAATTAATTTTATCCTAAGTTTAAGCCATTGACTGTTAAAAGATTAGCCAAGTTCCGAATAATCAGTGAACAGTGAGCAGTGAGCAGTGAGCAGTGAGCAGTGAGCAGTGAGCAGTGA
>CAYMZW010000740.1:0-2840 GCA_964395005.1 uncultured Rivularia sp.
TTTAACTGCTCCATTTCATACCCTCGTTTAATATGTCTCTCTATATTATTCTTTCGATAGCTAAAGTTAACTATACTTATGATTTATTTAACGTTCAAGCTTTTATTTTTCAACTCTATACTTAACTCATTCATTGGTAATAAATCTATACACTCAAAAGAGTAGTTACTCAAGTTAATTTCTAAAAAAATGACGATAATACTTATGAATTGATAACATAAAAAAATATCGTGAAAAATATTGACTGCAATCGATATATATCAATAGTTTTCAGCAAATCTAAAAAAAAGCTTAATTCAAAATAGCTAGTAATTTTAAGAGACTTTTCACAATTACTAGCTATTTGCTAAAGCTATATACATAAAGGCTTTGACCAGTTTTATCTACCAACTCGGTAGATTATTTTATTAGTAATCCTGAAGACATAAAATTTAGTATGTACTAACGATTTTCATAACTATAATTATCGGAGAATAAAGATAAATTATTTATAACTAAAGATAGAGCTTGATTGAGCAAGAAGGGGCAATATTGAGCTTAGCGCGAGTAAGTAGGCAGGTTTTGACATAATATGATGTCAAAAAAACTATATAGATAGAAATATAATTTAAGCGATATTATTTGATGGTGTATATCAAGCCATTTATGATTGTATTACCAATTCGCTGTAAAAAATAATTTTAATAACTAAAAATTGTATTGATTATAAGAAAAATAAATCAAAATTTATAGCATTAAAACCTATACATAGGAATAAATTCTGATTCGGGCTTACGGAATATATCAGTTACAATCGGCGAAAGCGGTTCTCACAATACATAAAAGCACTAAATCTGATAAGATGCACAGACGCTCATTTTTGTTCGGTACATCCACACTCCTTATTTCGCAACTGCTTGTAGGGTGTAATGCTTCCAAACAGCCCCAATTAACAGTACAGGTACTCAAAGGTTCTATTCCAGGAAGGATACTTAAAGGATTTGAGAATCAACTTCAGGAAAATTTGTCGCAAAAAGTACAGTTAAAATTCTCCCCAGTAGTACAGCTACAGGAATTATTCAAGCGATTGAAAAGCTTGAAGAAAAATCAAACAGCAGCGCAGGAATCTGAAGGCTTTGATATTTCCCGATTGTTTGGCAAATCCCAACCAAAAAATATTGATTTAGTTACTTTGGGAGATTTTTGGCTAAAAGATGCAATCGAAGGCGAGCTTATTCAACCGTTGTCTGGCGATAAGTTAGAAAATTGGTCTAAATTATCACCTAAATGGCAAGAATTGGTAACGCGCAATAATCAAGGTTTAGTAGACAAACAAGGAAGAATTTGGGCGGCACCTTACCGTTGGGGTAGTACAGTCATAATTTATCGTCGCGATAAGTTAGAAAAATTTGATTGGGAATTGCAAGATTGGAACGATTTGTGGCGAGAAGAATTGAAAGGGCGGATTTCTTTACTTAACCAGCCACGAGAAGTTATTGGTTTGACATTAAAAAAATTAGGTCAATCTTACAATACCGAGAATTTAAACGAGATTCCATCTTTAGAAGAGGAACTACAAAAGTTAAACAAACAGGTAAAGTTTTATAATTCAGTTAGTTATATAGAGCCGTTAATCCTTGGGGATACTTGGTTAGCAGTAGGATGGTCAAATGATATCATTTCTCTACTTTCCCGTTATCCGCAACTTAGCGTAATTATTCCAAATTCCGGAACTGCACTTTGGGCAGATTTATGGGTACAGCCAAAGTCTAGCAGCGATGAAAAAGATTTATCAAGTAAGTGGATTGATTATTGCTGGGAACCAGAGATAGCAAAACAAATCGCTTTACTTACTAAATCTAATTCCCCGATTTCTACAGATAGAACAAAGATAATAGCATCTGAAGTTCCCAAACCATTACAAAATCTATTATTAACAAATCCTGAGATTTTGAATAAAAGTGAATTTTTAATTCCTTTATCAAAATCAACAACCGAGCAGTATGATTCGTTTTTTAATCAAATGAGAACGGGTTAAAGGTTGATTGATAATTGTTAATTGATAATTGTTTATTGATAATTGCTACAAAAGACCTATAGAATTCATTCTAATATTGCACAAAGGGACACTTAAATCTAAATTACAGGTATAAGTTGCCAACAATTCTTTTTCATCATTGAAAACGCGAATATTATAACCGTAACTTCGTGCTACGCTACCTAAGCGATTGACAAAGCTATAACGTTCAAAACCATTGAATATCTCATTCCAAATTTGTTGGTTGACAATCAAATCAACTCTTCCCGGTTGAGAATTATTAGCAGGATATGCTATCCAATTCTCTAAAAGTTTGTATTGCGATTGTTCCTGCGCCCACCATAAACTAGGAACGGTTAACTGTTTTTGGGAAATAGTATTGGCTGTAATTATGTTATCTCTAGGATTAGTTAATAAATCTAGCTCTAAAGGTGCTTGAGAAGGTGCGGGAATTCGAGAATCTCGTGCTTGAGCAAATTGAGCAGAAAAAATTGAAACTGTAGAAATACAGATACTAAAAAGTAATGAAAATTGACGCATAGTAGTTTGCTAATAAATAAGTAAAAATATATTGACTCGGTTTTGATGCAGGAGTGTTCCGTTGCAATTATAATCGGCAGCAGATGGAGTTTGGCAACGGATGGAGTTTGGCAGCGGATGGAGTTTGGCAGCGGATGGAGTTTGGCAGCGGATGGGGTTTGGTAACGGATGGAGTTTGGTAACGGATGGAGTTAGGAAGGAGGCATTACCAATTACCAATTACCAATGCCCTATTCCCTATTCCCTATTCCCTATTCCCTATTCCCTCTTTATCGCTTTCACC
>CAYMZW010000741.1:0-2837 GCA_964395005.1 uncultured Rivularia sp.
AATGCCCAACGCCCAATGCCCAATGCCCAATGCCCAATGCCCAATGCCCAATCCCCCATGCCCCATGCCCAATTCCCATGCCCAATCCCCTAACTACTAACTGACAACTGTTTCCGATTCGCTGGCTCTCGCGTTTCTAAGCCGAGCAAGTCTAACATTTGTTTGTCGGTGTCGTATCCGGGGCAAGGTGTGGTGACGGTTAACATTTTTCCGTCGTCGCTGGAAAAGATGGAGTTTGCACCTGCCATGAAGCACATTGCTTGTTCTATTTGGGAAAGTCTCGATCTGCCTGCACTTAAGCGCACGTCGGAAGTTGGCATGACAATTCGGGCTGTGGCGATCGCCCGGATTATTTCCCAAACGGGGACATCGGGTTGGTTTTCTAATGGTGTACCTTCAACTTGAGAAAGTATGTTGATGGGTACGGATTCTGGATGGGGTTGCAGGCTGGATAAAGTTTTGAGCATGGAAACTCTATCGTCAATGCTTTCGCCCAAACCGAGGATACCACCGGAACATACAGTTACGTTTGTTTGGCGAACATTGTCGATTGTTTTGAGGCGATCGCCATAAGTTCGAGTGGTAATAATGGTGCTGTAATAGTCTTCTGATGTGTCGAGGTTATGGTTGTAAGCGTAAAGCCCTGCATCTTCTAAACGCTTGGCTTGAGATTCGTTGAGCATTCCTAAAGTGCAGCATACTTCTAAATCTAATGCTGTCACATCTTTTACCATATCCAAGACTCGATCGAATTGCGAGTTGTCACGAACTTCGCGCCAAGCAGCACCCATGCAAACACGACTGACACCGCTTTCTTTAGCTTGTTTGGCGATGTCAACTACTGTTTGTTTATCTAAGAGAGATTCGGGTTTAACTTCTGTTTTGTAACGGGAAGATTGAGCGCAGTAGCTGCAATCTTCGGGACAAGCACCAGTTTTAATTGATACTAGTTTGCAAACCTGTATTTTTCTAGAATCGTGATACTGACGATGTATGCTAGCAGCTTGGTAAATTAACTCTAGCAAAGGGGTATCGTATATTGCGCGTATTTCAGCTTCTTGCCAATCGTAGCGTATTCCCATTTTACAGTTATCAATGAACAATTTTCAATTATCAGTTATCAGTTGCCCCAAGGTGCAGATGTATATCAATTATTAACTATTGGTGCTAATAGCGAGTAGCCAACAGCTAGAAAATAACAATTACCAATTCTGCTCATCTATTTTTATTTTTAAGCTCACTTTTTTAACTCAAGAAGGTAAATTATGTATGGTAAACAATTGCTTCAAGAAAAAAGTAACTTGGACTACATTTTGTTTTAATTTTACCAAATTTATGAATGCACAATCTCAGGTAATCGTCAAATTCGATGAAATTTATAGTACAACTAAATCTACTTTCATTGAGTAGTTATTTTTGATCCGCGCTTGAAAACTTTAAATCAACGATTAATTGGTTGAAATTTAGAAATAAGCGGATTAATCCTTAATCTTGGTAACTGACAAAAACGGGAGATGCAGTTGCAGCAAGTGTGACAGAAGTGGCACAATCTCGAATGTGTTCTGAGTTCTGTTTTAAGTTCTATTACTAGTAAATTAGATTGTGCTTTGACAATAAGCGATAAAAATCAACTAATGCAAATGCAACAACCGCGCATTGTTACTAAAAGACTATTATTACGATTGGGTACTCAGAAAGATGTAGCCGATATTCTCAAATATTACAATGATAATAAAGCTTATCTTACCCCTTTTTACCCTGCATGGTCGGAACCTTTTTTTACCGCAGAATATTGGCATAGTGAAGTAGAAGTAGCAATAAGGGAATTTACCCAAGGACAATCATTAAGACTACTGATTTTTTCTCAAAATGAATCTACAATAATTGGCATAATTAATTTCCGTAATTTTATCCGGGGTGTGGCACAATTTTGTACTGTCGGTTACAGTTTGGCAGAAAAAGAACAAGGTAAAGGTTATATGACAGAAGCCTTAGAAGCGAGCATTGATTACGTTTTTGAAGAATTAAAAATGCATCGCATCATGGCAAATTATATGCCTCACAATCAAAGTAGCGGTAATTTGCTCAAGAGATTAGGATTTGTAGTAGAAGGTTATGCCAGAGACTATTTATTAATTAATCATCAATGGCAAGATCATATTTTGACAAGTTTAACTAATCCTAAATGGGATTGAAAATGTTAAATAGGTAATTGGTAATTGGTAATTGGTAATTGGGATGCTTCTAAAGAAAACAGGTTTTTTTCTTTACAATTTTCGTTATCATACTTAGTATTATCTAAGTGTTGACAAATTCAAAATCTCAAATCTAAAATCTAAAATATTTTGAGGGGTTTTCTCAATGTTTGCTAAATCCACAAAGCGTCTCTCAGTTTTTTTAAGTGCTGCATTGATTAGCATATCGTTAACTGGAATTTCCGCTAAAAAAGCCGAAGCATTAATACCTAGATTTATTTTAATTCCGCTGACAATACAAGCAGCAGGATATACAGTACCGCGTGTTTATAAAAGATTAACTCCGCAACAAAAGAAAAAAGTAGATGCTGTTCAAGATGAAGCATTTAGACAAGTCGCAAATGTGTTAACTAGAGCGCAACGTAGTGACATTATGCAATCCCTAAAAACGCGCCAAGGAAGAACAAAGCTACTTCAATCTATGAGGTTAACACCAAATCAAAAGGCTCGGATTCGATCGATAGTTAAAACATCTCGTCAAAGAATTAATGCTATTGTCGGTAATTAGGGAATAGGGAACAGGGAACAGGGAATAGGGAATAGGGAATAGGGAATAGGGAATAGGGAATAGGGAATAGGGAA
>CAYMZW010000742.1:0-2832 GCA_964395005.1 uncultured Rivularia sp.
AAAAGTTTTTTCACCGTCGCTATAAGCCTTACCCATCAATGCTTTTAAGCGATAATTTTTTTTGAAATTTTTTTGAAAAATCCTTTGGTGGGAATGGAATTTATTGATTTGGCAGCCATCGAGGGCAATCTCACGATCGGATTTTGATTTTAAGGAGCGCGATCGTAACGGCGAAATTTAGGTTTAACCGTTTTTTAAGCAAGCAAAGTTGTTCGTCGCGGACTATATATATAAGAATTACCGAAGAAATAAGCTTTCCTGCGGGTTGGATAACCAGAGAATAAGGCTTTCAAGAAAAGAAACCGGGTTTATAGCATTAGGAATCGCTTTTGAGGAGTATATATAGTGGTTGAGGTCGAATAATATAGTAATTATGAACTAGTGGCTCGGCTCATCTGCCTTATGAAAGAGAAACTAAATATAGTGACTTTGGGAGTTAAAGATTTAGAGCGCTTTTTGAAATTTTATAAAGATGGGTTGGGATGGAAGCCATCAAGCGCTAGTAATGAAAATATTGCTTTTTTCCAGATGGGTGGTGTTGTGCTTTCTCTTTATCCACGAGAGAAGTTAGCTGAAGATGTCAAAATTAACTCTGGTGGTAGCGGATTTTCTGGAATCACTCTTGCTTACAACGCCAAAGCGGAAGCGGAGGTAGATGAAGTACTTAAAAGGGTAGAAGATTTAGGAGCAACTATTGTCAAAAAAGCAGAAAAAGTTTTTTGGGGTGGTTGCAGCGGATATTTTGTGGATTTTGACGGGCATTTATGGGAAGTGGCGTGGAATCCGTTTTTTGAGTTTGATGAGTCGGACAATCTCGTACTACCTTAAAAATAGGGATCTCGAAATTTAGCAAAACAATTTTTTATGGAAACTACAACGCCTGTCTTGCCTCCATCTATTATTTTGGATAATCATCTCAAAGAGTGGTTGCGAGAAGATATTGGTAGAGGCGATCGCACTACGCAATCTCTCCTTACTCAGGATGAAGCGGAAGGTAAAGCACTGTGGATAGCCAAGGCTGATGGAGTAGTTGCTGGATTACCCGTTGCTGGTAGAGTATTTAAACTTTTGAATCAAAAAGTTGACTTTACTGCGTTGGTAAAGGAAGGGGAATTTTGCGAGCGAGGAAAAGTTATAGCTCAAATAAAAGGTTCCCTTGATGCTTTATTAACGGGGGAGAGAGTAGCTTTAAATTTAGCGATGCGTTTGAGCGGTATTGCAACGCTAACTCGGAAGTATGTCGAAAAAATTGCTGATTTACCAACTTTATTTGTAGATACTCGCAAAACTACACCAGGTTTGAGAATATTAGAAAAGTACGCGACTCAAGTTGGTGGTGCTATCAATCATCGGATGGGTTTGGATGATGCGGTGATGATAAAAGACAATCATATTGCTGCTGCGGGTGGAATAGGGAAAGCAGTAAATAAAATTCGTGCGCGGATTCCTTATCCTTTGACTATAGAAGTAGAAACGGAAAATTTAGAGCAGGTAAAAGAAGCTTTGGAATACAAAGCCGATATTATTATGTTGGATAACATGAAGCCGGATATGATGCGTCAAGCGGTGAAAGTTATTCGTCAACATAATAATAAAGTGAAAATTGAAGCTTCTGGTAACGTGACGTTGGAAACTATCCGCGCTATAGCCGAAACTGGAGTTGATTATATTTCCAGTAGTGCGCCAATTACTCAATCAAAATGGTTGGATTTGAGTATGAAAATCAACCGATTTTAGATTTTGGATTTTGGATTTTGGATTTTACTTTTAAAATTATTAGTCAATTACTCACAATCATTTCTACCGATAGGGCAATATCGGGAAATGACAACGGATAAATTACTCCTTCACTTATTGTAGATTTTGAAGCATATTCCCCATCTTCAGATTGCCGAAATATAATTAACTGTCTTTTTTTGAGATTTACTACCCAATATTCAACTATTGCGACTTCAGCGTAGATTCTAGTTTTTGTTTCTAAGTCTTTTTCTAAACTGGAATTGGAATATTCAATTAACCAAAAAATATCTTCGGGATAAGGATGATGTTCTAAATATTCCCTTCCCAATGGTTTAACAATAGCAATATCTGGTTCGGGTTCGGAATGATTAGCAATGGTAATCGGTTTTGCTTGACGAATTTTTGCAAGATTACCTAATAACTGAATTAAATATTCCCCTGCTTCAGTACTAAAATAAGCGTGTGGCTCCCCTTCTGGTGACATTTCTACAATTTCTCCCCTAAGCAATTCAACTCGACGATTATCAAATATTCCCGCTTCAATCATTTGGTGATATTCTTCTGTCGTCCATTTGGCTAGAGTTACTGTCATAGTTAGTCTCCCATAAAACGATTCAGCTTAATTTTGTTCTAATTCATATTTTATCTAAAACTACTTCCTTCCCGGTAAAATATTTGCTATAAAAAAACCGCAGAGAGCGCGGAGAGCGCAGAGGAAAGAGCTAAAGAGAGATAGATTTAGAATGATAGTTTTGGTTTATTTAACAAGCTGCAATTTCGCAATTACCGGAAGATGATCTGAGCCTGCTTCTCTACCAACGTAAGCTTCAACTGTTTTGATATCTTGGGTATGCCAAATATAATCAATTCTGCCAACGGGAAAAAATCTACCTAGAAATGTATGCCCAAAACCCCATCCCGCTTGATGAAAACTATCAATCATCGCATTTTGCATTTGGGAATAAGTTTCTGAAGTATCTGTAAAATTACAGTCGCACATAACTATCATCGGTTGATTATATTGTTTTACGATTTGATTTAAATAAGATACTTCCGCAGCACGACTTTTATACCAAAAATCAGCTTTTTCTA
>CAYMZW010000743.1:0-2823 GCA_964395005.1 uncultured Rivularia sp.
ATGAATTACTGCTATCGATTTGCAATTAGTTTTATTATTATTATTCTATTTAACTGCTTTTTTGTAATTTTTCCCGTATATTCATTACCAAATTCCAATCAATTTAAAGCGAACGATCTTTTGCGGATGGGGGCAAAAAATATTCAACTTGGTGATTATAGAAAAGCTGTTAAAGATTTTACTCAGGCAATTAAGTTAAAAAGTAATTTTAATTTAGCTTATAGCAATCGTTGCTTGGCTTACCTTCAATTAAAAGAATACCATAATGCGGTTGCAGATTGTACTATAGCTTTAAATTTTGTCTCGGATAATACTGAAGCTTATTTAAATCGGGGACTTGCTGAGTATAGACTGGGAAATTATCAAGCTGCGGTTTCAGACAATAACCAAGCTATTAAACTTAAACCCTATGATTTTCGAGCATACTATAACCGGGGTATAGCTAATGCTGCCTTGAAAAATCATCAACAAGCAATCCAAGATTATAATTTGGCATTAACTCAAACTTCTCAATTATCAACTTCGTTAGGGGATATTTATAACGATAGGGGTTTAGTAAATTTGGAATTGCAAAATATACAGGCAGCATTGCTTGATTTTTCTAAAGCAATTCGTTTGAATTCAACAGACGATAGAGCTTATTTTAACCGTGGTTGTGCTTGCGCTCGAAACAAAGATAATTGGGGAGCTTTGCATGATTTCGATCGAGTTGTAAAGTTGAATCCAAAAAGTGCGATCGCCTATGTAAATCGTGGCGTAGCTTATCATAATCTCGGTTATTCTCAAGCAGCAATCAAAGACTTACAAACAGCCGCAGCTTATTTTATAGATAGAAAACAAACAATAGCTTATCAAAAAACGGTAAAGTTAATTGAAACGGTGCAAAAGCAACTCGCAGCGAAAGTGGAAATTGGCTAATAATTTGGGCATAGGGTATAGGGCATAGGGCATTGGGTAATTGGTAATTGGTAATTGATAATTGATAATTGATAATTGATAATCGCTCACTGATAACTGAAAAATGAAAGCTAGACTTGAAGAAGATTTATTATATATAAGCCACGAAGATGTACCGGAGTATAAAAAAGGTGGCTCGGTGGTGAGAAATAGTTATTTTTGGGCGTTGCGATCGATTGCAGGAAGAGCTGGGCGTTATGGCGATTGGGAATTTGAAAGTGAGGTTTGGTTTGCTTTGGGAAGAATGTTAATGTCTTTTACTGAATCTGGATATTTAGGTGTTAGGGAGACAATCTTAGAATTTCCTCAATCTACACAGATACCTTTAGAATTTCGAGATGTGGGAACCTGGCAATAGGAAATATTGGATTATTTGAATTATTTGAATTAATTTTAGGAATTTATTTGTTACATAATTAGATTTGCAGACGGCGTACACAATGCAGCGTCTCTAGATTGTTTTGTAATCGTGCCATCGCAATTTACGAAGAATGTTGATTTTTATTTAAAAGTGGGAACTATATTACTAACACTTTTACAGATTTGAACTATGTTTCAGGGTTTGAAAAAACAATATTTTTCATTTTGCTTTACATATATTATTGTTTCTCAGTTAATATTATCTACCTCTGCTAAGGCTCAAAAAGTTAGTGCGGATGGTACTTTACCAACAGGGGTATCATCTACAGATAATCTCAATTTTATTATTAACAGTTTAAATAATTCTAATCGTATTAATAATAATCTCTTTCATAGTTTTAAAGAGTTTTCTATACCTACGGGTGGCTCTGCTGTATTTAATAATCCTGCGGATGTGGTTAATATTATCAATCGGGTGACGGGTGGAAATATATCTAATATAGACGGTTTAATTAAAGCAAACGGTAACGCAAATGTATTTTTAATTAATCCGAATGGAATTGTATTTGGTCAAAATGCTGCTTTAGATATCGGTGGTTCGTTTATTGGTAGTACGGCAAGTAGTATTGAATTCGCAAATGGTTGGAAGTTTAGCGCGGATGATACTTATACGCCACCTTTATTAACTATTAATATGCCTCTGGGTTTACAAATGGGGCAAAATCCGGGAGAGATTCAAGTAAATGGTTACGGACACGATCTAGTTACCCAAAATCCTATTTTTACACCTTATTTTTCCCTTGGATTCGCACCTGGGTTAAAAGTAAAACCGGGAAATACTTTAGCTTTATTAGGTAGCGATATTAAATTAAATGGTGGTAATTTGACTGCTGCTAGCGGACGTATTGAGTTGGGAAGTTTAGTTAGTAATAGCGAAGTTGAGTTAAATTCCATAAAAGAAGGATTCACATTCAAATATAACGATATTTCCAACTATAAAGATATTCAATTAAATCAAAGCTCGCTTTTAAATGTAAGTGGAGAAGGTGCGGGTTCAATACAGTTACGAGGAAGAAATATTGATATAAATAACGGTTCGGTAATTTGGAGTCAAAATAGTGGTTTTGGTTTTCAAGCTGGA
Organism: uncultured Rivularia sp.; assembly: GCA_964395005.1. Lineage (GTDB taxonomy): Bacteria > Cyanobacteriota > Cyanobacteriia > Cyanobacteriales > Nostocaceae > Rivularia. The sequence continues at coordinate 2,459 of CAYMZW010000743.1, forward strand.
GGAGATATTAATGTTAATGCTAGTGAAGTATTATCGTTAAATGGGATGAATTCAGAAGAAACTTTACGAAGCAGTATTGTTAGTGAAACTCTTGGATTTGGAAGAAGCGGTAATATTAATATTTCTGCGAAAGGGTTGAGTTTACAAAATGGTACGGCTATTCATAATCAAACATTTTCACCAGCAGCAAGCGGTAATTTAAATATAAATGCCAGTGAATATTTAGTAATGCTAGATGCTTCGCCGAAAAATCTTATCTTAAATTCTTTAGCAACTAGTACTTATTATTATCCAACCAATCCTAGAGATCCAAGTGCATCAACAGCCATCGGTGGAGATGTATATATAAAAACCCAACAGCTTTC
>CAYMZW010000744.1:0-2815 GCA_964395005.1 uncultured Rivularia sp.
ATATCGGTTGCTTGCCCTTGTGCCCCACCTAAAGGTTGGTGAATCATAATTCGAGAATGAGGTAAACTCATCCGCTTACCTTTAGTACCAGCAGTAAGCAAGAAAGCACCCATGCTAGCAGCGAGTCCGGTGCAGATAGTACAAATATCCGGACGGATGTGTCTCATAGTATCAAAAATACCCATGCCAGCAGTTACCGAACCACCAGGGGAATTAATATACATATAGATATCTTTCTCCGCATCTTCAGCGTCCAACAGCAACATTTGGGCAACTATTAAGTTAGCTACGTTGCTATCGATAGGTTGTCCTAAGAAGATAATGCGATCGCGCAGTAGTCGCGAGTAGATATCAAAGGCGCGTTCGCCGCGGCCCGATTGCTCAATAACGATAGGAATCATGCAGCCTAGTTCATAGTTAGATTACATACATTTTATCGATTACTAAGCGGTTTGTTGTCATCAGCAGTACGTTTGCAACAAGATTAATTTTTTAACTTATATTTATTGGCAAAATAATTAAGTAATATGCCTTAGTATTGACGATAAAAATTTGACAACGACTAGATTTGTGTTACAGGGTATCCGGATAAAAAGCATTATTGCAGGTAAAACAATAGTACGAGAGGTACATTCGCCCTTCTATTAAAACTTCAAATGCCATTAACTTAGAGTCAGAGGAAAACGTTATGTTGAGAAGATTAGTACAAGCAACAATTATAACTTTGTTACTAAATATAATATTTGGATTAAGCGACCATAGCAACCAAGTAGTAAGTTCAAAAATTGAATCTCCTATAGATACATACTCACAACCAACTATTGGTTTACTAGGTCGTTCTTTTAGATAGATTCACCATATTAACAATTAGTAATAAATTAGTACTGCTTAAAATATAGATATAAACAAGTAAAAAGCTGATTGCAAAAGGCTTTTAGATTTATAGCGGTTAATGTTACCGTATTATTTACCGTATCTTTTATAAATTAATTCACTAATATCATTTAGCTTTGTTTGATGTGGATGTGGCCTAATATTTTGCTCATAATTTGCTTTTTTTAGCGAATTTGCTGGTTGTAATTACTTATTATCTATATTTTATCGTACATATATATAGTATTTTTTGATACTTGTTGTCATTGAAGAAGCTTATCCTTTCTTAGGGGATAGGTTTCTTTATTTTTTTCACTTTACATAGTCGTTTTAATTAACCTTTGTAGTGAGAGCCGAACTCACGAAAATAAATGAAATGCATCACAAGCGCAAATTGATTAAAACGATTATCAAGGCGTGTGGGATCGAATTTAAACGATAAACTAGGTGAAGAGAAGGCTCTTCATCTTTTTGGAATTATGACTAATCGCCTCGCAGCATCTCAAAGTCTTTACCTCCGCAAACACGCCGAAAATCCCATTGATTGGTGGAGTTGGTGCGAAGAAGCGCACGCCACAGCCAAGTCGCAAAATAAACCCATATTTCTCTCCATCGGCTATTCAAGCTGTCACTGGTGTACCGTGATGGAAGGAGAAGCTTTTTCGGATTTGCAAATAGCTGAATATATGAATGCTAATTTTCTTCCGATTAAAGTTGATCGGGAAGAAAGACCTGATATTGACAGCATTTATATGCAATCATTACAGATGATGAGCGGCGCAGGAGGTTGGCCGTTAAATGTTTTTCTTTCTCCCGATGATTTAGTACCATTTTATGCCGGAACCTATTTCCCTTTAGAAGAACGTTACGGCCGTCCGGGTTTTTTACAGGTACTGCAAGCGATTCGCCATTATTACGATACAGAAAAACAAGATTTACAAAAACGTAAAGCAGTTATTTTAGAATCGCTGCTTGAATCTGCTGTATTGCCAAACGAAACTACCGCAGAAACAGAAGACAATCAATTAATAAATAAAGGTTGCGAAATTTTTACCAAAATTATCAATCGTAACCAGCAGGGTAATAGTTTTCCTACGATCCCCTACGCACAGATGGCACTGCAAGGAAGCAGATTTGATTTTGAATCGAGTATAGAAGGTAAACAAATTTGTAAAGGGCGGGGATTAGACTTAGCACTCGGCGGAATTTTTGACCATGTTGCTGGTGGCTTCCATCGCTACACCGTCGATCCCACCTGGACTGTGCCTCACTTTGAGAAGATGCTTTATGATAACGGTCAGATAGTTGAATATTTGGCTAACTTATGGAGTGCGGGGATCGAAGAACCAGTTTTTAGTCGGGCGATCGCCAAAACAGTAGAGTGGTTGCGAAGAGAAATGACATCACCCAATGGTTATTTCTATGCTGCTCAAGATGCCGATAGTTTTATTACTCAAGAAGATGTAGAACCTGAAGAAGGTGCGTTTTACGTTTGGAGTTACAGCGACTTAGAAAAACTGTTAAATTCAGAAGAATTAACTCAACTGCAACAAACTTTTACAGTTACACCCAACGGTAACTTTGAAAATCAAAATGTATTGCAAAAGCTCAACTCAGAACAATTAAGCGATTCAGTTGAAGCTATCTTAGAGAAATTATTTGTTGCTCGTTACGGTAATAATAGCAGCGCGATCGAAACATTCACTCCCGCTCGTGACAACAGTGAAGCAAAATCTCATAATTGGCAAGGTAAAATTCCACCAGTTACAGATACTAAAATGATTGTTGCTTGGAATAGCTTGATGATTTCTGGTTTGGCAAAAGCTTATGCAGTATTTTCACAGCCGGAATATCTTGAACTAGCAACTAAAGCAGCCAAGTTTATTTTAGAAAATCAATTTGTTGATGGAAGATTTCACAGATTGAATTACGAAGGTAAACC
>CAYMZW010000745.1:0-2812 GCA_964395005.1 uncultured Rivularia sp.
GAATAGTGATTGCGGAATAAACCAGTTTCAGCAACGCATCCGGGATAAAGCGAACTAAATACAATTCCCGTAGAATCGTGGTAGCGTCTGTGTAATTCCCGCATGGTTAAAACGTTACAAAGCTTACTATCTTTATAAGCTTTCCCGGCTTTAAATTTCTTGCCGTTAATCATCGAAATCGGAGCTTTGAAACCTTCCTCAAAACCTTTTAAATCTCCTAAATCTGGAGGTGCGGGAATAGGAATCTTTCCTCCCAATTCTTTGGGATTAGCAGTTACGGTTCCCAAAATCACCAATCTTGCTTGATTCGCAGACGATTTTTGCAAATCTTCGAGCATCAAGTTGCATAATAGAAAATGTCCCAGATGATTCGTAGCAACGCTCAATTCGTATCCGTCTTCGCTTCTTTGTGGCTCCTTCGCCAAAGGTAAATACACCGCAGCATTACACACCAAAGCATCCAAAGATTTACCGCTTTCCCGAAATTTATTCACAAATTGACGCACGCTATTTAAAGAAGCCAAATCGAGATGCATAATGGTGTAGCTATCCGATGACATTCCCACTTCATTGGCAACTCTTTGAGTTTTTTCTAAGTTGCGACAAGCCATAACTACGTGCCATCCTTTTTTAGCAGCAGCTTTCGCTGCATACAAGCCGACTCCAGAGGAAGCACCCGTAATGACAACCGTTGATTTGCTATCTTGTGCCATATTCTTAATCTATAAATCTATTTATCAACGCGATTGTAATTATGCTCTCACAAATTGAATGCTTACTATCGCAATTGTTAAGAGTGCTTTACGAATATTAAGAATATTAAGGAATGTTTGCGAATTTGGAACGGTAAATCTATTCGTCATCTTTTAGGTTGTCATGTCGCGGGCAATCAAACAATAAGCATCCACAACTTTCTACGAAGTAATAATTATTTATGTCTATATTTGGTTTATCTACTGCAAATTCTGTTTCTAAATTCGTTAATCGGGTAATTTCAGATTCACGCTCGGCTAACTCTTGTTGTTTTTCTTCTTCAGTATCATCTTTCCAATATTCATCGTTATCTTTATTTTCCTTTAGCCAATATCTTTTTTTTTCGATTTCAGAAGCAACTAACTTTTTGAATACTTCTATATCATGTTTATATATTAAATAAGCAACACATTCCCAACTAAATAAGTCATAATAATTCCAGTCACACATTTTGCAACAAGAATAGCCTCGTTCGTAATCATCTAATAGATAATATAGAGAAGCTACTTCAAAAAAATCAATGTCATCAAGCCTATTATCACTATCAATAACAATTTGTTTTAATTCTTCTGCCATAGCAAGAGCTTCTTTGTTTTCTCCTAGTTGAATTTGCACCAGAGCCAAATTATATTTACTTTTATTTTCAATGTCTTCTTTATTGACTGCTTGCATTAAGTAATCTTTAGCAGTAATATAATTGCCTTGTTTTGCATATACTACACCCAAATTATTGGCAATATCTCTACATTTATCTTTTGAGTATGCAATTTCTAAATATTTTATAGCTTCAGAAGATTGATTATTATCCAAAAGCATACAGCCATACAAAAAATAAGGATAAAAACTTTTAGGCTGCATTGATATACATTCTTGCTGTATTCCAATTGCTTTTTCTAGAGTTGCTCCATATTCTATATAATAATACCAAGCCAGATTATGAGTTGATTTGATAGTCTTTTTTGTCTGATATGCTTTTTCTAATAGCTTCAAATCTTCTTCGTCTTTCAATAGACTTGGATTTTCAAAATACCCAAGTGCAAGTTTGTTCATTAAATTAGTATCTTTAGGATTTTCAGCTAAAGCCGTTTCTAAAAGTTTTATATCTTCTTCTGTTGGTATCATTTTTATTTTTAACTCTCAAAATCAAAAATTATGATAAATGCTATTTTTAGTTTACTTCACACAAATATTTTTAGTTATTAGTTTGAAAACTCAAATCATTTATCCTTTAACTGTAGCTTTTGAATTTCCCTATTACTCATTACCCATTCCGATTATTTTTCCAATTACGGGTATATCATCAAACTAAAAAGCATTTAATTATTAAGTACTTTAGATATAGAGATAATTAATTTTTTCTAGCAAGAATAATAACAATGCCAATTGAAAAATGGTTGTATATTGACTGGCAAACAATCTTCATTCCCAGCACTTCCGTTGCGGAATTGTTTATCCGTGGTTCGTTAGTTTACTTGGCTTTGTTTTCTGTCTTACGTATTCTTCCCAATCGTCAAATTGGAACATTAGGAATAAACGATGTACTTGTAGTGGTGCTTTTCGCTGAAGCCGCTCAAAACGCAATGGCAAGCGATTATACATCTATAACCGAAGGAGTAATTTTAGTCGGAACTATAATTTTTTGGAGTTATTTTCTTAACTGGTTAGGATACAAAATTCCTGCTGTAGCAACTTTTGTCAGCCCCCCGCCTTTAATTCTGGTAAAAGATGGCCGTTTAATTGGCAAAAACATGGAACAAGAACTTTTGACAAAAGAAGAATTAATGAGTCAATTAAGACAACAAGGTGTAGAATCCCTCGAAAAAGTAAAAAAAGCTTACATGGAAGCTGATGGCAGGATTAGTATTATTACTTTTGATTCTTGATTAGTAATTGGGCATTAGGCATTGGGGATTGGGCATTGGTAAATGGGCATTGGGGATTGGGCATTGGGCATTGGTAATTGGTAATTGATAACTGGTAATTGGTAATTGATAATTGGTAATTGTTTAATACTCCGCGAGCTCCATCCGTTGCCTAACTCCATCCGTTGCCTAACTCC
>CAYMZW010000746.1:0-2809 GCA_964395005.1 uncultured Rivularia sp.
TCAACACTTACACTAAAGGTGAAGGTTTCCCGATTCTCTGCTTGCACGGACATCCTGGTTCGGGTTCGAGTCTTTCTGTATTTACAAATCATTTATCGCAACGCTTTCAAACTATTGCTCCAGATTTGCGGGGATACGGCAACAGTCGCTTTAATCGCAATTTTGCTATGACAGACCATTTAAGCGATTTAGAAGTACTTTTAGACCGATTTCAAATTCAAAAATGTCTGGTATTAGGATGGTCTTTAGGTGGTATTTTAGCGATGGAGTTGGCGATGCGGCTTCCTCAAAGGGTAAGCGGATTAATTTTAATCGCTACAGCTGCAAGACCACACGGTAATCATCCACCTATTTCATGGCAAGATAATCTCTATACGGGTATTGCTGCTCTTTTAAGTGTTGTAAATCCTAATTGGCAGTGGAATATCGATACGTTTGGTAAGCGTTCTCTTTTTCGCTACCTAATTCAACAACATACTCCTACTGCTTACAAATATATTGCTTCATGTGCGATACCTGCTTATTTGCAAACTTCAGATAAGGCAACTCGCGCTCTTTATTCGGCGATTAGGGCTGGATACAATAAAGTTGGCGATTTAAACCAAATTCAATGCCCTTCTTTGGTACTTGCAGGCAAAGAAGATAGACATATAACAGCTCAATGCAGCTTAGAAACTTCTCAACATTTACCGTCGAGCCAATTTCACTGTTATCCAAATACAGCCCATCTTTTTCCGTGGGAAATTCCCCAGCAACTATTAAATGATATTGATTGCTGGTTGAAGGATAATCCACAAACCGTACAATTTTAGGTTTTGGATTTTAGATTTTGGATTTTAGATTAATTTAAATTTACCCAAACATTAATTTCAACCCAATAAAGCATAAAGAATGAAATAAGTCAAACTTTATTATTCATTCTTTACACTTTATTTTTGACGAATGGTGCCTAATAGAAAAGCTTTCCAGACAGAAAGTTTTCAACTACATTTGACCGCTAAAGACAGGCTTTACTTTACGGTCAAACCATTCCCCCAAGTCTTCAGAAATAGTTAAAGCTTTTGGTTTACAACGTTTAACATTAACAACTATATTTTTCGCTCCTTCGAGTTCTAGATCTTCTACATAGCCTTTGACAGATGCTTTTGCTTCTGTACCGTTGAGAAAAGGTCCAAAGTAGTAAGTACAAGACGGATTTTGAGTGGCAATCTCTACCCACCAAGCTAAGCCAAAGTTATCAAATATGTTGGTAACAAATTCTTTGAAAGGATTCCCAATGATGTTCATGGTTTTCGTTGATTACTAAAGTTGATAGTGGTTGTTAAAGAACTATGGAGTCGGCTTTTTTGTCTTTACATTTCTTTATACTCTTTTATATGTGGTTTTTGGAAGAGCTTTTTTGCAAATTTTTTAAATTAAGCGTGTTACTCCAGCGTTGACGATAGATTTCGTATAGTGCCATACCTGCTGCAACTGAGGCATTAAGGCTGGGAGTTTTGCCTTGTAAGGGGATAGATACTAGAACATCGCAACACTTTTGTGTCAGCATACTCAAGCCTTCGCCTTCAGAGCCAATTACTAAAACAATGGGTGGCCCGTTGAAATTTACAGTGTGTAACGGTTCGCTCGCAGAACTAGCGGTACCATAAATCCAAAAACCAGCAGTTTTCAATTCTTCCAAAGCACGGCTGAGATTTACGACTCTTGCCACGGGAAAATTATCTAAAGCTCCAGTTGCTACTTTCATTACCGTAGAAGTAATACCAACAGCTCGACGCTGAGGGATCACTAAACCTTGGGCACCTATGGATTCAGCGGTGCGAATGATTGCTCCCAAGTTGTGGGGATCTGTAATACCATCGGAAACAACTATCACTGGTGTATCCGTTACGGATTTCGCCTTTTCGATCAAGTCTTGTAATTCAAAATATTCGTAAGGAGCAGTTTGTGCTGCTACTCCTTGATGATTAGCATTTCTAGTAATTTGGTCTAAACGTCTGGGTTCCACCTCGTCTATAACTGTGCCATTCCCTTTAGCTTGTAAAAGCAAATCGTGAAAACGGTGATCGTAGCGCAAACGAGAAGTAATCCAAATACGGTTGAGAGAACGCTGATTCTCCAAACTACTTAAAACCGAATGACGGCCGTAAATTAGGTCGCTAGTTTCTTCGGCTTCTGTAGACGATGATGGATATTCAAAGTTAGAGCGATTTGACTCCGACTTATTATTTACAGATTTATAGTTTTTATCTTTAGATTTACCACCAGATGGAGATGGCAAGCGCTTGCCTTTTAACTTTAAAGAGGGCTTCCGGCTTGAATCACTATCTATCTTAATCTTTCTTGGTTGGTTGGTCATATAGGTATTTGGTAGAGCTTAGATGTAAGGCATCTTCTCTGACTTTTTAATAACCGAAGACAAGAGCAATTGTTGACATTCTGGAGTCAGATGTGACCCTACTACTCTAGAAGGAGTTTTTGCAGAAGTTCGCTCAATCTTTCGGTGTCAGTGAGATATAAATAGCCAATCAAAGTTTCCAGACTTGTAGCCTGTCTGTATATTTGAGGTTCTACACGTTTGGGGCGACCTGTAGCGGCGTTACGACCCCTACGGACAATTTCTAATTCATTACTATTAAGATATGGATCGAGCAAATGTAACATTTTGGCTTGCGTTTCGGCTCTTACTTGTGCCACTACCAACCGATGGTAATTTTCCACTTTTTGGGGTGGTAGCAAGTAATATCTTCTGATATACAGTTCGTAAACTGCATCGCCTAAATAAGCAAGAGCGGTAGGAGAAAGTTGC
>CAYMZW010000747.1:0-2806 GCA_964395005.1 uncultured Rivularia sp.
TTTTCAACATACAATCAAAGTAAAATAGAAGTTTACGGAAGTTTCTAAGGAACAATAATCTTGAATCTTTTAAACTAGATTGTCTGTTAACCACTTAAGTTTGACAAACAATTACTACTTCACAAATGGTAAATCAGATAAATGATATTGCTTCGCAAGCTAGTCAAGGCAGTATTGCGGCAATTATTCAAGTTTTGAATGAAAAGCTGGCTAATTCTGGCGTAAGAACCAGAGCAGTATTTGATGGTCGTGTTTTGCAACTTTTATGTGAGGCTCGCACCAAAGAAAGCCTTGATAAATCACCTTTAGTACAAAAAATCAAGCAGATATTAGAATCCATTGCACCTCGTAACGTGCATAGGGTAAATATAAACAGCCGTATTGTTCGAGAACAGCAATTATTGTGGTTGGAAGAAATCAATCGCGATCCAGAAAATCAGTTATTATGGTCGGAACAAATTACGTTAAAAAAACCAAATATTTTAAAGCTAATAATTAGGGATTTTAAAGAGAATAAAAAAGAACCACAAAAACCTTTACTTCCTCAGCCTCAGTCTTCTCGTTTAATAGTTAGCAATAGGATTAAGCCGAAGAAGTCATTATTAGGGGAGATGATGAATCTATTTGGTTTATGCTTTATATTGTTGTCAGCAGGTTGGATAGCCTATTATTTTTTAGGTAGTAAAATTCAGAATTCAATAAAGACAGCAACTTTAAAATACGAAGTACCCAATGAATTTAAGATAAAATCTTCAAAGCCTATAGATATAAATAAAAAACAATTAAAGACACGTGCCTTCAAAACTTCTCCAACAGCTTCTCAACAATTAGAAGATGATATATTTTATATTGCAATACGGATTGCGAACCAAGCAGTAGAAGATAGGAAAACAGCTAATACTTCTGCTAAATGGTTAGATGTGGCTAAAAAATGGCAATACGCATCCGATTTAATGGCTGAAGTTCCATCGAGCCATAGTCGTTTTAAAGAAGCACAATCAAGGATTCAACTCTATAAAGAATATAGCGATTTAGCGAAGGAAAAAGCCAATAGCAATTAGTTTTAGGTTAGATATAGTAATGCGTCATTTATCTTTTCATAAGTGAAGCGATAATTTCATTATGAACAGTAAAACCTTGTCGAGTTTTCTGGTTATTTGTCAATTAATTTGCGGGCTTCCTGCTTGATATTTTCCATAGTCAGTTTACTCAAATATTTATTTACATTATATATATTGTAGCCTTGAGTTTCTTGCCTAGTAGCAAAGACGATCGCACTGTGCCAGTTACGTAAGTCCTCGAATTATAAATGAGCGTGACCAAGACTATCTCTTACAAGAATATGGAATCAAAACTATTTACCGCCAGCCTGCGGAACGTTGTTACAATCAACCAGATCAAGTTGTCCGTAAATTTTTAGAACTTCTAATGAGTTCGTAGATCGTGCAAAGTTAAGTGAAAAACTTACACTATTATTTTTATTAACTTCAATTCAACCCAAGAAAAACATAAGAAAACATCTAGAGACGCAGTTTCATCACCACGTCTCTACAAAAATCTACTTAAATACTCATTTCCAACATCCGCTGCATCGGACGCAAAGCTTTAACCCTTATCTCCTCACTCATCGTAATTTCCGGCTCGCGATTCTTCATAGCTAAATACAGCTTCTCTAAAGTATTCAATCGCATAAAGGGACATTCATTACAATTACAATTATTCGTTGGTGGTGCGGGAATAAATTGTTTTTGTGGTGCTTGTTTTTGCATTTGATGGATGATTCCCGGTTCGGTAGCAACGATAAATTCATTACTATTACTAGAATGGCAATGTTTTAATAAAGCTGCCGTCGAACCAATAAAATCAGCGTGTCGCAATACGGTTGTTTCGCATTCCGGATGAGCAATTACCTCAGCTTGCGGATTTGCAATTTTCAACTGTACGATCTTCTTTTCAGAAAAGGTTTCATGGACGATACAGCTACCTTGCCACAATAGTAAATCGCGCCCAGTTTGCTCCATGACGTACCGTCCTAAATTCTTATCTGGAGCAAAAATAATCGGCTGTTCTTGAGGTATCTGCTGCACAATTTTAACCGCATTAGAACTAGTGCAAATAATATCGCTCATCGCTTTAATTTCCGCAGTGCAGTTGATGTAAGAAATCACCAAATGCTCTGGATGCGCTGCTTTAAATGCTGCAAATTGACTAGGTGGACAGCTATCAGCTAAAGAACAACCAGCATCTAAATCTGGTAATAAAACTAATTTATCTGGATTAAGAATCTTTGCCGTTTCTGCCATGAAGTGAACTCCAGCAAAGACTATAACATCTGCATTTGTATCGGCTGCTGCTCTGGAAAGTTGCAACGAATCGCCAATAAAATCTGCAATATCTTGAATATCCGGTTCTTGATAGTAGTGCGCCAAAATAACAGCATTAAGTTCTTTTTTAAGATTGTCAATGGCTGTAAATAAATCTAGCGGTAATGCACCCGGTTGGGTTGTTTCACGTCTTTGCAGTGCGGTAGTAAACACAGTTTAGTTCGGTTAATAATTTTTTTAATCCAAAATCTTGCTGTCTTTGTACCAGAGCTTACCTTACCCTTCATCCCTTTTACTGTCAGAAGGTTTGGCAATCAACTAATACCTATGTGCAAGATACAATTCTTAATCTTCAAATAATTATAGTACTTTTTACCAAAATTGCTAGAGGGATAATACGACTTTAAAGAAATTGTGCCAAAATCGCTTTGAGTTTCCTATCCTGGAAACATATGGAAAGGAAAGTGGCATGACAAGCAGTC
>CAYMZW010000748.1:0-2803 GCA_964395005.1 uncultured Rivularia sp.
TCTCAATCGAGAAGGGATTTAAGCCAGTCACGCACTTCTCCTTTACCAGCACGACTTGAAGATTCTTCTGTTAAAGCATCTTGCAAAATTTTAGTAACTATTGGTTCGTATGCAGGATGTTCTCTTTCTATTAAATCAAGTTTTTTATAACCCAATGCTTTCATGTCTTCTAAAAGGATTGGTTCGGTTGAAGCTGCTTGAGGTGCTAATCCTTGACGTGCTTTCTTCCAAGGAAATTCACCATGAGTCATATCGCTTAATCGATAAGCGTGATATCCACCAAAATATTCCCAAACTTCTTCTAGTAATGATTTTTTGTCTTCAGGTATTGCTCGTTCCGATTCTTCTTTGTCTGGGATAGGTAATTGTTCTGCTTCAAATTTGCTGTAAAATCTATAAGCTGGCGGACATACCGGCCCATATCGCCATGCTTGGATTTCATCATCAAACAATGGCTCATCGTACAGCGCTAAATGCAAACTTTGGGTGTAATATAAAAGCTTCTGAACCTTCATGTTAGTCATTTCAGCTTCTATACCTTCTTCGTAGGCTTTGATAATAAAGTAGCTAGCCACATCTATAGGATTATTCATAGTTAGACTCAGCCAATCCTTGGACTATTTGCTAATACTATTATAACTGAGAGTCATAAATATATAGTATCAAAGTACTAGTATTTGTATTGTCTGTTTTTGATTTCCTGTCTTACCATTTGCGCTAATTTATCTCATTGATCGTTTTTTGTTGTCCCAAAGCGATTTTCCGTTATCTTGTTCATCTTTTAGTTCCGCAAGAAGACGAGTTGCAATTGCATCTTGTTGTTCTGGTGGAAGTTTTTCAATTTCTGCAACAGCTTGACGAAGTAGTTCAGTCATTAAGATAGAAGTTACTGTACTAAATTGTATTACCGATTAATCTTATTTTAAATCAGCTTTGATTTTCAATATATATGTACTACGAACAACATAAAATGGTGATTGGGTTGGTGCATTGATAGTGCGTAGGTTGGGTTAGACACGTCGCCGGAATTATTTGATGATGAGAAAATTAGTTAATCGTGTCGTAACCCAACAGCGATATGTGGAAAAGATAATAAATATTGTGTTGTTAATTTAAGATGCAAAGTTATCCACAAATTGTAATGTTGGGTTACGACGGAATCAAATTCTCTACGTTGATGTTGAATACTATCGCCCGTCTAACCCAACCTACAAACTAGTTAGTTTACGAAAAACTACCAGCCTTTAGCATTTACGCTTTTACAAACGTAATTCATTCCTCTCCCTGCGGCAGAGGTAAGCCTATATTTGACTTCTTGACTATCCCTATCGGTGCTAACTTTTACTCCGTTAGAAGCAAATATTTCAGTTTTCCGGCGAAACAATCTTTTTTCGGCACAGCTTGCTTTGTAATGCATATACTTTATGCCATCTCCGTAAGACATAATGATTGCAAATCTAGTACCTTTAATAGTCTCGGTATCCAAGAAAATCATTTTATTTTCTTTGGTGGTTCCTAGATGGAGAAAGCTACTGTCATTAGCAAAAACAGGTTGGTTAACTGCAAATACACCAAGCACAAGACCTAATGGTAAAACTTTTTGGTAAATGCGTTTCATATGATTATTCGTTTATTTATAATGTCATTTTATTGACGTTAATCGTTGACGAATAACCGTGAAATAGCGGGAGTACGCTTGAAGTTTTAGTAAATTAGTATGCCTGTTCTGAAAGAGTGCGTAGGTTGGGTTAGACACGTCGCCGGAATTAATTTATGACAATAAAATTTGTTTATAGTGTCGTAACCCAACATTGATACTTTTATGAGATAAGGAACATTGTTTTATTAATCTATTACTGAAATTAACAGCTAAATGCAATGTTGGGTTATTACAGAATTCAATTCTCTACGTTGATTTTCAATATTATTTGTCCGTTTAACCCAATCTACAAAACGTTTTTATGTATTTACCTCGAAGCACTTTCCCCATTATTAAACTGTTCAAATAATTCAAAAAATTTATCTAAAGCATCTTTTTCATCAGCAGAATAAAACAAAATGATATCATTCCATCCATGAGAAGACTTGATATCAAATCTTTCTTGTATCCATTCTTGAAATTTATCAAATTCAGTTTCTTCTTCAGTTACGGGTAAACCTAAATCTTGTCTTGCTCCCATATATCCGATTAAAAATGAATGCAAACGGGTAATTGAGCATTTTCCTAAATACATTCCTGGACGCTGTTTGATGCGTTGTAGCATTTCATGGAGATATTCAGACTTTACTTCTAATTGAATTTTATTTCTTTCTTGCATCCAATATTTATTTAGTATGCTGTTGTTACCCACAAAATATTATGTTGGGTTACGACGAATTTTAACTAATTGCATTTAAGCTCAAATTAATTTTCCGTCTAACCCAACCTACAAATTACAAACTTTGTGGTATGGGCATCCTTGCCCGTCCAAATGTACTACTAACTAACCCAAACTAACTTTCAAATCACCTTTAGCTTTCTCCAATGCTAGTGGTAATTTACTCGCATCTCTTCCCCCAGCTTGAGCTAAGTTAGGTCTTCCACCTCCTCCTCCACCGCACATTTTCGCAACAGCACCAATAAATTTACCTGCTTGTACTCCTTTTTGATTAATTTCTTTTCCAAATGCTGCTACTAAACTGACTTTTCCTTCTTCTAAACTAGAACCTAATACAACTGCTGCATTACTACCGATTTTCTGTTGCAATCTTTCGGCTGCTGTTTTTAAGGATTCTGCGTCTACTCCTTCCATTTTGGCAACCA
>CAYMZW010000749.1:0-2800 GCA_964395005.1 uncultured Rivularia sp.
TCCTAACTCCTAACTCCTAACTCCTAACTCCTAACTCCTAACTCCTCACTCCTAACCTGATAATTGGGGAGTAGGGAGCAGGGAGTAGGGAGCAGGGAGGGGGAAGAGGAGCAAGAGGGGGAAGAAGAAGATAATTATTAACTCCTAATTCCTAATTCCTAACTCCTGTACAGACGCGATATATCGCGTCTCTACAACTCCTAACTCCTAACTTTTTCTTCAGTCTTAATAGCTTCAACCAAACTGCGTACAGCAGCAATCATCGCAACTTCACTATCAAGCTGGTTAATTGCCGAGCCAACTCCGACACCAGCAGCACCACTGGCGATCGCTAAAGGTGCGGTAACGCTGGAAATTCCGGAAGCGCAAAGTACGGGAGCGGATACAGCGCGGGAGATTTCGTAAGCTGCTGCTAAGGTAGGAGATGCTTTTTCAATTAATCCTAAAGTACCTGCATTTTGAGGTTTGCTGCTGGTACCGCCTTCTGTTTGAATAATATCTGCACCAGATGCAATTAATTCTTCTGCTAACTGTACCTGCCGATCTAATGTAAGAATATGAGGAACTGTAACGGAAAGGGTGATTCGAGGAAGTAAAGCGCGGGTTTGTTTTGTTAAAGCTAAAACTTCTTCGGCTTCAAATCTTATTCCTTGAGCGTAGAAAGAATCAAAGTTACCTATTTCGATTAAATCGGCACCGGCTGCAACTGCTTTAAGAAATTTTTCGGGTTCTACAGCCGATACACAAATCGGTAAATCGGTCAATTCTTTCGCCATTTTTACCAAATCGGCATCAGCAGCGATATCAAGAAAAGTTGCACCACCGTGATGTGCTGCTTTAACGGTTGCAGCAACGCGGTTAGTATCAAAGTTATTTAAGCCGCTGATGACTTTTAGTACTCGACGATTGGTAAATGCACGTTCAAGTGTAGAATTCATAATCATACGTAATAGTGTGTGATGCTTCCCGGCAAATAGAATTATTTTACCTTCACTGCGTTATTTTAGAGCTAAAGAATAAATTTTTCTATAGCCAAATCTTAACTATTCTTGTTTATTTGTAAAATCAACTTGTTCGTAAAGTTCGTTGGTTGAATTGAAGAAAGCAAATTAATTGTTTGCAGCATCACAATACCATTTGTCTGCTATCTATCAACTATTATAAATTTAAACCGGAATCTGAATCACAAATTTAGCACCATTACCTGGAGAAGAAATACATTCCAAAGTTCCACCATGTTTTTCTGTGATGATTTGATAACTAATTGATAATCCTAAACCAGTACCTTTACCTTCTACCTTAGTTGTGAAAAAAGCATCAAATAATTTCGATTTTACTTGAGTCGGAATTCCTGTTCCGTTATCTGCAATAACTATATTTGCCCAGTTGTCATCTGAAAAAGTTGAAATTGTGATAATGTTCGGATGTTGATCTACTTCTTCATAGTTTTTATTTTGATTTGATTCTTCTAAAGCATCGATAGCATTAGAAATCAAATTCATGAATACTTGATTTATTTGCCCAAAATAGCATTCAACTAAAGGTAAATCGCCATATTTTTTCACAATTTTAATTTCTGGACGTTCTGGGTTTGCTTTGAGGCGATGAGATAAAATCATTAAGGTAGTATCAATACCTTCGTGTAAGTTTACTGCTTTTTTTTCATCAGAACTTGTGCGCGAATAATTGCGTAATGACAGCATGATATTCTTGATGCGATCGGTTCCTAATTTCATCGAGGAAATCATTTTAGGCAAATCTTCGAGCAAGTATTCTAAGTCTACTGCTTCGATTTTTTTTTCGATAGAATCTCCAGGGCTGGGAAATTTTTGTTGATATGAATTTAATAAACAAGTCAAGTCTTTTACATATTCTTCTGCATGAGATAAATTACCTGAAATAAAACAAACTGGATTATTTACCTCGTGTGCGACACCAGCAACTAATTGTCCGAGTTGGGAAATTTTTTCAGTTTGTATAAGCTGCGATTGAGTTGATTGTAGTTTAATTAAGGCTTGCTCTAATTCTTCAGTACGCTGTTTTAAAACTTTTTCAGCTTGTTTACGTTTGCTAATATCTCGTGCAATTGTTAACGCATGAGACTTACCGTTATAAATATAAGATGTAGCTTTTAGCTCAACATCAAATAACCTGCCATTTTTATGAATACAAACAGCTTGACAATAAAATTCCTTACCAGCTTTAACGCTTTCTATAAAACTATTGAATAAATCCAAAGAATCTGCAAAAATGTAATCTGAAGGTTGTAAATTAATAAATTCTTGATTTGAATAGCCATACATTTGACACCATGTGGGATTTACAGCAATAGGTTTACCTGTTTGTAAATCAAATATTGATAATCCATCACTTACTGTTTCAAAAATACTCCGATACTGTTCTTCTTTTTGCTGCAAAGCTTTTTCAATGCTTTTACGCTTAATTGCAACAGCAATTTCTCCTGCGATGAAACTTAATACATTAAGAGTAGTTTGATTTAGTTGCTGCTTGGAAAACATTGCAACTACACCCATCAATTCTGAATCAGCAATTAAAGGATATCCAGCAAAACCGATCATTTTTTCACTAATAGCCCATTCTTTATTGCTTACTCTTTCGTCGGTTTGAACCGAATTAGTAATATGAGGTTTACGCTCTTGAGCTATTAAGCCGATTTTGAATTTACCTACTGGTATGCGGCTGTGTGCGCCATCAATATGCGTATACATACCCGCGCTAGATTGCAAATGTAATAGTTTTTCTTGTGAATTATGAGTCCAAATTCTAGCAAATGCTACAT
>CAYMZW010000750.1:0-2793 GCA_964395005.1 uncultured Rivularia sp.
ATGGATTTTTGATGAAATTGAAGGGGAATCTGCCTTATTTTCTTTAGAAACCGTTAATTTTCAACTTACATTAAGTGACCTTTACGAACAAGTTGACTTTGTAGGAAATGACTCGGAGTGATTATATCAGCAAATAAAACACTCAACCATTCATTCTTTCGGTGCAGCAATTATAGAATGATAAATAACGATTATATCAAAACCTAGTCATTATGAGTCCAGAACAAGATTTCCACCGCAAAGTGGCGTTCTTTACCCAAAGAAAAGCAAGAGGAAGTTTTAGATTTTGTTGAATTTCTTTACGATAAAAACTCTATCAATAAAGCGTCTTTGGGAGAACGTTTAAGGCAAATTCGGATCAAAATAGTTGCTTCTGGTAAACCTTTATTAGATGAAGAAGGAATAGCAAAAGAACTTGCTAGTCGTAGAGGTGGTTTGCAGGGTAGAGACGAATGATTTTAACTTATATCGATTCAGGGGTTTTACTAAGTGCTACAGATGGTGTAGGCAGAATTGCAGAAAAAGCTTTGGAAGTTTTGGAAGATTCAAACCGTCAATTTGCATCAAGTCAATTTGTTAAGTTAGAAGTTATTCCTAAAGCAATTTATCACAAGCAAGCTGAAGAAGTTCAACTCTATGAATAATTTTTTAGTGCTGTCAACTACTGGGCTAATGACTTAGAAAAAGTGGTTCAAGATGCTTATAATATCGGTTGTGAATATGGTTTAGCTGCTATGGATGCTCTGCATATTGCTGCTGCATTATCACTCGATGTAGAGGAATTTATTACGACGGAGAAGCCAACTAAACCGATGTTTAGGGTGTCGGGTATACAAATAATTTCTATTTTTAATTAATCTTTTAGTCAGTAGGTTGAGTTAGACACGAAAACAAATTATGTAGGTAAAAAATTAATGTGAAGGGAACATCCCAAATGTGTAAAAATATTATTAGTCATTGCGAGCGTAATGAAATGAAGCGTTAGCGAAGCGTCTTCCGAAGGGAGATAGCAATCGCAAAATATAACGGTTGCGATTGCTTCGCTTCGCTTCGTTCGCAATGACAACCAAAATTTCGAGCAATTTGCAAAATTGGGATGCTCCCTAATGTCAATGGTGTCGTAACCCAACACAATGTATGTGAATAAACGATATTTTATTAGGTTTAAAATATTTCAATACACCAATAATAAATTCTGGGTTAGGGCACAATAAGCGCTTGACTCGTTTAAATTATTATCTTCAAACTGCTGTGAAGCCAATCTACCAAACATCCGTTCTCATCATATCCAAAATTTTTTTAATGTAGTTGTTTTACAGACAATATATCCGTTGCCCAATTTACATACTCAACACCACCCATTATGTAAGTCAAATCTTTCCTATTCCTTCTTCCTTGCTTATAAGTCAGAGGGTGCGCTAAGGAAAATAGCCATAACGCACCCGGATGCGCTAAAGCGCAACTACAAACCGATGTTTTCAACTCCCAATGTCTTAACTAAAAATGCCCATTTATCCGCAACTTCTTCAATAATTTTCGCGGTAGGCTTCCCTGCTCCATGTCCAGCTTTTGTTTCAATTCTTATTAATACTGGTGCTTCTCCGTCATGGGCTGCTTGCAATGCTGCGGCGAATTTAAAACTGTGTGCGGGTACTACGCGATCGTCATGATCTGCTGTGGTTATCAAAGTTGCGGGATAAGCTGTACCTGGTTTTAAGTTATGTAAAGGTGAATAAGCGTAAAGCGTTTTGAATTCTTCGGGATTTTCCGAGGAGCCGTATTCGGGAACCCATGCCCAGCCAATGGTAAATTTATGAAAGCGCAACATATCTAATACACCAACTGCTGGTAACGCTGCACCGAATAAATCTGGACGCTGTGTCATGCAGGCACCTACCAACAATCCACCATTACTACCACCGGCGATCGCCAGTTTCTCGGATTTGGTGTAACCGTTGTCTATCAACCATTCAGCCGCTGCAATAAAGTCATCAAAGACGTTTTGTTTTTTATCTTTGATTCCCGCTTGATGCCATTCTTCGCCGTATTCACCACCACCACGTATATTTGCTACTACGTAAACTCCACCCATTTCCATCCATATCAAACTGCTGACAGAAAAAGTTGGTGTTAAAGAGACGTTAAAACCGCCATAACCGTAAAGGTATGTGGGGTTATTTCCATCTAACTTGATTCCCTTTTTATGGACGATAAACATTGGTACTTGAGTACCATCTTTGCTTTTGTAAAAAATCTGTTTGGTTTCGTAATTATCGGCGTTAAAATCAACTTTTGGTTGGCGAAAAACTGTACTTTTACCAGTTATCATATCGTAGCGGTAGACAGTTCCCGGTGTGGTAAAGTTAGTAAATCCATAAAAGGTTTCGGTATCAGTTTTTTTGCCATCAAAACCACCGACTAAACCAATACCGGGTAATTCAACTTCTCGGACAAAATTACCGTTAATTTCAAAAATTTTGATTTGACTGCGAGCATCTTTGAGATATTCAGCGACAAATTGATTGTTAATTGTACCAACGCTTTCTAATGTTTCTTGAGTTTGAGGAATGATTTCTCGCCAGTTTTTAGAATCTGGTTTTTGAATATCAATGGCGATAACTCTACCTCTTGGTGCATTTAAATCAGTTTGAAAATACAATAAATTATCATCATTATCAATCAAGCTATAAGATGATTCAAAATTGCTTATTAATTCAACAACTTCGCTTGATGGATTGGTTAAATCCTTGTAAAAAACTAAGTTTTTAGAATCAGTTCCTAACCAAACCGAAA
>CAYMZW010000751.1:0-2788 GCA_964395005.1 uncultured Rivularia sp.
AACGAGAATTTGGCGGAATTAGCAAGGTTACGGATTCGCTATCAAAATTTTCCCGGTGCTTTCGATATTCAACAAGGTTTGGATGAGGTATTGCAAAAATGGGGAATTACAGAAGCAGAACTTTTTGAAAAAACCAGAGCAATTCACGCCGTCGGTGGAATTTACCGCACCAAAGGCAAGAAGGAAGAACAAGATTGGAATTGATCAAAGTAAGGTTAAAGGTTAAAGGTTAAAGGTTAAAGGTTAAAATTCTCCCAATGCCCAATGCCCTATGCCCTATGCCCTATGCCCAATCCCCAATTCTTTTACTGTCGAGTTTTCTGATATTCCCGAAGTTGCTGCAAAAGTTCTTCTTGTGAGGAATCTACTTTGGGTGAGTTTTTAGTTTGTTTGATTTTGTCGCTGTTTTTAAAGGTGTTGGATGAGGATTTGAATCTAAAAGGTTGTTTTTTAATTGGTTGGAATGTTTGATCTGGTTTGTCTATACTGGCTTTTACGGTGTCGAGGGTGGCAGCAAATTTTACTTGTTGTTCTATTTGTTCGGTGGAGGATACTAAGCCGCTTAAACCATTTACTAGTTCTTTAAGGTTTTGTCGAAATTGTGGATCTCCGGTTAAGTCGTCTAAATCTGATGTGATTTTTTGGGTGTTCTCGAAGGTGACTCTGGCGGAATCTAATGTTTGTTGCAGTACTAATAAATTATTCGGATCGTTGAGTGTTTTGGTAATGTCTCGTAAATTTGTTGATGCTTCTGCTGCATTGGCTGAGAGGGTTTCGAGGTTTTCTAATAATTGTCCTTTGGTAAATCTATTGATGCTTGGGGATAAGCTGTTTAAGGTACCTCTTAGTTGAGAACTTGTTGCTGTGATGTCGTTTAATGCACTAACTAATGAGGAACGGTTTGTTGTTACTAAGTTATCGATGTTTGATAACAGTCTCGAAGCTTGATTGGCGGTGGAATTAATTTGGCTGGCTGTACCTCTAAATTGTCTTGCTGTTGTGCTAAATTCTCT
Organism: uncultured Rivularia sp.; assembly: GCA_964395005.1. Taxonomy (GTDB): domain Bacteria; phylum Cyanobacteriota; class Cyanobacteriia; order Cyanobacteriales; family Nostocaceae; genus Rivularia. The sequence goes on from CAYMZW010000751.1 coordinate 1,014, forward strand.
TGCTGTTGCGTTTAGCTGATTGGCTGTATTACCAAACTGATTTATGGTTCGATCGGTAGATGTACTGACTCTATTGGCAGCGCTTGCTACTTCATTAGCGGCGGAAGCAAAGGTTTTTAATTCTTGCTGTGTAGTTCTTGTTAAAGTGGAGACATCGCGAGTTAGTTGAGCTACTTGTGCGGCTGCTAAAGATGTATTTTTTAAAGCTTGATTGACATTTTCGTATACATCTGGTCGGCTGTAAACTTCTGATAAACGGCTGCTGTAGCGAATGAGTTCGTCAACGCTGATACCGATTTCGCCTTTGAGACGGGAGCCATCGCAAACAATAATAGTCGGATCGCAACCTGGATCTAAAGGCCCTGCATCTACATTCGCACGGGTAATAGTTCTTAGTGGTGTAATCTCAACAATGCTTTCGCTGATTAATCCAGACTGATTCGCTTCTATTTTGACATTTTTGGGAATTATCAAGTCGGGTTTGTTGATATCAAGTTCTACTTCTACACCATTCACACCCGCTTTAATATCGGCAATATTGCCTACTTTCACACCACGATATTGAACTACAGCACCTTTTTGCATTCCGCCAGCATCCCTAAAGTCTACTATAAAACTGTAACGATTACCGGCGGCGCTTATTCTGTTGAGCCAAAGGAAAATTAGCCCAAATACACCCAAACCTAACAAAATTAACAATCCCACCGAACCTTCTCTAACCAATCGCGATCGCATTTTTCACTTTCCTTTAAAATGACGTTTCAAATCTGTTAATAGGTATTAATAATTCTTTTATCGTCGATGATTTATAAATTTCTCATTAATCGTATAGCGCTACGTAATTAGTAATGAACATTAATCAAAGATGAAACCTATGATTATTAAACCTTTGACCTTTAACCTTTAACCTTTAACCTTTAACCCTTAACCTTTAACCTTCGCGTATTTCATGCACCAGCTATATTAATAGGGCCATCAACGTTTCCACTCATAAATTGTCTAATAGAAGCATTATCTGTGGTGTCAACTTCGGAGACTTTTCCTTCCCACTGCACTTTACCTTGATAAAGAAACACAACTCTGTCAGCAGTACGACGAATTGTACTGTGTTGGTGAGTAACGATCGCGTAGCTGTTAGAAGTTCCGTTTGCATCCTGCAATTCGCGAATTAAATCTTCGATTACCGTCGAAGCAATGGGATCTAATCCGGCTGTAGGCTCATCGTATAGTAAAATTTCTGGTGTTTCCTCGGGTTTGTCAGGATTAGACATAATAGCACGAGCAAAACTTACTCGCTTCCGCATTCCTCCAGAAAGTTCTGCGGGAAATCGATCGGCAACTCCGGGTAAACCTACCATTTCCAATTTTTCGTCAACAAGTTCTCGAATCCTTTTTCTAGAAAGATTTGAATGCTGGTAAAGCAAAAAGCCAATATTTTCATCCACCGTTAACGAGTCAAACAAAGCCGCTTGCTGAAAAACCATGCCAATTCCCACTGCCGAGGCTCCATCTTCTATCAAACCTTCTCTTAGCTCACCACAGACGTAAATTTCTCCTTCATCGGCAGGAGTTAACCCGGCAATTATCCGCAGAATAGTAGATTTACCAGTACCGCTAGGACCAATTATGCCTAATGCGTCTCCCCGGTAAATTGTAAAATCTACCTTATCTAATATCTTATTGCTACCAAACGATTTAGAAACGCCTTTTAATTCAATTAGTGGTTGTTCTAATGTTTGCTCTAATGGTTGTTCTAATCTTGGTTCTGTCATTAC
>CAYMZW010000752.1:0-2785 GCA_964395005.1 uncultured Rivularia sp.
AAATGGGTTTTCACCCGAAATATTATCGTTTACTTCAGCCTCTTCGGAGGAGTTTTCACCTTCAGAGGATTCTGAGTAACCTGGCGGTAAAGGAAATTCACCTTCACCAAACGGATTATTGCCATTAGAAAATAGATTTTCCTTATTCGATTCGCCATCGCTTTCATCTAAAGGAAATTTTTCGCGTAGCTTATCGAATACAGAATCAACTTTGTCAAAAAGATCGTTTCTAGCTTGTGATGCGAAATCTTCTTGAGTAGTATCATCACTCATTATCAATTGCTCATTACCAACGATCAAATTTTCGTCTACAGCATCGGTACTGCCAAAATCCCAACTCCACTTGTCGCTATTATCTTCAGGCTGAGTATTTTCACTATCACCTAATGCATTATAGGCAACAACGTCATCAGTTTTATTCATTGAATTTAAATCAGAAGTTTCCATTGATAATTATTTTCCTAGAAATAGATATTTACATTGATAAAAACAACATTTTCACTAATGTAGAGACGTAGCAGTGCTACGTCTCCTGCCTTATTGAAACTGCCGAATCACTATCAACAGCAAATATTTCGGTTATTTGGGTGAAAGGATTATCTTCACCAGCAAAGGGATTACCTTCACTAAATGGGTTGCCGCTACCAGCAGTAAAGTCAACTTCTGAGAATGTTTCTATGAAAGCTTCGCCATTAGATGCGTTTAGTTGCGAAAAACTAGAAGCTAAGTCTGAAAACTGACTTAAGTCGGTAATCGCACCGTCTGATGGTAATTCGATATCAGATTCAGAAAGAGTATTTAAGAAGTTGGTAAATTGTACTGGTGCCAATTCATCTCCTTGGGTATCGGTACTAGCTTCACTAGCTTCTAAATCATTGAATAATTCAGTAAAGCTTTCGTACTGAGTCTTGCCAGCCTCTAAGTTATCAGAGAAAGATTCCGATAAATTTTCCAGATTAGCAAACAGGTTGTCGCTATCTATATCGGCATCATTGATATCACCAAAGGGGTTTTCGCCAACTATCAAAGGCTCATCTGTGTTATCAGAGTCATTTCTGTAGGAATCGTAACCACTCATCATAGGATTATCTTGGTTAATTGATTCTTCTTGAGTATTTTCTTCACCACCAAGGGGGTTGAATTCAAATGGATTGCCGCCAAATGGATTACCGCCCTCGGAAGGAGCGCCGTCACCAGAAGGAGCGCCGCCACTAGGTGGTTGAGAAAATGGATTTAAATTTCCTGGCTGGTTACCTTCCTTAAAGTCATCGCTATTGAAGTAGTTATCAAGGTTAATACTCAATTGCTCGAAAGGTGAAACGAAGCCACCGCCACCCATTGGATTTTCAGTAGCGTTTTGATTAGTATCTTCTGCCATTTACTATGAATCCTCTAAATTTAGAAGCAAAAATTTGCTCTTTTTTACACACATCAACAAAAAAATAAGCTGGTTGATGCTTTTCATATAAAATTTTTCAAATTTTTATCTTCAACCATGATTAACTAGCTATTTAATCTAGTTTCCTTTGCAAAAATCTTTATACGGTTGTTTATGTTGCTCAATGGAAATGCATTTGTAATTTTTATGGTTTGCTTAAATCATTTCCATAGACAAAACCAATTTAAGCTTTTTTGGTTTCCCTTGATATGAGTTTTTTTTTGTTTAATTTATCAATTCTTTAGAAAACTCATTATTTATAGAAAATATTATTTCTATATAGATGTACGTATATTTTATTTTGCAAGTTTATCTTATTTAATAGGACTAATAAATTGGCGATCGCTCGGCGTTAAATCAAGATATATCTATTAAAAACCTGCTTTTGTAAGGTTTGCAGTCAAATATAACTATATTTTCATAGATATTGTGAATATAACTTGATAGTTTTTAACTGTATTTTATGTATTACAAAAAAACATTCGTAAGAGCTAGTAAGCTTATGTTTTATTTTTTATTCAGTCAAATTAACTATCTTAATTATTTAGATTAATAATAAAAATCTTACTTATTTAATTAAATTAACTACCTAGAGTATGATTGACTTTTGGATGATTTTATTCTCATATAACCAAAACTAACTTTTGCTGTTATATTTAATATTCGGTTAATCTAACTAAAGAAGGATTTATTTTATTTGTATCCGTACAACTTATACGCTGGAATACTATAGCTAATTTCGGTTAATTCCACTACATTTTAATCTCACCCGTGCTTGCAGATATTCTTCTTTAGTGGATGCAAAGAGAGAACGAGGTTGAGTAAGATTTGTATTGTACTCAAATGAAAACGCTCTAATTACTCCGTTTCTTTGTTGACATTTGATTAATAATGTGCATAAAAAAACGGGCTGTTAAACCCGTAAGACTATCCTTGTTGGATAAATTATTTTTGCTCGCGTTTCTAATACAAACTTTCGCTTAAACGGAAATTAGAAAATCGCTACCGCTATCAGAATTAAGAAACTGCTGATTATAAGTATTCAGGGCTGACTCATCAAACTCCTCAGTTAATGGTTGGAAAACTTCGCCCATTTTATTCATCACTGAATCAACAAGCATATTAGCACTGCCCTTAAGCCCAATTCCCATTGCGATGGTTTCTAATTCACCTAGTAAATCATCGGCGATTTCGGCTGATTTATCAACAACAACCGACCAGTTACCGTTACCAATTACGATACTATTATCGGTATAAACTCGATTTCCGTTTCCAATTACCGTATTGTTATCACCGAAATCCCAGTTACCGTTACCAATAGTTGTATTGTTATCTCCAAAATTCCAA
>CAYMZW010000753.1:0-2747 GCA_964395005.1 uncultured Rivularia sp.
AATCTCGAATACTCAACAGCAAACTTATAGATAAAGGAATCAAAACACCTAATTCAATAAAGATGTTTCGATAGAAAAAATAATTAGTTAATCGAATTCTTCCAGCACTGGGTAATAGTCCAAAAGGAAGCCTAAAGGCGTGCAAGCTGAATGGATAAAATAATGGCAGAGCAGAAACCCCAGTTAGCATATCTAGCAGCAGATGAGACAAACCTACTAAAATTACCTGCAAACTTTGAAATTTAAAACTTTTTCCTCGTTTGCCCAATAACCAAAGCGCTAATATTGTACAACCGGGCATCAGAATTGCGCCAATCAAAGAATGAGTAATTCTTAAAGTTTGATCGGCTTGTTGTATTCTTAGTGCCGGAATCAGATAATCAATATCCGGTATCGAAGCGATCGCAAGCAGCCAAATTGGCCATATCCAATTAAATTGCCTACTTTCACTCTTACGATGGGTTTCCAACTGCTGAGTTACTGCATAGGTAGTTAATCCTGCTAAACTATGACCGATGAATGATGACATAATCGTTATTTCTCAGAGGGGTTTTGAATTACAACTTTGTACAATTATATTTCTAAAATAGTTTTTTGCAGTGTTTTTACTTAATTTGAATGTAATTGTTTTAAAATAAGCGATTGAGTAAATTAAAGCTGGCTATTAATAAATGAATGTATATTTGTTTTCTCTAATTAAAAATAAAAACTCAGGTTTTTTCTCTATATAAATACTGAAATTAGGTTATTTAGGTGTTGATAGCTACCCGTTATAATCTGATAACAGCATACCGAATTACTTGTAAAACTTGAGTCGGATTGCAGCCGTATAAACCTGCTCCCCAAGCTGCATTTTGCTCAATGTTAAACAATAAAATGAGATAATCAAATAAACTAACTCTGTATCGCAATAGTTTTGGGTCATGTACATAGGAACTACCGAAGCAGCAAAAATTTTAAAAATCTCAACTTCTGCAATCCGCTCTTTGGTTTCGAGCGGTAGAGTCAAGGGAGCTTACAAACCTGGGAGAAATTGGATAATTCCTTTATTTAACGGAATGCCGATTATCAGTAAAGGAAAACGAGGTCCGAAACCCAAATGGTGTAAAAGAATTCCTGCAAAAACGAAAATCCACGTCAACAGAAACAATATTGGAAAAAATAAGAATAAAAAACCACGAGATTTAATTCCCGTAATCAGCGTCAAAAATACTAATGACAACGTTTATGGTTATTCAGTAAAGATTAATGGTCCATGTGAAATCATCTATCGACCTGAAAAACCGCTAGATTGTAGTGCGGCGCTTTGGATTGAAACTTTTTCCCAAGTAAAAGTTCAACTCACGAACCCAAATAAGAAATCTGAGCAAAAATCAAATAGCAAATTAGTCAGGGATTATTCTTTTATCGTAAATGCTGTTTGATAAAGTTTTAACTGAAATGAAAAATGTATAGGCTTTGATAATGACAATTGTTTTTATGAATCTAATTTATAAATCAATTTATATTGCTTTATCGCAATAGTTTTTTCATCTAGTGATTAATTATCAAGCAATGTATATTTATTTTGTTTCAGCAAAGATATAATCTCAGTAATTTTCCTATATATAAATACGCAAAATTCGTTATTTTAGTTTTGATTGTTACTAAGATAAAAGAATCTTGTGGATGGATAATTAAAGTAATTGCTTTCTTACGATATTTAGTAGGAATGCAAAAAGTTGATGTATTTTTAAATTTAGTCAAAGATGAAACAATTAGAGATTCGCGAAGATGACCTTACGGGGAAAAAGATCGCTGACTTTCTTCAAGAACATCTTGATGATATGAATGAAATTTCACCTCCGGAAAGTTTTCATGCTCTTGATTTAGAGGCTTTGCGATCGCCCAATATAACTTTCTGGTCGGCTTGGGAAGGTTCGGAATTAATTGGATGTGGAGCATTGAAAGAATTAGATTCAAAAAGTGGTGAAGTTAAATCGATGCGTACTGCTAAAACTCACCGTCGAAAAGGTGTGGCTTCAAAGATTCTGGAGCGCATTATTAAAGAAGCAAAACGGCGTGGTTATAATTGTCTATATTTAGAAACAGGTTCTTTTCCTGAATTTGCTTGTGCACGAGCCTTGTATATAAGGTATGGGTTTGAGTTCCGAGAACCTTTTGCTGAATATATTGATGACCCGAATAGCGTATTTATGATAAAAAAGCTTACTTCTTAGCTTCTTGAATTTGTGTATTTGTGGAAATTTTAATAATTCTATTCTAAAAAAACAACCTTAAGATTTCGCGTAAACGATCGCAACTCTATCAAAGTACATTCCATCGGTGACTACATTTACAGTTCGGACAAGCTTTTCGTCTATTAAACTGATATTATCTGCAATAATCGTATCGCCATCATTGTAACGAAGCACAATTCCGTATTTTCTACCTCGCGGTTTAGCCCAATCGGGAATTTCATTAGGATATAAATACGCAACGTCAGCTTGAAATTTTACTTTTCCATTAAAAGGAACAACCTTTGATTCTAAAACCCCTTCGTTACTAAACCAATTAACTTCTGGATTTCCTTCTTTCTCCTCGGTAAAAGTTCCATCTTGATTAATAGTTAGCCTTAATCCAGAAGTTGAGTTTATTTGAGAAATAAGTTCTCTGGATTCACCTTTAAGCCAATTTTTAACTCCATTTGCATCGGGTTTGTTGTCGATGAAAGCGAGTTCACCCTTAGTTGAAGTGCTTCCAATAAG
>CAYMZW010000754.1:0-2746 GCA_964395005.1 uncultured Rivularia sp.
CCCACGCCACTTGCTACAACGGAGGGAACCTCCGCAACGCAGTGGCTCCTCTTCCTCCTCCCTGCTCCCTGCTCCCTACTCCCTGCTCCCTCTGCTCAATTTTATCTTTCTCAAAAAAGGTTTATTATACCGGAGTAAGAAAGCTAGTTGTGCCATATTACTGCACGTTTTGTTGCAATTTAATAATTTATTGATTCCTAAACCATGAGTAAAGGAGAAAATAACTAGTGGAGGTTGAGCAAAAAAAAATATCGATATTAATGGCTGATGATGATGAAGATGACTGTATGTTAGCTAGCGAGGCATTAACAGAAAGTAATTTGCAACATCAACTGCACATTGTTAAAGATGGTGAGGAATTAATGGATTATTTGTATCGGCGCGGAAAGTACACAAACTCTGATTCGGCAGTATCCCCAGGTTTGATTTTATTAGATTTGAATATGCCTAAAAAAGATGGTCGTGAAGCACTTAAAGAAATTAAAACTAATCCCACTTTTAGACATATTCCCGTGGTAATACTAACAACCTCAAAAGCTCAAGAGGATATTCAACTCTGCTATGATTTAGGAGCAAATTCTTTTATCATTAAACCAGTTACTTTTGCTTCTTTAGTAAAGGTAATGGAAACTATAGGGCAATATTGGTTTGATATTGTAGAACTGCCGTACTAAACGGTGGGAGGTAAATTTATGGATGATAATCCCATCAAAGTTCTGCTAGTAGATGATGATGAAGATGATTATATTTTAATTCGCGATTGGTTAAATGAATTTCAGTTAGGTAGCTGCGAGTTAGAGTGGTTAGATAATTATCAAGTTGCAAAAGATGTAATAGCGTCGCGACGGCATAACATTTATCTATTAGATTACCGTTTGGGAGCAGAAAACGGACTAGAATTATTAAAATCTTCGATTGAATGCGGATTAACTTCCCCAATTATTTTGCTTACTGGTAGGGGAGATAGAGATATAGATATCCAAGCGATGGAAGCTGGTGCTGCGGATTATTTAGAAAAAACTCAGTTAAATGCACCTTTATTAGAACGTTCAATTCGCTACGCTTTAGGAAGAAAACAAACCGAACAAAAAATTCGCGAACAAGCAGCACTACTTGATGTTGCCACTGATGCAATCTTTGTACGGGATTTAGATGACAAAATTTTATATTGGAATAAAGCAGCCGAACGTCTTTATGGTTGTCAGAAAAATGAAGCTATTGGTAGAAAAATAGTAGAACTTTGGCAAGAAAAGAAAATATCGGAAATACGAGCGGCTCTTAATACTTTATTAAAAAATGGTTCGTGGGAAGGCGAACTTCATCAAACTACAAAATTTGGCAAAAAAATTGTTGTTGAAAGTCGATGGACGCTATTAAAAGAATATGAAAATAAACCACAAGCTATTCTTGTCGTAAATACTGATATTACGCAAAAAAAACAATTAGAATCCCAGTTTCTTCGCGCTCAGAGATTAGAAAGTATTGGAACTTTATCCTCCGGTATCGCTCACGATCTTAACAACGTACTGGCACCGATTTTAATGACAGCACAATTATTAGAATCGCAGCTAGATGATGAGCGAAGCAAACGACTTTTACCAATATTAATTAACAATGCCAAACGTGGCGCTAACTTAGTTAAACAAGTGCTTTCTTTTACCCGTGGAATGGAAGGCGATCGCACTTTGGTACAACCAAAGCATTTAATAAACGAAATTAAACAAGTTGTCAGAGAAACATTTCCGAAAACTATTCAAGTATCACAGGAAATAGCGCCGGATCTATGGATGATTAAAGGAGATGCAACTCAACTGCATCAAGTGATGATGAACTTATGTGTTAATGCACGCGATGCCATGCCAAACGGTGGTAAATTAACTATTTCTGCGACAAACTTTATAGTAGATGAAAATTACGCTCAAATGCATCTAGATGCATCTAATGGTTCTTATGTAATGATTTCTGTAGCCGATACTGGGATGGGTATTTCTCCGGAAATTTTAGATAGAGTTTTTGAGCCATTTTTTACAACTAAAGAACTTGGAAAAGGTACGGGTTTAGGACTTTCTACAGTACTTGGTATTGTTAAGAGTCACGGTGGATTTATTAACGTACAAAGTGATATTAACAAAGGAAGCAATTTTCAAGTATATATACCGGCCCAAGAAATCAATGAAACTCAACAAGAAGTAGAAGTAGATTTTCCCAAAGGCGAAGGAGAATTAATTTTAGTTGTAGATGACGAAGATTCAATTCGAGATATAACAAAAAAGTCATTAGAAAGCTATAATTATAAAGCAATCACAGCTAGCGATGGAATTGAAGCAATCGCTTTGTATGCAGAACGTAGAGATGAAATATCAGTTGTCTTAACAGATATTATCATGCCAGTTATGGATGGATTAACAACAATTCGTACCTTACAAAAAATTAATCCTCAAGTAAAAATTATTGCTGTCAGCGGACTTATTTCCAACGACAAAATTAACACAATTACCGAAATTGGCATCAAAGCTTTTTTATCAAAACCCTACACTGCAAAGCAATTGTTACAAACGATTGGTAATGTCAAAACAAACAGTTAACAGTGAACAGTGAACAGTGAACAGTGAACAGTTATCAATTATCAACTTCCTCTTCCTAACTCCTAACTCCTAACTCCTAGCTCCTAACTCCTACTCCCTACTCCCAACTCCCTACTCCCAACTCCCTACTCCCAACTCCCTACTCCCAACTCCCTACTCCC
>CAYMZW010000755.1:0-2740 GCA_964395005.1 uncultured Rivularia sp.
CCGGTGTCCGGTGTAACCATCTTCACCGTATGTTGTTCCGTGGTCGGAGGTGAGTATGCAGAAGGTAGAAGCACGTTTTTGTAAGGCATTCCAGAGTTTTCCTAGTTGAATGTCGATGTATTCCAAAGCGGCGGCGTGAGTTGCTAATGTGTCTGTTTTAGCACCTTCAAGGTAGAAATAATTGGGTTGATGAAGGGCGGAAATATTAATAAATAAGAATAAACGTTGATTTTGAGGTGTTTTATTAAGGATTTTCTCGGCTAATAGGATTTGATTTTCTGTAGATTTTGGATCGGTAACTCCTAATTCTCGATTCCAGTAACTTTCAGCGAACATGGAAGGAATTACATTACTCAAGGGATTCTGTTTGTTGAAAAAGCCGACACCACCAATACAAACGGTATGATAACCTTTTCGCGCTAATCCCTTGACTATATTTTCACCTTCTAAAAGACAGGTTTTTTCGGTAGTTGTTGTACTTGCGGCGAATTTCAAAGCGAACAATCTGGGGTGAATTCCTGGAGTGACGGGAGTAGGAAGAAAACCTGCGAAAAATGCTTGATGGGATGCATAAGTAAAGTTTCCCGGTGAATGTCGTTTTTCCCAACCATTTGGTAATACCTTGGCTAAATTTGGAGTGCGTTTTTGTGCGAGTAATTCCGTTGCGATGTCGTAACGGAGTGTGTCGAAGGTGATGAATACGATATCGTGGGTGCCGATGATTTGGTTGATGTTTTGCATTGGTATTTTGTAAGTTACACGACTGAGTTAATATAGCAATATTGTTATAATCAAGGACTAATGCCCGAAACTAGTATTATTTTCTATAAAGGAGAGGATGGTGAAGTTCCCGTTCTAAAATGGTTGAAGCAACTTTTAAAAGAAAATAAGAAAGCTTATACTAATTGTGTTGGTAAAATTAATTTACTTGAATCATTTGGATACGAACTGCGTAGACCTGCTGTGGATTATTTGAGGGATAATATCTATGAGTTGAGAGCAAAACATATTCATGTTCAATATCGTATTTTGTATTTTTTTCACGGTCAAAATATAGCGATTCTTGCTCATGCAATTATCAAAGAACAAGCAACAGTAGCAGATATTGATATTGAAAGAGCGATAACAAGAAAATCTTTGTTTGAAGAAAATCCAGATATTCATACTTATATAGAAGAAAATGAAGAAAACTAACGATGCTTTAAAAATACTTGAAAATATTCATCGTAATGACCCCGAACTTCAAGAAATGGTAATTACAGCTTCTATTAATGCGGAGGTAGCGCAACTTATATATGAAGCAAGAACTCAAGCAGGATTAACACAAAAGCAACTTGCTGATTTAGTTGGTACAAAACAACCCGTGATTGCTCGACTTGAAGATGCTGATTATGAAGGACATTCGCTTTCAATGCTGCAAAAGATTGCTTCTGCTCTCAACAAACAAGTTAAAATTTCTTTGACTTCAAATGTTTAATTTGATATTTGGAAGAATCAGGACTTGTCATTGCGAGCGGAACGGAGTAGAGCGACGCAATCGCATAATGAAAGCGTATAAGCCGATATTTTGCGATTGCTTCACTTGGTTCGCAATGACAAGTATTAGCATTATATAATTTCATTTGATAATTGCTTTCAACTCACTTTCATAAGTACTTAAACCCCGATAACTAATCCCCGGCAACAAATCCCCAAAAGCATTTATTTCCAAAACAGCATGTTGTTCCCAATCTGGTAAAATCATCAAGTCAACTCCGCAATATAAACTATTAGGAAATAACGCCGCAGCTTGTTCGCAAGTCTGTTTCATTTTCTGCCAATTCTCTTCACCAACTTTGTCTAAAAATTCATCTATATTTCCTCTTTCGTTACCCAAATGTAAATTAGTCATGGGACTTTTTCCCAAACGAACAACTGTATGTTGTGCTTCACCATCGATAACCACAACTCGCAAATCAAAACCGCATCCTTGTAACCTTGCTTTTGGCAGCCATTCCTCAACAATTACCCCTTCGGCAGTTAAAATATTGATAATATCGGCGATTTCTTGGCGTTTTGTATAGTTACGAATTCTCCGGGAATTATAAAGTAAAGTTTCACCGTCTTCTCGTACTCTTTCCACCGTGGTGATAGCCGATTCAAAGCGGGAATTAGCGCGGTAAGCAATCACTCCAGAAGCACTCGAACCGTGAGATAATTTAATGAAAACCCGTTCTAAACCTTGAGATTGCATTTGTTGGCGTAAGTGTTCGTAACAGTGGATTTTTCCCAAACTACGAGCTACCGGAACGTTGTTTTTGCTAAATCTTTCGTGACATCTTGGTTTGTCGAACATTACCGCAATATCCCCAGGATGATTCATGATTGGACATTGTAATTCCTTTTCCCACCGCAGCAATAAATTCCGCCAACCCAAATACCACTGTCGCGGATAAAGAATTCGTCCCTTATCAAACTCCAACTTCTCAATTTCTTCTGAACTAATTTTTTGATAATTATTAATTTCTCCCCCCTCTTCCCACTCTTCCCCCTCTAATCCTTCCCCCGCAGCAATAATCGCTTTATCAACATCAAAATTCTTCTCCGGAGAATCAAAGCGGATGATGTTATTGGGTGTAACTTCGAGGTTTTCTTTTCCTGTAATTAAGTCTGCATAGGAGATGACGGTTGCGGGTGGTAGATTGAGATTGGCGATCGCTTTTTGCAGCAATCCGACGCGACGGTTTTCGGGGTTGGCTAT
>CAYMZW010000756.1:0-2737 GCA_964395005.1 uncultured Rivularia sp.
AAGCTTTCGGTGGAGAATTAGGAGTTTTAGATTATCCGCAACACGGTAAACCTTCAAAGATTAACGTTACCGAATCAAGTTCGGTTGTGTTTAAAGACTTACCAGAATCTTTTACCGTTGGTAGATATCATTCCTTATTTGCATTACCCGAAAAGTTTCCTCAAGAATTGAAAATTACCGCAATGTCAGAAGACGACGTGATAATGGCGATCGAACATAAAACATTGCCAATTTCAGCCGTACAGTTTCATCCAGAATCGATTATGAGCTTGGTGGGAGAAGTCGGTTTGGCAATGATTAAAAACGTGGTTTATAAGTATACGAAGTCTGGGGAATCGGAAGCTGTTACAGTTAACAGTTAACAGTTAACAGTTATCAGTTAGCAATCTTTCATAAAAAAGTGCGGGTTTTAAACCCGTACTTCGCATAACTCAATTACTTGTCAATAATTATTTATGAAACCTAACTCGCTCACTTTATCATTGATTTCTGGAACGGTTGGGCTACTAAGTTTAGGGTTAACTACAACAAAGGTTAATGCTCAAACTTTTCCTTTTGAGACAATTTTCAAAACACAAAGCATTACTAGAGAAATAGCACCAAACATCACAGAAGTAACTGTTTTAGGTGAAAATGAAAACGCTCCCTACGGTTTAAATAACCTTTCGAGTATGAGTTACATTCAACTCGATCCAGATACAGGTATTTCTACTTTTGTTCCAGATGCAACAGAATTTGGTTTAGAAAACTTACCAAGTTTAAAAGATGTAATTTCCACAGATAGTGGTGACGATAAGTTAATTGGAACTAGTACTGGTACTGCTATAACTGACCTAGAAAATCTTACAGTCTCAATTGACGGCACTATTAACATTACTGATGGTACGGGTAGATTTCAAGGTGCTACTGGCAGTTTCAATCTTTCGGAAGATTTAAAAATCAGTCCAGATCCAACTGCTCCTTTGGTTGGTGAAGCTTTGGTATCTGGTTCGTTTACAGTACCTCAACAAGTGCCAGAAGCAGCAAATACTAAAACAATACTTGGCATAGGAATTATTGGTGCTGGTTTATTACTACGTCAGCGTCGGAAAAAAATTAGCCAAAACTTAGCTAAAAATCTGTAATTTATAACCCGTAGTGCAGATTCTATTCCTGGTTCTCATATAATGAGCTATTTGTCAATACTTATCATTAAGAAAGAAAAATATATGAAACCTAATTCGCTCGCTTTATCGCTGATATCTGGAACAGTAGCGTTGTTGGGTTTGGGATTAGGTACAGCAAAGGTGAATGCTCAAACTTTTCCTTTTGAAGCTACTTACAAAACAGAAAGCACTTTTGAACCGATTCAAGGTCAGATTTTCAAGTCAACTGTAACAGGTGAAAGTACTGATGCACCCTATGGTTTAACTAACTTGATAAAAAGCAATTACATTCAAAGAAATGATGATGCAGGAGTGCAATTAATAGTTACAGATGCAGCAGAGTTTGGTATTGAAGGATTACCAATTCTCTCCGAAACATTTTTTGGCAGCGGTGACGATAAATTGTTTGCAACCACTACTGGTACTGTTACACAAAACTTTGAAGAATTTACAACATCGATTTCCGGTACTACAACTATTGTCGGTGGTGAAGGCAATTTTGCAGGTGCCACGGGGATTTTAACATTTTTGGAAAATACAATTTTTGACCCAAACGCAACAACACAACCCAGCACTACAGGTACAGCCGTCTTAACTGGTTCGTTTACAGTACCTCAACAAGTTCCAGAAGCGGGGAATACCAACACAATATTTGCTATAGGAATAATTGGTACTGGCTTACTATTGCATAAACGTCGCTATTCCATCGGTAAGTAATTTTTAGTAATAAGCAATAAAAATAATCGGCTCGTATTAGTTCTTCTAACAAAGTAATACTATGAATAATGTGACAACAATCAATAAAATTAATATGCTAACTAAGCCCCGGCACATACTAGAGGAAATAGTCTTGCATAAAAGGCAAGAAGTTGCCCAAATGCGGTTAGAATCACCTTTAGCTGAAGTACAGGAACAATTAAAAGATGCGCCTCCTGTACGGGATTTTTTAAAGGCTTTGCGAGAAAATTCTCATCATCCTAGTTTAATTGCTGAAGTAAAAAAAGCATCGCCAAGTAAAGGAGTTATCCGAGAAGATTTTGACCCAATAAATATAGCTAAAGCCTACGAAAAAGGTGGTGCAGCCTGTTTATCAGTTCTCACCGATACTAAGTTTTTTCAAGGTAGTTTTGATAACCTACGTAACGTCAGAAAAGGCGTAGAATTACCGCTATTATGCAAAGAATTTATTGTCGATTTATATCAAATATATTTAGCTAGAACTGCCGGTGCCGATGCAGTACTCTTGATTGCATCAATTTTATCCAACGTACAGTTAAAAGATTTTTTGCGGGTAATTCACAGCTTGAAAATGACTGCTTTGGTAGAAGTTCATACCGCTTCAGAATTAGATCGAGTGTTAAGACTTCATGACGTAAAGTTAATCGGGATTAACAACCGCAATCTCAAGAAGTTTACCGTAAATTTAGCTAATACCGAGGAATTGATATCTCAACGAAAGCATCTATTACAAAGCTATGGGATTACCGTCGTCAGCGAATCTGGTATACATACCCCTGACGATTTAAACTTTGTTGATAAAGCTGGCGCTCGTGCCGTTTTGGTAGGAGAATCTTTAGTTAAGCAACCCGACG
>CAYMZW010000757.1:0-2730 GCA_964395005.1 uncultured Rivularia sp.
GCTTGAGAACTTCTTGAGGTGAAAATGTTGTTGCGTTCATATCTAAGTTAAAAAAACAGCCAGTTTCAAAGATAAACGCGATCGCCATGAAACGCTAGTAGATAATTATTGATACCTGGCTAAGCATATTTTGTGGCAATTATGCAACTTCCGATAGACATATTATATTTATTTAATTGCAATAAATACCGTATGATTTGGCGGAAGTAAAAACTTGCCATAACCGTTTTCAATTTCAACTTGAAAGCCGATTCGATTGAGTAATTGTGCAATTATTTTTTCCTTGTTCGGTAGATAATTTAAAAGTTGTATTTTCTAGATGTTTGAGAAACTTGAGTTCAGCCGAATTGAAACTATATTGCTCGATGGCATTAAGTGCGATTTCGGAATTAAGAATAATTTGTTCTGTTGATGAATCTTCTTTCATTGTAACTTGATTAAAAAATCTGCAAGAAAAGTTTTATTTTGGAATGTTGCACGAACGGTATCACCATTATTGTAGTCAATAATAATTTCAAATCTTTTAAATTCACCAACCGGATTGTCGATATCAACTGAATTTAATCCTGTAAGCGCATCGTTAATATTGTAAAACTCATAGTTTTGGGCAAATAACGGTGCGATAATAACTTTTACTATAAATCGTTCAAGGACTGCTTGAAGTTTTTCCATAAAGTTATCTGTTTGATTTTGAGCAATTAACATTAAAGCTTGTCGAAGTCTTTCTTTATGATTACTAGTTAAATTAGCGAGCTTTTGCGAGGCTTTAGAATAGTTTTCGTCAGCAGTATCTTCATCAAATGCAATATCAAAATCGATTTTACTAAATGCTTTGACTACATCCTGATATGGTATATAAATAAGCGTAAATCCATTATTTATTAATTGTTCTAAAGCTGGTTTAGTAAAATCTCCAGCTAAAACCGCACCATAAAATGGTGCTGACAAATGGTGAAGTTCAATAATAGGTAAAATAGCGCCTTGAATTTCCTGTACTTTATTCTTTGAATGCTTAGTATATCTACGCCATGCAGACTCTATAAATGCAATTGGTGTACCAAGTTCGCTATCTGTACCATTCATTTCAATAACAAAATCTAAGTCATGTTTATTTCCATACTTATCTGTCCAAGTTACTTTTTTGCCACTTCTTGCTGCACGAGAACGTTGCCAATCAAGATAATAGTTTTGAGTTTGAGCAAATTCCAGTAGCCGAGGTTTAAGAATATCATCAAGGACAATCTGTTCTAAAAGATTACCTAAATCTTGACCAAATTTATGTGATGGTGAACGTGCCATAGTTTTATGATTATTTTTATTTTATCCAAAGTCTTCCTTCCTGTAATGGAATATTATGCTTTCTATTTTTCCATTTAATATTACGTTTCCTAATCTGCTCGAAACTCCAGGTATTAAAACCTGCTGATAATGCTAATTCACCAAGCCATTTTTGAACGGGAACATATATTCCGTAAGGTGCTGAATCTCCTACTACAAAACATATATTACAGTTATTTGTTGTTACTCTACGTAATGCATGAAAAACCATTACCATATCAATAAAGTAAGCAGCTATCATTGTATGATAAGCTTTATTTCCTCCTTTAGTTTTTCTAATTTCTTTTAGTTGTCTACAGACAGGAGTTAATTCATCGATAATGACTTTAATCATCGGTTCTTCTATCAAAATATCTAAATCAAACTTTTCTTTAGAAGCGTGTTGAGAATTTGAACAAATCAGATACTTCCGCACAGCTTCATGTAAATCTCCCCAGGAATTTACTTCACCCCAAAAGGTCATTTCAAGTCGCGTCGCATCAGCGTAATCATAGTTATTTGCATAAGGTGGAGAAGTAATAATTAGATCGATAGATTTATCGGGAATATTTTTTAATAATCTTGCATCATCTTGGATAAGGTTAGCTTGAGATTTTGTTAAATTTTGCATATATTGCATATCTGCTTTTATCAAAGCAGCTTGATTCTCTAAAGCTAGAAATGGCTCGCAGGTTTTAGCTTTACGTTTATTAGGAAGAACATATTGCCATTGCGCTGTACCTACATAGCTGGATATTCTCAAAATTCCACAGATATTCAAAAAGGTAAGAGATTGGATATCTTCTGATAAATTGGGTGCTATTTCATAATAAGCTTGTCTAATTTTAAATAAACTTGTTAACGTATCTTCTGTATAACATTTTGTTAATAAAGCTGGAATATTTTCTGGAAATTTAAATCGAAGATTCTCAGCACGATTTATAATTTCGCTAATTGCTGCTAAAAATTCATTACAATTAGCTTTCCAAGCTAGCTTTCCTTTTGCAATTCGATAGACAAACGGATGCGCTTCAATTCCATATGAATTTACACCTAATTTATCCCCGACAATACAAACAGTACCAGAGCCAACAAATGGATCGAGAATGTTTTTAGGTTGTAACTCTTTGATAACTTCTTCCGTCCAATTTGCTGAAAATCCCGCAGAATAACGAAACCAGCGATGGACAGGTAGCTTCATATTATCACTGAAGGTTCCAGTTTTTTCTGCAATCAAAGTAGATTGAGGTGAGTAATCAAAAAGCGAAAGTTGTAAGGGCTGAGTCATTTTAATATTTTACTTATATATTGCATAATTTTTATTTCACTCTATTTCTGTTGCTAAAAACTTCGTTCTATTTTACTGAATTGAAACTATATTGTTCGATCGCATTATATGCAATTTCAGAATTA
>CAYMZW010000758.1:0-2730 GCA_964395005.1 uncultured Rivularia sp.
AAATCAAGAGAAAGAAAATTAATTGCTTTTTCTTGTTCGGTAATTAGTAAGAAAATAAACGGTGTAGAAGACATTGTTTATATTGGTAGAGATATTACCGCTAAAAAACGCCGTCAACGTCGTAAGAGCGCCCAGTATGCAATTACTAATATTTTATCAGAATCAATTACTGTTAAAGAAGCGATGCCGCAAATATTGCAGGCAATTTGTGAAAGTTTGGGATGGGATTTAGGAGAATTATGGACTCCCAGTCAATACCTTACTGTAAGCCAGAAATCTTCGAGAAATCCTGTATTA
This sequence comes from uncultured Rivularia sp., assembly GCA_964395005.1. Classification (GTDB taxonomy): domain Bacteria; phylum Cyanobacteriota; class Cyanobacteriia; order Cyanobacteriales; family Nostocaceae; genus Rivularia. Next base: position 298 of record CAYMZW010000758.1, read on the forward strand.
AGATGTGTAGAAATGTGGTCTTCTCGAAGGATTGATGTGCCCTCCTTTGAAGCAATTACCTGGCTAACAACTTTAACTCCTGGAGTTGGTTTGGCCGGAAAAATCTGGGAAAATCATTCTGCTTTATGGTGCGAAGATATGACAAATGATGATATTTGTCCGCGATTTAAACAGATTGAAGAAACACAATTACACGCAGGATTTGGCTTCCCAATTTTGAACGACAATAAAATTTTGGGAGTAATGATCTTCTTTTGCCGAGATGTAGTATTTAAAGATGAAGACTTACTACAAATGATGGTTTCTATTGGTAGTCAAATCGCCCAATTTCTGCAAAGAAAACAAGCAGAGTCCGCACTATTAGAAAGTGAAGAAAGATATCGCGATTTATTTGAAAATGCCAACGATTTGATCCAGTCAGTTAACCCTTATGGAAGATTTCTATATATTAATCGTGCTTGGAAAGAAACTTTAGGATATACTGAAGCCGAACTTGAGAAAATAACCGTATTTGATATTGTACATCCAGACTTTAAAATGCAGTGTCGAGATGCTTTTTATCGCGTGATGTCAAGCGGTAATTTTGAACAGCTTCAAGCTGCATTTATTACTAAAGATGGGCGAACAATCTTTTTAGAAGGAAACCTTAACTGTAAATTTGTCGAAGGAAAACCTGCCGCGACACGTGCTATTTTTCGAGATGTTACCGCTAGAGTCTCTGCCGAGAAAGCATTACAGCACCAACAACAACAAACCGAGCGCTTGTTACTCAATATTCTTCCAGCTAGCATCGCCAATCGTTTGAAGCAGCAACCCGGTACCATCGCCGAACATTTCGACGATGTAACCGTTTTATTTGCAGATATTGTCGGCTTTACTCAAGTCGCTACTTCAGTAAGTGCAACAACTTTGGTAAATTTATTAAATCAAATTTTCTCAGTATTCGATCGTCTTTCTTTAAAATATGGTTTAGAAAAAATTAAAACCATCGGTGATGCTTATATGGTTGTGGGTGGTTTACCTACCCCAAATTCAAATCATCCTCAAGCTGTTGCTTCTATGGCATTAGAGATGCAAAATGCTATTACAAAATTTAATAAAAGAAATAATTTAGACTTGAGTATTCGCATTGGTATTCATACAGGATCGGTAGTTGCAGGAGTAATTGGGCTACAAAAATTTTCTTACGATTTATGGGGTAACACAGTAAATGTTGCCAGCAGAATGGAATCTCATGGTTTACCTGGAAAAATTCAAGTTACCGTTGAAACTTATTACAGATTGCGAGATGAATTTATTCTCAAAAAACGTGGAGAAATTTCTATTAAAGGAAAAGGTGTTATGACTACTTATTTGTTGATAGGGAATAGGGAATAGGGAAGAGGGAGTAGGGAGTAGGGAGTAGGGAAGAGGGAAGAGGGAATAGGGAATAGGGAGTAGGGAGTAAGGAGTAGGGAATAGGGAATAGGGAATAGGGATTGGTTAAAAAATCTAAAGTTAAATTTAAATTCTGTAGCAGCGACAGCATCAATATATCAAAATGTAATTATTAAAATAAATAAAATAATAAAATAATAAAATAACTATATACAATCTCCTCCCCTTCCCTCTTCCCCGTTTCCCCCCTTCTACTTCCTACTGCCCACTCCCTACTCCCTTAAAATTATTACAATTGTCAACCCTAACCTACTTTAAAATGACAACACAAACAGCACCTACATCAGAAGTTTATCAAGGTCAATTTGGTGAATTTACGATTACTAAAGATGACCGATTAGGCGTAATTATCTATCGTGCAGGATTGGCGATCGCCGCACTTTGCTTTGCCATTGGTACAGCTTTGATATTTACCGATAATCTCAATTTACAATTAATTACATTGTTGTATGCCGGTTTTAGTCTTGCTCTCGGAGTTAGCTTATTGAGCATTCATATCTATATGGTAGAGTTACACAGACTATTACAAGCTTTTTGGATAATTGGTAGCATTTCCGCAATTGTTTTCGCTTTCTCTAACAGTCAAACCCTAGCACAAACAATTTACAATTATCCCTTAACTATATTAGGAATTGGTTTTACCTTTGCAGCTTTAACAGGTATTTATTTCAAAGAAGCTTTTTGTTTTAATCGATTAGAAACTAAAATACTTACTCCCATAGTTCCGCTACTACTTTTGGGACACATGACAAATATTCTTCCCCTAGAAGTAGAAAAAGTTTTATTAGCAGTTTGGGCAGTATTTTTTCTAGTTTTTGCAATTCGTAAAGCCATACAGGCAATTCCTCCAGATATTGGTGATAAATCCGTATTTGAATATCTCAAAGGTCAAAGGTTAAAGGTTAAAGGTTAAAGGTAAGGAATTGGGCATTGGGGATAGGGCATTGGGCATGGATATGGGGAGATGGGGGACAAGGAGACAAGGGGACAAGGAGA
>CAYMZW010000759.1:0-2718 GCA_964395005.1 uncultured Rivularia sp.
GTAGGTTGGGTTAGACGCACAACACAATTTAATAATTAACCAATCAATTCCTCAAAGCGTCGTAACCCAACAGAGCGTGTTTTGGAAATAATAAATATTTTGTTGTAGATTTTAAGATATTAATTATCAGTCAAGCATAATGTTGGGTTACGACGGAATTTAATTTTCTACGTTGATGTTGAATATTTTCGTCCGTCTAACCCAACCTACAATCTACAATCTTTGATTATATTTCTTAACTCGAAGCACTAGTATAATATCTCAACGCAAACCGCCAAAATCTCGACGAAACAAAAAACAACGCTAAAGCTAAAATTCCCGCACCTATCACCCAACTAACTTGACTTCTACCAAGCATCGCTTCCGCAGGAATAGTAGTTAAAAATGCCACCGGAACCACAAAAGTAAAAAATATCCGAAAAGCCGCTGGATAAGCAACCATCGGAAACCTTCCCGCTTCCAACAATCCCCGCAAAACTTCCGTGACATTGTATATTTTCACAAACCAAATGCTTGTAGCACCCAACATAAACCACAAGCTATAAAGAATTATCAAACCAAAAAACAGCGGCGGAATACTAACAAGATAATCACCGATTCCCAAACCGAGACGATTACCAGCGTAAATAATTATAATGCTGCCGAAAATCAAATCCGAGACTCCCCAAGGTGAAATGGTGTGGGAAGAAAGCCAAAACTGACTGCGAATAGGTTTCAATAAGACAAAATCTAAAGTTCCTTCCTGTACGTGACGCACGATGCGATTTAAATTGGGAGAAAGGAAAGTTTCTGCAAAGCCTTGCAACAAAGTATAGATTCCCACCACAATTAAAGCAGCTTCCCATTGCCAGCCAGAAAAAGTATAGCCAGTACGGTAAAACAAAAACAAGCTAAACAAGCTCCCCGCAAGGTTTCCCACGCTGCTGAGAGTCGCAATTACAAAATTAACGCGGTACTCCATTTCAGCCGCTATAGCCGCACTCCAGAATAATCTAATAACTTTTAAGTATCTTCCCATGATGAAAACAAGCAGCGCTTCCGGTATAGTTAATTTTCAGGTTGTATATTGTGCTTGATAAAACTGTATTCTTAATAATCTTATGGCTAAACTGTCCAAAGAATTAAACCGCTTTTTTTTTGAAGAGAAACGTGGTGATACCGTAACTTTAGAAAATGTTCTGGATTTAGCAGGGGAAAGAATTTTCGGATTTTTGTTTGTAATCCTTTCTTTACCTTCAGCTTTACCGCTTCCCGCACCAGTTATATCAATTCCCTTCGGAATTATAATGATATTTCTAGCAGTGCAATTAATTATAGGACGTGAAGAACCCTGGCTGCCCGCAAAATTTGCAAAACGTCCGATTAAACTCGAAACTGCACAAAAATTTGTCAAACCTGGAATTCCATTGTTACAGAAAATTGAAGCCGTAAGTCGTCCCCGCTTACCGTTTATTTGTACTACTATTCCCGGAAAAATCATTATTGGATTAGCGATCGCCTTAATGTCTTCGTTTATGATGATTCCCATTCCCGGAACAAATACTTTACCAGCAATTGGTATTTTTGTAACCGGCTTTGGCTTATTAGAAGACGACGGTGCAATTAGTTTGGGTGGTTTAACAATTTGTGCGATCGCTGCTATTTTAATCGGTTCGGTTTTTGCAGCTTTGATTTGGGGTGGTACAAGTTTAATGGATCAAATTAAAATGATGTTGAAAGGATAAAATAATTGGGCATGGGGGGTTGGGCATTGGGCATTGTTAAAATGCTACTCCCCGCTCGCTCTAAAATTACCGAAAATATTCAATAATTGTGAAACACACAGAGTTTTTTTCACACATACTTTTTATCCCGCACCGACGTAAACGGAAAGGATATGACAATTACTCATTGGTATTAGATATGTTGGGATTGCTTCCTTCGTCGCAATGACAAATTCCCCATGCCCCATGCCCAATCCCCAATCCCCTAATTAATTAAAAATTCCTTAATAAACATCACTGTAGAATAAAATTGAAAGTCAATATTCGTCTTCTTCCTAAATCCATGCCCTTCGTCTTTCGCCATTAAATACCATACCGGAACATCATTTTTTCTCACCGTTTCTACTATTTGTTCCGCTTCAATTAATGGTACTCTGGGATCATTTTTCCCGTGAATTACAAATAATGGCACTTTGATATTATCGGCATTATTTGTAGGTGAAATCTTCTGCAAAAACTCCCGCATTTTCGGATCTCTTTCGTCTCCATATTCCACTCTTCGCAAATCTCTGCGATAACCTTTAGTATTTTCTAAAAAGGTAACAAAATTGGAAATCCCAACAATATCAATGGCAGCTTTGATTTTATCGCTGTATTTTGTCGCTACTGCTAAAGACATATAACCACCGTAACTTCCCCCGGTAACTAAAATTTTATCTGCATCTAATTGTGGTTGCGTCGCTATCCAATCAAGTAAAGCACCAATATCTTTAACAGAATCTTCCCGACGAAACCCATTATCTAATTTAGTAAAAGTTTTTCCGTATCCCGTCGAGCCTCGCACGTTAGGAAATATAACCGCAACACCCAATTCATTCAGGTAATAATTATATCTTCCTAAAAAAGAAGGACGAAACTGTGATTCTGGGCCGCCATGAATGTTAATTATTACTGGACGTTTTCCGGTAAACTTAGCGGGAGGACGATATAAAAAGCCAGAAATTGTTCTACCGTC
>CAYMZW010000760.1:0-2714 GCA_964395005.1 uncultured Rivularia sp.
GCAAAGCTTTCAGGCTATCTTGCCCCCGGTGACAGCTTCGCTATATTCACCCCAAGTTCTTCAAATAACTGTTTCCAATCTTGAGGTGCTGTTTCTGTCAGCTGTGCTAAATAACCGATATATTGCACCAAGCGAAATGCCGGATCTTCCGGTTGCATTCCAGAATCCAACGCAAAGCGCAACACCTTGGCTTGGAATTCTGGTGGTTTGTCATTTAACAGCTTGTCTAAATGAGATGGTTGTTTTTTACCTTTAGAAGTCATCAATTTACCTCTATCGAAAAAGTCTTCTATATATGGTTCTGTTGAAAAAGTTCTCTTAATTTCTTCGGGATTCTCCTGCGTTGGGAATTTTTCTTATATCGGTTTTCTGTTCCATTGATACTCGCACTCCCAGATATTGAGTTTTACTTAAGACCTAACTGGATTTCGGCTTTTGAAAAGTTACTTTTAGCTGTGTCCACCCACCCGAATAATCTCGACTGATTGCTCAAAGTAAGAGCATCATGTTCCAACGCTTCGGAGAAGGACAAATCATTCGAGTCAATAAAGTCAAAAATATCGTCAAATAATTCTGGTAAATCCAACTCGATTGCACCATAAGATAATGCCTGAAGCCGCGCTTTAGAATTGTTGTAACGAGTAAACTTATCACCAGTACCCCAATACAGGTTTTTCACCAGGACATAATCTACTCGATTGCTGCAAAATTCCAACAATCTTTTTAACTGCACCACCGAATCTTTTACCCTACCCAAAACGCTAACCATCGTGATGCGATAACCCAAACGTTCGGCATTTTGAAATAAATGAATATCGTCAGCTAAACTTTCAAAATATTCAGCAGCACCAGCAGGTAAATCAACTAAAGAAACTTGAGGAGAAAAAGAAATTAAATCATCTTGTAGAGCATCCGCTCCACCTCTTTGATTTAGCTTCAGAGTTTTTACTCCCTCCGAAACCTTATTGTAATGTCTCCATAATTGTGGATTTGATGGGTCACATTCGTAGGCAATACAATTGATATTTTTTGAGCGATAAGTATCTAAAAGTATTCGCGCTACCACACTTTTACCCGTCCCTCCTTTATCACCCGTAATCATCACAATTCTTTTCAAAGTTTGTGATTTTTTATTTGATTTTGAATTTGACTTTGAATTAGTATTTTTAGCTTTAGTCATAAATCATCATCACTATAGACTTGAGGCTGAAAACTATGTGCGTTGCCTTGAGAACTTGAGGCTTTTTTATTGCCTTTTTCTGGTTGAGTATTTATTACATTTTCTTGCTGAGATTTTACTTTCTTTGACCGTACCGTTCGTCCCTTCAAATTCCTTTTATTTCCGTTCTCAATAGGTTCGCTCGATTCAACATTCTTCTGATTACAAGTAGCTTCCTCTCCCTTCTCAAGTTCAGTTCCTTCAACTTCCGTTGTCTTCTTCTTTTTACGACGAGTGTTCTTATTAACTTCACTCAACAAATACTTCAATCGACTACCGTTGATATTAATACCTAACCCAGATAAAACCTCCGCGATTTCGTCGTAGGTATAATTCTTCTTTAAAGCACCATTTATATATCGCCTCATTTGACGAATAGCTTCCTTAGCAGAAACATCGGGTAACTCCTTCGGTTTGAGTTCCTTGAGTGCGTTTATTGCTTCTGGAATCTTTTCCTTATCTATTCTGTCCGGTTCTTGTTGTGATGTAGTCACCGTATCTATTTGCTTACCTCAAGTTTTGATTGAAAATTATGTATATTTATTTAATCTTAAATACGAATATTGTAGTTATTATTCTCTTTCTCTAAGACATCGCATTTACTTTTTATTCTCTCCCAATAAATATTTAAAAACCTATCAGATAATCTCTAAAAAAGTGAGTGTTTAATAGATATATTATAAATAAAATAAATTAAAAGTATTATCTTACTTTTGGCAGATGTTTTTAGATTGAAGTCGTTGAAATATTGAATTTAATCCCTTAAGAAAGTTTTATCTAATATCATCAATATTTCCTATGACTTTTTTAGTATTCAAATATGAATGTTGACCTATATAAATAGTGTTAGATTTTTGTAGAACGCTCGCGTGATGTATTTCAATATTTTCGTCTTCTTCCTTGTTTTAAGTATTCGGAAATTTTTAATCGTGGAGCGTTACTCCAAACCCCCGATTTTTTAATGCATGGCGGCGCTTTTATGCCGCCCAGTAACAACTTCTACCCGGCGTATGGGTTCTTCTACTCTTCTGGGTTGTCTCCGGTTCTCGGTTCTCTCAAGTCCTCGTCTCCCCCGGTTCCCCACTCCCCAGTTTCTCGTTCTCCCCCGGCTCCCGGTTCCGCTAGTCCTCTCGTCACCCCGGCGCGTGGGTTAGGAGCGAGCCATGCCTTTTAGCTATCGCTAAACCTCGCGTTGCTCGGATGGCAGGCTCGCTTAAGTGGGATATCCCCCTTAAGAAACCCCCAGAGGAAGCTGCGTCAAAAATACTCGTTCTTACTCGTTTTTTATGCCACGTCGTTGTACATCCAAAGCCACAAGACGAACACACATTTATCAAGTGCGATTAAGCGATTTGGAACTGGATTGGTTACGCATGAAAGCAAGAGATGCTGGAGTACCCCAAAGTGTTTTAATACGTCGCTTAACTTTGGGTAAACCTCTACCAAAAAGAATCAGCAAAATATCGCTTAAAACTTATCAAGAATTAAGCCGAAT
>CAYMZW010000761.1:0-2709 GCA_964395005.1 uncultured Rivularia sp.
TCTTCTACTAATAGTATTCTCATAAAACACCCATAAAAGTTGAGTTTAATAAATTTCACTCTAAAAATAGATTTACATAAAATTATGAAATTAGCATGAAAACTAAAGCGATATCTCTTATTTACGCTATTTGAATGCTTTCAAGGTGGATTCTTTTTAATATTATTCTACTGTTTGGATAAAAAATATTGTTAATGAATCTAGGTTAAATTGTACAAATAACAATCTTCATAACATACAAGTATGAAATCAAGATGAAATCGACTTACATCAATAGTTAGAAATAATATTATTTCTTTTGTTAGATGGAACGGTGCTTTATTAGCGAATAATCTGAACACATAGTAAGTAATAAAAGCTATGACGACTACTCAAACTCAGCCCTCCAATTTGGATTCTTGTATTCAAGTTTGTCTAGATTGCTTGAAAGATTGTGAAAATTGCGCCACTGCTTGTTTAAGCAGCGATATGGTGCAAATGATGTCGGAATGCATCAAATTATGTCGAGACTGTTCGGATACCTGCTCTCTGTGCGCTCGTTTGATGGTGCGTCAGTCAGGTATTCATGCTCAAATGTGCGGTGTATGTGCTGAAGCTTGCGACCGTTGTGCCGCTGAATGTAGCAAACACGACAGCGACCACTGCCAACGCTGTGCCCAATCCTGCCGTCGTTGTGCAGAGTCTTGTCGTCAAATGGCGACTGCATAAGTAATTATTACTGTCTAGCTGTCAGGATATTAGTGTAGCGTGTTCCTTTGAAGCTACATTATCCCTCAGCTAGTAATTATGCTTTTCACATTTAAAATATTTTCTCAAACCACTTGACTCTATAGTTAACTTGAGATTTTACCTTTGATGTATAGTTGCTCGAATAAAGAATATGAATAGCACAACCTTAGAAAAAGTTAGACTATATCGGATGTCTACCCCAGAACACGAATGTCCTTGGGGATTAAAAGCAGTTAATCTACTTCAGGAAAAAGGAATTGACTTTGAAGATCATAAACTTACATCTCGTGAAGAAATAGATGAATTCAAAGCCAAACATCATGTCGAAACCACACCACAGATTTTCTCTGGTGACGAAAGAATTGGTGGCTATACCGATTTAGCCGAAAAGCTAGACGTTGAAGCAGAAGGTGCAGAATATTCCTATACTCCCGTTATTGCCATATTTTCCAGCGCAGGATTGATGGCTTTAGCAACGACTATGGGGTTGACTGGCTTTATGGGTTTCTCCCTTTCCTTGCTAGCTACTTTAAAGCTGATGGATATCGAATCTTTTGCTGAGAGTTTCGAGAAGTATGATTTGATAACTAAAAGAATCAAACCCTATGCCAAAGTATATCCATTCGCAGAATTAGCGATTGGTTTGGGTTATCTTTCCGGAATTGCACCACTATTAACCGGAATCACTTCTTTATTCGTTGGTGTTAGCGGTGGTATTTCGGTATTTAAAGCAGTGTATATTGATAAACTTGCGCTCAACTGTGCTTGTGTTGGAGGAAATTCCAAAGCACCTTTAGGGGTTGTTAGCTTTACTGAAAATGCGATTATGGCAATTATGGGAGGAATGTTGATTTACTCTGCTGCTACAGGAGAAGTGGAATCTGCAAAGATTAAAGAAATTGAACCTGCTGCGGTTGTTCAAATGCAAGATGCAAAAAGATAGTCAGAGAATACAGATACTTCTAACTATCATCAGCTTGACTCTCTAGTTAACTAGAGAGTTTATCATTAAGAAATCGTAGAAATAGGCAGTGAAAAAACTATGAATAAATTAGCCTATCTAAAAATTGGAGAATTAGCGAAACAAACAGGACTTACCGTAGGAACTTTACGTTATTACAGCGATATCGGACTTTTGCAACCCGCACAGAGAGGAGACAATGGTTATCGATATTATGCCGCGAATGCGTCCGAGCAAGTAAAATTTATCAAGAAAGCTCAAGCTCTGGGATTTACCTTAGAAGAAATCAAACAAATTCTGGATGTTCGCAACGGTGGTGAAATTCCTTGCGATTTAGTACAAAGTTTATTAGAGAATAAGATAGAACAATTGGCAATTCAAATTAAACAAATGACTTTGTTTAAAAGGGAATTAGAAGAATATCGTGCTAATTGGGAAAATAAATCAAAGAAGACATTGAAACAGGAAGAAGTTTGTCCTTTAATCGATAGCGTCCCTTTACATTAGCTCTGTATCGGATTATAGTTTCAAATTCTGAGAACATTTTATTCGCTTCATTTAAACTTTTTGCAATATCGAAAATGAATAAAACTATTATCAATCTCTGATTTTTATTCAGCTATATAAAGCTTTAATCCTCGGTGTTAATATTGACAATACATATTTGAATTATAAGTAATTACAAGAAAAGCTTAGTAGAACTTATTGCGATAATTGGGTATGGTGAAATATAGAGGAGTAACAGTGTTAACTGTTAGCAATAAGTCTATTGAGCTATTTTCATCTTGACGGATAAAAATGAAATTAAGATGAAATTTATCCTTTATTATCCTATTCAATAGAATAGTAAGAGATAAATCAAATAATTTATCAATCATCATATGTATTAATTTGAGTAATGCCAAGTGGAATATTATCTGTGAACTCAGCTATTTTGGCATCAACTTTGAATTGCCAAGTTTCTGCATAACCAGGAGTAATAACATCTTTCATCAAAATAGATAACTTTGTTTCAGGGG
>CAYMZW010000762.1:0-2701 GCA_964395005.1 uncultured Rivularia sp.
CTGTCTTCCGGTGGTAAAGTTACTGTTTCTAGCCAAAAGTCTTCAATTCTCTTAACTATTTTGAATAATTGACTGATATTGCGAGACTTAGTAATGTAACAGTTAACGTGTAAGTCGTAACTGTGAAAAATATCATCCTCGTTCTGTGAAGTTGTCAAAACGATAACCGGAATACGTTTTAGTTTAGAGTCATTTTTAATTTCTGCAAGGACTTCCCTCCCGTCTTTTCTGGGTAAATTCAAATCTAAAAGAATTAAATCGGGGCGAGGTGCTGTGTTATACTCGCCCTCCCGACGTAAGAAAGCCATAGCTTCTATTCCGTCCCTAACCGCGAGCATTTCATGGGGTAAAGAACTATTTTTGAAAGCTTCTTGGATGAGACGAACATCTGCTTTATTATCCTCTACCAAAAAGATGATTCTGGGTTTTTGTTCCGTTTCTACGCTCACGTTCGCGTCCTTTTAATGGAATAGTAAAATTAAACGTTGCACCTTCACCTAATTGTGATTCTACCCAGATATTACCCCGATGACCCAAAGCGATTTTCTTACAAATAGCTAAACCCATCCCAGTACCTGGGTATTCGTCGCGGGTATGCAATCTTTGGAATATCACAAAAATGCGATCGCTAAATCGTGGTTCGATTCCAATTCCGTTATCGCTGAGAGAAAATAGCCATTGATCTTCAGAGCGAGATACACCAATATGAATTTCTGGTGGTTTCTCACTGCGGAATTTAATTGCGTTCGCAATCAGGTTTTGGAATAGCTGCATTAGCTGGGTACTATCAGCCATGACGGTTGGTAATTCGTCGTGAGTAATTGTAGCACCTGTTTGTTCGATGCGGCTGCGAAGATTTTTTAAGGCTTTTTCTAAAGCTTGTTCTGCTGAGATTGGTGCAAACTCAATATTTTGCATATCTACTTTAGAATATGCAAGTACATCATCTATCAAAGTTTGCATTAAGCTAACTCCTCCGACGACATAACCAATAAATTCGTTAGCGTCTTCATCAAGTGCATTTTGATAGCGCATTTCCAAAAGCTGTACGTAGTTTGCTACTTGATTCAAAGGTTCTTGTAAATCATGAGAAGCTACATAAGCAAACTTTTTCAATTCGGCATTAGAACGTTCTAAATCTGCTGCTAAAAGTGCCAATTCTTCAGCCTGACGCAATACAATATTAACTATTGCTTTTCGTAATTCCAATGCTGCTTTAATTTCAACAGGTAGCCAAGGTAAAGATGTTAAACGAACGGTTTGTTTCCATAATTCAAAAGATTGACGGGGACACAAACGTAAATTTCCTGACTCTTCATTTACTTCAAATGCTTGATTGGGATTACCTCCCCAATTAACAGTTTGAATAACTTCGGGACGGAACCATAATACATAATTTCTTTTTCCAATAGGAATTGCTAATAATCCACTAGCAATATTTTTAAATTTTTCCGCATCTGGATAAATTTCTGGAAGAGAATTAGTATAAAAAACTTCCTCGTTGACGTTGTGTTGCAACCAATCAACTAAATAATTCAAATCTTCTTCTTTGGGTGTCTCACCAATTAATGTGTAATTACCACCAAAGCAAACGGCTGCACCTTGAGCGCTAGTTAAATCTAATAAATTCGGTTGATGCTTGATTAAACCAACAATAAAATTTTCTTCTTGAGACATATAATCAATCAAAGAAGACTGAATATACGTTAATTTCATCCGATAGTCGTAATCTTGAGTTTCTTCTTTTGTATATATTTCACTAAATATCATCTTTCCCAAAAATTCACAGGCTTTCCGCAATTCATAAGGAACAAATTTTGGTGTTTGATGGTGACAAGCAATTAATCCCCAAAGTCTACCTTCTTTAATCAAAGAAATAGTTAAAGAAGCACCTACATTCATATTATGTAAATACTCTATGTGACAGGGATAAGGACTTCTCAAAGTTGAATTAATTAAATCAATCGGACGTTCTGTAATTGGGTTTAAAACTGGAAATAAATCTACAGGTTCCCCGCTTGTATCTGGTATCAATCTAATTAAATTAGAAAGAAACATTTTTCTCGCTGGTTTGGGAATATCTGATTCTGGAAAGTTCAAACCCAAATAAGGCTCCATACTTTCGAGCTTATCTTCAGCCAGTACGCAACCATGATCGTTTTCATTAAATTTATAAAGCATCACCCGGTCAAATCCGGTGACTTTTCGGACTGTTTCTACAATAATTTGACAGTAATCCTGAAGATTCGCACTAGATTGTAACCGATTGATAGAAGCTTTAGCTAGATGATAAAAGCTTAAAAAAGGAATATTTTCTTCAGAAACTGCTGGTTCTAATTCTAAAATTAAAATTCCTTCCGAATTACGATGAAACACAGCATCAAAGACAACATAGTCTTCTCTTCTTTTTCTTACCCAAATCTTTGTGGGATTAATAAAATCAAGAGAATCTTCTGCCAATCTTGATTTTATTCTGCCAATTTGATAAGGGTCTAATAAATCTTCTAAGTTTATTTCTAATAAATTTTCTAGAGGAAGATCGAGAACTGAACCGGCATTGCGACTAACTTGCACAATTTTTAAATCGGGTTCCTGAAGAACGAGTAATACACCATGATGCTGAATTTGACTGTTTAGATTAATTACTGGTTCTTTTAAGCTTGTTAAATTGACAGAATTTAGTTTTGAATCTATTAACATG
>CAYMZW010000763.1:0-2692 GCA_964395005.1 uncultured Rivularia sp.
TGTCCGAAGAATTCTACCTTTCCATCAATCTTGACGTTAGATTCTAATTCGCCGATGCGGTTGAGAGATTTGATGAAAGTTGACTTACCGCAACCGGAAGGGCCAATAAGTGCAGTAACTTGCCTTTGGTAAATATCTAAAGACACTCCTTGAAGTGCTTTAAAAGTACCGTAGTAGAAAGCAAGGTTTTTGACGGTAATAGCTGGGATTAAGTTACTCATGAAGGCAGGAACTTGGATGATTATTCAAATAAACTGCAACTAAAGATATGTAGATTTTGCGGTCAAATCTTACTTTAGTTTTCTACTGGTAATTACGCGAGACAGAAGATTCAACAAGAAGATTAAACCCACTAATACAATTGAAGCTGTCCAAACTAGTTGGAATATTTGAGGGTCATCTTGTTGATAAAAGCGATAAATTAATACTGGTAGGGAAGCTGTAGGACGTAACAAACTTTCTGACCAAAAATCGCTGAACAATGCCGTGAAAATCAACGGTGCTGTCTCACCACTAGCACGGGCGATCGCCAACAATGTTGCTGTAGTAATTCCAGGTAATCCAGCAGCCAGCACAACCCGAAAAGTAGTTTGGAAGCGGTTTCCACCCAATGCTGCGGATGCTAATCGTAGGGAATTGGGAACAAGTTTTAATACTTCTTCGGTTGTCAAAGTAATAACCGGAAGCATGATTACACCTAAAGCAAAACCACCGGCAACAGCGCTAAATTGCTTGGTTGTGGCGATGAACACACCATAAGCAAATACACCAACAACAATCGAAGGTACGCCAGCAAGAATAGTGGTGATAAAGCGCACGGCAGATGCAAACTTGGAACTACTACCAAATTCAGACAGAAATATCCCCGTCATCACCCCAACAGGAATACTAAACAAGGAACCAATTGTTACCATTTTCAGGGTACCAACAATTGCATTGGCAAACCCAAAATCAATTACTTGCTTGACAAACATTTCTGGTTTGAGATTAGACAATCCCTGCCCAAGAATCTCCCATACCAGCGAAAACAGAGGTAACAGCGCCAAGAATGTTAGAAAAAAAGCAATAGCACTCATTCCATATTGGAATACAAACCTTTCTGGAGAAAGAGGATTGCATACCTCTCTTGCTACAGATATATCAATTTCCGGACGTTTTCTAGCATTCATTTCTCTCAACCTACTCAAAACAATTTCGACGGGAATCTTTTAAGCAATATTACTACTGGCTTTCGGGAATAATGGTTAAATAAACTACTTGTTTTTTCTGTTCAACCATTGCACTAATACCACAGCACCGATATTGACTGCTAGAGTAACAACGAACAAAACCAAAGCTAAATAAGTTAAAGCTCCAACGTGCAGTCTATTTTCAGCTTCAGCAAATTCATTCGCTAATACAGCCGGAATTGTATAGCTCGCATCCAATAAGGAAGCGCTAATGAATTCCGAGTTACCAATAACCATTGTTACAGCCATTGTTTCCCCTAAAGCGCGTCCCAAAGCCAACATGGTAGCACCGACAATACCAGAAAAGCCACTAGGTAACAATACTCTGAAAATTGTCTCCCAACGAGTAGCACCTAGAGCCATCGAGCCGCTACGGTAATGTTGGGGAACTACTAACAAAACATCGCGGCTAATTGCTGCCATTGTTGGCAAGATCATAATAGCCAAAATAATTCCCGCAGTTAATAAGTTGTCACCGCTAGGGAATTCAGTAGCAAACAGCGGTATCCAGCCGAAAGTTTCCGATAACCAAGTTTGTAAAGGTGTAATAACCGGAATTAGAACAAAAACGCCCCATAAACCAATGATTACGCTGGGAATCGCCGCAATTAACTCAACTACAAAAGCAATTGGCGATCGCACATAAGAAGGCAGAAAATCTTCGCTAGTTACTAAAGAAATTGCCAACCCTACAGGAATAGCAATGATAATCGCCAGAAAGCTGCTGACAAGGGTTCCGTAAATGTAGGGTAACGCACCATAAACCCCTTCAACAGTATCCCATTCTTGACTCCACAAAAATCCCAGTCCAAACTTCTCGACAGCTGGTTTTGCTTCCTGAAAAATGATATAAATCATCCACAGGAACATAAGTATTACGAATACTGCAAAAGCATTTACCAGCCACTTGAACCCTTGCTCTAGCCATAGATTTTTGGCATCTTGAGCAAAAATATCAAGTTTGTCATCCACTGCTGAATTTGGTTGAATCGATGAATTAGCCATTACCAGTCAATTAGATTTTAGATTTTAGATATTGGATTATGCTATTTCAAGAAAATTGCACCTGAAAGAATCATTAATCCTAGTAGAATACCTTCCTAATAGTTAAATTAGACTTACATTCGCATAAAATCTGTTATGCATACCTAATGACAAGGGTGGGTATTAACTACCCACCCTCATAACATTCAGTTAACGATTAGGAACACATCGAACAGCTAAAAGCAAGTCTATCGCTAACCTTTTAAACAGATAGAAATACAGAAGCTATAATTTTGAATTACAACTTTTGCATCGTAAGTTAATTACTTAACTTCTCTGTTAACTTGGTTGATTACGCGAGTTCTAACGCTCGAAGGAATGGTGGTGTAAAGCAACTTACCGTTGAATGTTTGACCAGTGGTCATTACCCAGTTAACCCACTTCTTAACAGCAGCAGCTTTAGACGCTGAAGGATACTT
>CAYMZW010000764.1:0-2689 GCA_964395005.1 uncultured Rivularia sp.
TTAGAATACAGCCGTCGTACTTACGGCATCAGCTTGCGTTACAACCCCGTACTCGAATTAGGCGGTATTAGTTTCAGAATCAGCGACTTTAATTGGAGTGGAGGAACAGATCCATTTTCCGGCGACGATGCAGGAGGAGTTAAGCCAGTTGTTGGTGGAGTGGAGCAGCGGTAAATAGTTCTCAGTGAGCAGTGAGCAGTTAACAGTTGGGATTTGGGCATTGGGCATTGGGCATTGGGCATTGGGCATTGGGCATTGGGCATTGGTAATCCTAACTCCATCCGTTGCCTAACTCCCTACTCCCTACTCCCTACTCCCAACTCCCAACTCTTCATCACTTTCGCCAAATTCCCACTAAAGCCTTGGCAAATTTAGCAATTGCTTCTTCGATTTTCAACATTGTGTTGTCAATCCATGCCAAAACTTGCTCTAATGGATGCTTTTGATAACCAACTATTTCGGCTTTGGTTTCGATCCATTCTGGTTTGGCTTCGATTTCTGTTGATTCGTTGGTTTGATTTGCAGCGATTTCCCCTTTGCTTCTACTTTGTAATTCTGAAGTGGAATTTATTACTATTTTTTGCGATTTTTGGGAAGTAATAGAAGCATCTTGCTCTTTTTTCAAAATACCTTTTTGTGGCTGTACTAAACCGGCTCTTTCTTTGAGTCGTAAAGTTCGCCAGTTTGGCATTTGAAAACGTCCAAATAGTTTTTCGGATGATTCTTTATTGTTTGTAGAAGGGTTTAATTGCTGTTTGGTAGCTTCTAATTTATTTAATATCCGATTTTTTGGATTTAATTGCGGAAATCCGTTGCTAGTTAATCCGTTACCAAATAAATCGGCACTACTTAACCAGTTGTCTTCCGATGGTTTGCTTTGTAGTTGAGGAGGTTTCGGTTTAGTCGAAGAAATTAATGGTTTTGGCGGAGTCTGGTTAATTTTTTTGTCTTCAGGTTTGCTGTAAAAGTAATTAAACGCTGCCGTAATCAAAGCTTGAATTTTTGAGGGATGCTCTGAATTACTATCAACTACAACATCCTGTCTGCTGACGGTTACTTGGCGATCGCCATATAAGAAAATATCTAATCTAGTTCTTACTACTTTTATAAACTCACCACCGCGCTGCCTTACTGTAATTTGAGCCTGAGATGCGGGGGCTAAAGCATTTTCTAAATTTGCAACTACTGTATCTAAAGATGCTATCGTAGCTGGATTAATTTGCAAATATTTGCGATCGCCTTCTCTTGCATTTAATGCAGGCAATGCCTTTTTGGGATTAGCATTACCCGAAGCAAATCTTTTGAAGATATTTATTTTAGATGGTAATTTTGTTTCCTGATTTTCTTGAGATAATCGCCACGAGCGCCAATAATTAGCAATTTCAGAAATTATCTGGTTTTCTAAAGCTTGCTGTTGCGATGGAGTTAAAATGTCAAGAATTTCATTTTCGCTGGTTACGAGAACTAAATTTTGGCTAGAAAGCTGTGAAGCAACTCCTTGAATTTTTTGTTTACTTGATTGAATAACTGTAGTGCTTTGATTGGGATGCTTTTCTGTGTGAGAAATGGCAGACGAAATATATCGCGTTTCTACGTTTTCAATTACTCGAACAATCGCAGCATCCGAGGTAGCTTCTTCTAATGGTTGCAAATATAACTTAGATTCTGCGGCTGTTCCAGGAAGTTGAGTTCCCACAGAATCCGCAGCTTTTTGTAACAGTAAATATATGGATTTAGAAAGTGCTTCTAATGACCAACTTGTCGCAACCTGCAATTGTCGCAACGAACGTCCGAATCCTTCACCGAAGCGCCGGGATTGTTTGTGAAAGAAGTTAAATAGCCTGCTTTGATAACGGCCTTTGGAAGCAGAAGACATGGTAAAAAGTTAGGAGTTAAGAGTTAGGAGTTAATCAACAATTATCCGTGGAATCAGTGTAATCCATTTAATCAGTGTTCGGAGTTAAGAGTTTTATATAAAATAATCAAAAATTGTTACATGAGAACATTTAAAAATATATCTTAGGTATCTTTTTTTTCAGGTTCTTTTACTATTGAGCGTATAGAACTTTTCACCTGATTTTAGCTGAAAGATGACCAATTCGATATCTGAATCTAATACAAATATTAATTCACAAACCATTTCGCAAGCGATAGAAAAGCTACGTGCTTTTTCTGAAATGGATGTTCGCGAGCATTGGCGTTGTTTTTTGGGTGATATGAGTGTCGCATCGGTTTTCTTGTCGGATTTTTCTGATTGGGAAACTAGGGAGTTAAATGCGAAAGGACATATTGCTTGGGAAAAGGGTAAAAAAGTGCTTTGGTTGGCACAAAAATTAATTGTTCCTCCAGATTTGCAGGGTTATCCACTCGAAGGTTTGTGTTTGCGATTGGCTTTGGTTTGGTGGGCTGACTCTGCTCAAGTCTATATTAATGGTTCTTTGGTTGGTGAAGGCGATCTATTTGATGTTTCGCAAAGAGTCTTATTAACTGAGTCGGTAATTCCGGGAGTTGAGTTTACTGTTGCTCTGCGTTTGGTAAGCCCTGGACATGATAATGGTGCTTTGGTTGGTTCAAAGTGCGTTTATGAAGCTGTTGGGAATAGTAATAGTAATATAGATCCGGGTTTTGTGGCTTCGGAGTTGGCGATAGTGCAGCGTTATTGTGAAGCTTTTGCGCCGGATGAGTTGGA
>CAYMZW010000765.1:0-2683 GCA_964395005.1 uncultured Rivularia sp.
TAACTCCCAACTCCTAACTCCTAACTCCTAACTCCTAACTCCTAACTCCTAACTCTTAAAACCCTGCTAACGGATCTACTTCAGAAAGTTCCGGCGTGGGTATGGATTCTAAATGTTGGAGAAAATCAAGTAATTCATCTTCGGTAAGTAAAGTGCGTCCTCGTTTACCGTAAGTGTTTATTAAGTATTCCCTTCCTTGCTGGGGAGTCCAACCTAAACGCTCCATTTCAACGTCGGTTTTGGCAATTACGTCTGATAAATCAATAGGTTCTGTCTTCTTTTTCCTTTTGGTTGTGCTTGTTTTGCTTGTTTTCTTGGTGCTTCTTCCGTTACTGGTTTTGCTTGCGGAGGTATCTTCACTCGCAGTTAGTTCTTCTTCCGAGTCGGAATTTATATCGGTATTTTCTTTTGGTGCATCCAACTCCGGCTCGTCATATGTTGGCAGGGGTAATGGTTTATCAAATTCTTGGCTGTAAATATCACTGTCATCTTCTACTGAGAAAACTTCGGGGATGGGTGATACATCTGTTGTCTGTGTTATTTCGGAATCTGCTGGTGGAGTATGTGATACGACAACTTCTGGAACTTTAGTAGAAACTGGTGGAGTATTTGATACGGCGGTTTCTGTTACTTCGGTTGAGTCGCTGTTAGCTGAGCCTTCATTTGCTGGGGGTTTTGCGGTAGTTAAAGAAGGATTTGGAACTAGTTCTAAACTTGGTTTTGGAGAACTTGCAACTTCTTGAATAACTTCTGGTTGTGGTTGTTCGCCCTTCATTGCTAAAACCATTAATGCTCTAGCTCTGGATCTATCTTCTGCTTCTTCAATGGTGTCAGCGGCTGCCATTCCCGTAGCGCGGGTTACGCCTTCAATTTGCACGCTGGAACGAACGATAAATTTACCGTGATGAATCTCTAGTAATTCAGTGGTGAGGCTACCTGTAGGATACAAGCTCTGAAATTGAGCCAACATAATATTGCTACCAATTTAAGTCTGCTTACGTGGATGGTTGCTGTTAGGATTTTAAATTTTTATCTAAACCACAACCATAAAAATGAAAATTATTTGTAAATTCAACGCTTAATTCAATGGTTAATCAAAAATTTTAAGTTTGAGTCATTTTTCCTTTTTAATGTATCGAAGATTGTGTATCGCAAAACTTGTTACAAGCTTTTGATGTGTTATGGTGTTTACCGAAGGTGCCTTCTAGTAGTGCAATAAATTATTTTTCTTTGCCGAAAAATGGTTCGGGCTACACCGCAAGATAACCCTAACATAAGTCAGGTTACGGTGGGAGTGGTTTTTTAGATTCGAGTCAGGTTAACTACCCCCGTTGCATAGCGGCGTAGTAAACTACCTATATGACCAAAATTTTATTAACCGATAAAGGCATCTGAAAAATCGGTTGATTGCTAAACTTAACTTTAACCACTGCGTGCGTAAAGGTTACTGGCACATCTTTAAGCTAGACAAATCGAGCGCGTTGTGGGGGCATTTGAGACAAAGGCTTGCCACTAACATAATGCGGCATATACTCCGCTTGGCGTGTTAGCACCGGCATATCCGTTGGAACCTTTAATAGTGGCTTGTATTCTTTTCTAATTAGACAGGAATTTTTATCAAAAATCTTCTTGTTTAAAAGTTCCACTATATAAATTCAAGCCTTTTTTGTTCGGTAGGTTAAGTGTTCCAATTGTAGGAAGTGGAGTCAGTCAACAAAGTATTTTTTGGCTAATTAGTGAGTAATTTTTAGTAGTATTGCTATCGATGCTATACTAAATACCCAAATTACTATCCAAAACTATTTCTTGGAAGTACCCTCCTTATCTACAATATAAAGTAATGGTTCCACCTCCCGAGGCGGTTTGGCTGCCAAGCTAATTGTTACCGATTCTACGTAGGGGCAGTTCGGTTTATCGGCAGTTTCTCCGAGTACATTTTCAGAGTTTAGTGGTGTCAAAGTGCTATGTACGTGTCGAACAATTGAACGCGGACTAATTTACCGCAGAACGATCGACGGCAAACTAGTAATTCAATTTGTTCCCATGTTGCCAATATTTAAACTTCGTTGCTGGCAATTATAACGACGGGGTAATAATTCTACCGCGTGCTTTGTCAGATTGGTGATAATGTTGGTTGCAACTCAAACAAACTAAGTACGTTAATCGTGTAATACCCTCTATGGGGGCGGTTAATTCGTTTCTAGATGACCGAATCAATTTTAGATTTGAAGACACTCCGTTGGGGTTTTCCTCATCAGTAAGTGTTCGGGATTTTGGATGATGGTTTCACTTCAAGGCAATTTTGTCTTATGAAACTTTTGGCTTTCTTGTGATTCTAATTTTATTGGGGCTTACTAGAATCTTTTAAACCTACGAAAAATCTCAGGTTTCAATCCAAAATCTGTCTCGTAAAGTTTGCCCAAGAGAAGCTGGGTAGATCGTCCGTCATCTCTGTGCCCTCGCAAACTGAGCCGCACCTTACGGTGAACGGGGACGGAATTTTTCTGGGCAACTTTGTGCCTGCCTCCCACATTCAAAATTGATTGACTTCTTTGCATGAGTGTGAGGGTATACGCAAGAAGACTAACCAATTAAAAAAAGATGTTTTGACCTCTATGTCGGTTCAGCGCATGGAATTTTCAATCGCTACACTCCTTGCCAATTTCACTGATGATAAATTGGT
>CAYMZW010000766.1:0-2683 GCA_964395005.1 uncultured Rivularia sp.
TTTTCTAGCATTCCACGGAGCTAAAAGCATCGGATTGTAACCTTTATTGAGAATACCTTCTTTAAAAGCGTATTCTTCTAAATGAGTATGGGGTTGTAATCCAATAAAGAAAATTGCCGGTTCAACTTTATCAACTCCGAAAATTCGTTCTAATTCGCGGTGGTAAGCAATAGTTTGACGAATAGTCTCAGCACGCTCATCTATTACATTAAATGAATAGTTAACCGAAACCAAATCGTTAAACCCAGCAGCTTTTAAATCGCGGCAATTTTGTAAAACGGTTCGCAGATTGTAACCCATCCGCATTTTACGTACTAATTCCTGAGAGCCGCTGGTAATACCGATTTCAAAATAATTCATTCCGGTTTTTACCATCAAATCGCAGAGCTTCGGAGTTAGATTATCGGCACGGATATAAGCAGCCCAATTAATATCCGTCATTCCAGAATCAACGATTTTTTCCAGCAATTCCACAGCATCATCCATGAATTTTCGTGCTGGGATAAATTGAGCATCGGTAAACCAGAATCTACGAATTCCTCGATCGTAAAGTTGTCGCATTTCCGCAACTACTTCATCAGCGGGATTAATTCGCACCTGCTTGCCTTCCACAACCGTGTAAACGCAGTAGCAGCAATTATGGGGACAACCGCGCTTAGTTTGTACGCCAATATAGAAGTCTTGCTCTTGCAGATAATAGTTAAATTCTGGCCAAATCCTTTCTATATAGTCGTAATTACAAGCACTTTTCTCGATGGGAGTTGGTTGTTCGTGAATTAGGCGATCGCGCGGTTGAGTTTCTCCCACAACATAACAACGTTCGTCCCTAAAATCCTTGCCACTCAACAGCTTTTCTAATAAGCTTTCCCCTTCACCAACAGAAACAATAGAGCCTTTAGGTAAGCTGTTGTTCAACTGTTCGTAATAAACGCTAACCGCACCACCACCAACAATCACACGAACATCTTTGTTGTATTTTTGAGCGCGTTTCAATCCGCGTTTAACCAATGCTGCATTTCGCCAAAGTTCTGTATAAAACCCTTTGAGCATTTGCACGCCACCTAAAGCTCCGTGCAGTTTCACAAAAGGATTTTTGGCGTAGAAAATTTCAAAAGAATACTGTAAAGGATTTCCACCTCGTCCACCAACTGGAGCAAAAATATGAATATCGCGCCAAGAATAAATTAATAGCGTCGGCTTAAATTCATCAATACAAGCATCCAGAGCAGACTTGTAATCTAAAGGTGGTACCGTCCCCAAATCAAAAATCCTTTGTTCGACATTCTCGAACAACTTATGGACATGATCTGCTAGGTAAACTACCCCAATCGGAAAAATGGGGTTACAAGGAAGGCGCACGTAAAGGATTCTGTTTTCCATAGTAGGTGTTTCCACTTCCATATTGCTGTTATCAAAGAAAAAAGACAGTTAATATCCGTTTAAAAACTAGGTAATTAAATTAATTTCCTTCTTCATGGCAATCTTACTTAAGTTTTTACTCAATTATGAATAAACCTAGATTGTCGCCCGAAGCCTTATCAATAGGTATAAACTCACAAATTAGCAAGATTAAATAATGATATTCATACAAATTTTTCTGATAATCAACTTCACATACCTTTACGATAACATCCACTCCCTTCATCAAACCGACTTATTTAGGAATCATGGTGAGAGAGGGAGAGAGGGAGAGGGGGAGAGGGGGAGATGGGGGGATGGGGGGATGGGGGGATGGGGGGACGATTTATAGTATGGAACTTGAAAACTTAACTTTAAAGTATTTGATGTTGCGTTTTCGTAACTTATCGCAATTGGTGAAGGTGCGGTTTACGGCTATTTACTCGATCGTTAATTATTAATTATGGCTTTTGATATTTGAAAAAATTAACTATTGGTAGATTAAATTTTGCGGTCAGTAAATATTTGGATATGTTCTTAGTATAAAACGTACCCGAATGCATTACTTAATTCTATAAATTTCCTAAAATATTCTAATGATAATTGCTTAATATACAATGGCAAAAAAAGCATAGATTTTTACAAAAAGTTTATATATGGCAAATTTCTTGAGGTAGAAATAGCATACAAATAGCCAGTTGGTATTGAGAGTTACAGCAGCTGGGGATCATCAAGTGCTAATTTTGTAAATGTAAGATACAATTGTGGCGACAAGCTCCACGGCAGTTATGGCTCAAATACTAGATCCCTTACCTCCTGAGCAATCAGGCAAATATCTGTGCTGCTACGTTAATGCCACGAGTAAAATCCAGGTGGCTCGCATCTCCAACATGGCTAATTGGTACTTTGAACGTGTTGTTTTTCCCGGACAAAGACTGGTTTTTGAAGCACCTAATAAAGCTCTATTAGAGATTCATACCGGAATGATGGCAAGTTCAATTTTATCGGATACAATTCCGTGCGATCGCCTTGCAATTAACGAAGCGAATATATCAGATATAAAAACAGATTCAGAAAATCAGAATGCTGATATAGGAGATAAAAATTCTCTTGTGTCCTCAATTAATTCAAAAAACGGAGATACTACAAAACCATTAATAATCGCAGGCTAAAGCCTTTAAAGTCTTTAAAGCCCCTATTAATTCAAAATTTTTTTCTCTATTTTTGGGTTGCTACCGTTAGCAACCCATTTTCAATGAACAGTTAACAGTGAACAGTTAACAGT
>CAYMZW010000767.1:0-2677 GCA_964395005.1 uncultured Rivularia sp.
CAGAAATTATTAATTCCCCATATTTCTCCTTCCTCTTGCTGTGATAATTCACCGTATAAAAATAATTCAATAGCGTTGTGAAAATGCCAATAATCAGCATCTTTAATAGCTGTTCGGTGTTCAATCGTTTCTAAAATATCTTTGAGAATATCAACCGTTTGAATACAAGATTCTTCATTAAATAAACTGCTTTCAGCATCAAGATATCTATTAGCAAATTCTTCAGATAATTCTTGGATTTCAGATATTATCTCTTCACCCAATTGCTGCTTGACTTCCACAAAGATGTAACAATACATTCCCACAATATCAGTTGATTGATATTTTACTTGCAATCTGGGCATATCCATTGTGTCAATATATGCCGCACCATTAGGTAAATACTTTGCTCTATCAAGATATTGATGGATTTGGGAATAGTCTATTTCTTCGCTTTCTCCCAAACGATGAGCTAATGACATTATTTTGGGTTCGTCATAAGCATCCAGTATTTTACCAATTGCATCCAATTTAGAGTAAAGCAGTACTTCATCATCATTGTTATTGGGTATTACAACTTTCTGTACGCTACCGTTAGTTTGAATTACTCCATCTCTATCTTCTACTAGTTGCTTTTGTAAGTGACCTTTTTCAGCACAAATATTTTGGTAGCGTCGTAATATCTTGTAGAGCAATAAGCAAACATCGCGCTTGCTATCATATGTATTAAAATTCTTCGCATCAAAGCCTTTGGGTAGGTAAAGCTGTAATTGATGATTTTTATGTTGAATACCTACAAAGGAATATTTATCGCTAACAATTGGTTGTAATTCTTGAAAGTTTAACATTAAAAGTGTTCTAAAGCATCATATTCATATTCTTTATTTTCAATAGCATAAATGCTGTCATGCCAAAACTCAATTAAGTCTACAGAATATTGTAAAAAGTCTGCATAAGTAGTAAGTTTTACATTTTTCTGATGGAGTTTATTTTCTAATAAGTCGATTAGGGGTTTTTTATCTCTTCCGAATACACTATCCCATAAATAAAACATCAACTTATCACGTACTTCCTGAAAAATTATTGCGTAACGATATGGAAAATTTTCAGGATTATCTTCCCAGATTTTTTCAGGAACAATAAACCACCATCCAATTTGCTTATCTTCATTTTTCCTAATTGAAAGATGGCATGATTTAATAAACTCATTTATCCCTATTATTACAAGATACCATCCAATAACTTTACCTGAAGGCATTGATAACTCAATAAGCATAACTTCATGAGGTACTGATACTTTTATAGAAGGTGCTTCTACATATTCCCAGCCCCAACGGCGTTTAAATGCTGTATCTAAATAATAAATTGATTCGTCAGAAGTATTAATTGTAGCGATGATTGATAGCTCGGGTGGAATTGTTATCTTAAATTTTTCTATGTTGTCAATTAGTTTAGCTGCTTTATGAAAATTTTCATCTTTATTCAATTCACCAGAAAGATGCTTTCTATCACGTTTTAATTTATCAACAAAAGTCTCAAATGCTGAATTATCTACCTGTATACCTTCGTCATAAACTTTAACTTTATAACCCATAGCACTTAATAAACCCACCATCTCCATTTCTGATATGTCTATACTGTATGAAGACCAGCCATCCTCATCTCTATCGAATAATTGAAATACACCACCAAATATTGCAGCAACATTACCTCGATTTAATTCATCTATAACAAGCAAATAGTTTTGCTTATCGCCATTAATAATACTGCTATATGCTTTTCCTAATACTTTCAAAAAATGTCCAGCATAATATTTGTAAGTAATTGAATTACCAGAAGTCAACGGTAACAATTTACCCATAAAATCAGAATACTTGTATTCAGGATGGAATACTGTTTTGACAATATTAGAATTGTGCTTATCTCCACTTATCCCTAATTCTTCTTCAGCTATTTCAATAGCCTTATAACTTTTCCCCGTACCTGGAGAACCAAATAATATCTTTTGTATCGGACTCATGCACCATTTTCGATCGCAACATTTACGATTCTATTCGATAAAAAATGTATCCGGTACTGCAAAATAATTGACCTTATTTACCCCTGTATCTGACGCTAAAGGCAAAATACATTTAGGTATAATCCACCAATTTCTAACCCGCGAAGGCGGGTTTTGCCTGTGTAGCCGCGATTTCAATCGCCAGGTTAAATATCAATCCCCTCCCCCCAAAATCGTCTAAACTCAAAGTGTCCGCTAATTCTCTACACCCCATGTCTCGCTGGTTTAACATTGCTGGTCCCTGTAAAGCTGACAAACACTATATGCTACCACCGACAAGTCGGCTACCCGATTTGTCAATGCTTATCGAACAAGAAAGCTATTTTGTCGTTCATGCACCTCGTCAAACAGGTAAAACTACGGCAATGCTAGCTTTAGCGCAACAACTTACCGCAACCGGACATTACACAGCAGTGATGTTATCCGCAGAAGTGGGAAGTGCTTTTAATAATGACCCCAGTGCAGCAGAATTGGCAATTTTAGGGGCTTGGCGTGGTGCGATCGCCATCCGTCTACCGCAGGATTTACAACCTCCTACTTGGGTTTATGATGAACCAGGACAAAGAATTCAAGCTAGCTTACAAGCTTGGGCAAAAGCTTCAACGAAACCTTTGGTAATATTCGTTGACGAAATTGATT
>CAYMZW010000768.1:0-2673 GCA_964395005.1 uncultured Rivularia sp.
AGTTGCACTACCAGGTCGCCTTAAGGTTTGTTTGCTAGATATCTAAAATAGGCAGAAGCAAGATAAAATATTTTTGCGTGATTAATGCTGCTCTACAAAAGTTTTAGAGTTGGCATTGACTTCGGATCAGATAGAAACCGTGGAAAGCTAGTTTTAAGGGAGAGTGCGATCGCAATATTTTTGTATTGTAATTTCCTCTGTATCTTATTGCTCTTTCCCTATCTGCTTTAGTATTATTTCAAATCAAATTTAGCTTTCACTTCCTCCAAAGGTAAACCAAAAAGTAATTCCGGCTCCCATGTATCTGGATTGAAATTACAACTTTGTCCTCTTTGATAAGCTTTCAACATTCTTTCTCTAGCTGCTTTAATTTCATTAGGTAAACGTTTACGAATCATTCGTAATGCTCCCATACCCACGACTAAATTGAGCAAACCAAACTTTGCTCCTAATAAAAAAGCTTGTAATTCAGCTTCACCAATTGGGCTGCTATCATAACCAGTTAGAACATGAACACCATCATGTAATTGTTTGCGACGGAAACCAGTAGTTAACGGTTGTAAATCGTTTCCGAGCAGAAAATCAGCCCAAGCTTTACCAAAAGTTCCTTCAGGATAAGAACGTAATTTATCAATATCTACAATTTGAGGTACGCTAGCACCTTTAGTTTCAGCAAAATTATCTATAAGATTGAAAAAAGTTTTGATAGATGGTGTTTTAACAACTGATTTATCTTCTATTAACATGATTTAAAAATCCCTGGTTTATTTGTTTTGATACCTAACATAATAAACAGCAAAACCCAATATATACATGAGAAGAAAGTAACGAATTCCTATTCCTATTCATGACTTAAGTCATATACCATTATTCTAACTCTCTCTTCCTTTCTTCCTCTACGTCCTCTGCGGTTATTATAATCAACAATCTCAGCGAACAACAAATGGGATTAAAATAATTTGGTAAATTATATTACTTTCTTACCTATACTTAAACAAAGAAGCTACAACCACAAATCATGACAACAGGAATCTGGATATTAGGCGATCAACTATATTTAACCCAAACAGCATTACAAACTTACAACAACCCCTCACAAGTAGAAATAATCTTAATTGAATCCTATTCCCACATCAAAAAAATTAGATATCACAAACAAAAGCTGGTATTAATTTGGTCAGCAATGCGCCATTTTGCAGAAGAATTACGTCAACAAGGTTATTCGGTAACTTACGAAATCGCTGAAGATTTTCAAACTCCCCTTGAATCATGGATAAACGAAAATCAAATTGACGAATTACAAATAATGTCTCCCAATGACAAACCTTTTCTGCAAACCATAGAAAATTTAAAATTACCATTAAATATCAACTTACTTCCCAACAATCAATTTTTATGGAGTGCCGAAGATTTTAGTAAATGGGCTAAAAATCGCAAACGGTTGTTAATGGAAGATTTTTACAGAGAAGGAAGAAAACGCTTTGATATTTTAATGGAAGGCGATCGCCCAGTAGGTGGTAAATGGAATCTTGATAAGGAAAATCGCAAACCACCTGGATGTAAATTAAATACTCCAGAGCCTTTATGGTTTGAACCTTCGGAAATTACCAAAGAAGTTATTCAACAAGTAAATTCCCTCTTATTCCCAACCTATGGAGAAGTTAAAGAATTTCGCTGGGGAGTAACTCGTAAACAAGCATTAGAAGTACTAAAATATTTTATCGAGATTCGCTTACCAGATTTTGGACCATATCAAGATGCGATGGTAACGGGAGAGGAAACAATGTGGCACGCTATGCTTTCTCCCTACATTAATCTTGGTTTACTTCAACCTTTAGAAATAATTCAAGCAGCAGAAGCAGCTTATAACGAAAATCAACTTGCATTAAATAGCGTCGAAGGTTTCATTCGTCAGGTGTTGGGATGGAGAGAATATATGCACGGAATTTATCATCATGTTGACGAAGATTATCCCCAGCAGAATTGGTTTGAACACAATAAACCATTACCAGAATTCTTTTGGAATGGTGAAACCAAAATGAACTGTCTGCATCAAATTTTAGCTCAAGTGATGGATACCGGATACGCTCATCATATTCAAAGATTGATGGTATTGAATAACTTTGGATTAATTGCCGGAATATCACCGCAAGAATTAGAAAACTGGTTTCATGCAGCATTTATAGACGCTTACGATTGGGTAATGCAAACCAACGTCATTGGCATGGGACAATATGCAGATGGTGGATTACTCGCATCGAAGCCTTATGCAGCATCCGCCAACTATATTAATAAGATGAGCGATTATTGTAAAAGTTGTTTTTACAAGCATTCTAAACGCACCGGAGAAAAAGCTTGTCCCTTCAACTATTTATATTGGGATTTTTTAAATCGACATCGGGATAAGTTGAAGAATGAAGGAAGGATGAATTTTATATTGAAAAATCTTGATAAGATGTCTCCTGAAGAATTAGAAATAATTCATCAGCAAGCCGAAGAGGTGGGAGATAATTCGTAATTGGGAAATTAAATTTCTGGTTATTCTAAATTGTGAAAATTAATGCGCTCCTGCCCTTTCCAAGCAATTCACTAAAATACCCATTATCTTTCCTAAATTGTTAATACAGCACGGGAGCAGTTAAATGAAGTACATTTTTCTACTCCCTACTCCCT
>CAYMZW010000769.1:0-2669 GCA_964395005.1 uncultured Rivularia sp.
AACTCCATCCGTTGCCCAACTCCATCCGTTGCCCAACTCCATCCGTTGCCCAACTTTCCTTACGCATTCTCAAGTACGTTGAAATATAACCCAGCTAAGATAGCGATACCGAAGATTACGCGATACCAAACAAATATCCAAGTGCTTTTGGTTTTGAGGAATTCTACTAACCAAGCAATTGCTAAATAAGAAAATATTCCTGATGATATTACGGATGCTACCAAGGTAAGAATTTCTGAACTATCAACTCC
The DNA here is from genome assembly GCA_964395005.1 of uncultured Rivularia sp. GTDB lineage: Bacteria > Cyanobacteriota > Cyanobacteriia > Cyanobacteriales > Nostocaceae > Rivularia. The sequence continues at coordinate 252 of CAYMZW010000769.1, forward strand.
AACTTCTAATAAATCTTTAACTGAAATTAAGCCAGCTAAAGTAATTGCGGGAATTCCTAATAAAAATGAGAACCTCGCTGCTGTTCCCCTTTCCAATCCCATAAACAATCCTGCTGTCAAAGTTGAACCGCTTCGAGAAGCCCCAGGTACTAATGCTAGAGCTTGAGCGCAGCCCATTAATATGCCATCACCCATTGTTAATTTGTCAAAATTGCGCTGTCTGCTGCCTTTCATTTCTGCCAATCCCAACAGTATACCCATCACAATTGATACCACTGCAATTACGCCCATACCTCTTACGGTATTTTCATAAAATTCTTCAAACACAATTTTGAGTAAAAGCCCTAAAACTACTATTGGCAATGTTCCGATGGCAATTCCTAAAGCGATGCGGAAATCATTATCCTGATAATCTTTACGTCTAATAGCAACATACGCACCTGTCAAAACTCGCTTCAAATCTCCCCAAAAGTACCAAAGTACAGCCACGATACTACCAAGCTGAATCGCTGCACTAAAAGCAGAACCTGGATCTCCCCAACCTAATGCAACTGGTACGGCTTTCAAGTGCGCCGTGCTACTGATGGGCAAAAATTCTGTTGCACCTTGTACAAAGCCTAAAAAGATGCCTTGCCATAAGTTCATTTGCGAAGCTCCATCTACAACAGGAGTACTCGCATCTTGACTTAGAACTTTCAATGGAAATGTCGCTACTGATAAAACGGCACTTCCTACCATCAATAACGAAAATAGCAAACGTTTGGATACAGCCATGAATACACCTATCTACCCGTAATTACCAACCATTACACTTTCAACTAATTCTGTAGTGTTTACAGGAAAAAAATACGGCACTCGAATATTAATCCCTGTTTACGCCCGAATTGGGAAGCGATAATTCTCGCTACAGCATACTCGCAAACTTCACTTTATTCTTTGTGTTTTTTTTAAAGATTTCATAGTCGGCTACAATTGAGATACTATAAATATGCCCCCCCCCTGGATTGACATCTAGATCGGGAGGTTGCAAAAAGACCTTAAGAAAAGTTAATCTTTGTAAAGAATATTAAAATTTTGACTAATAATACGTTGTATTCATATACATCTTTTAACCCCGTGACTCAAACAGTTGAAAGCCTCGAATCCTTAAAAATCAACGCAATAGCGAATCAAAAAGTGATAAGCACAGCAATACCCTTATATAAAGAGAAAGATGAGAATGTTGCATCTTTTTCGACTTCAAAATTAATACCTCTTTCTTTTACAACAACATCTCGACAAGCTCTACTGGTATTTACTGCTGCGGTATTTTTGGTATCGGTGCCTGTGTTTGTTGAAGCGCCGCTGGTAAGAGTACTGCCGTGGTTGAGTGTAGCTTTAACATTGGGATGGATATGGCTGAGTAAATTATTGATGTCGCGCAGTGCAACTTATGTTTGGGGAGATTTACTTCTAGGTTTCAGTTTGACTTGGTTAGCTGGTTCTATATATTGGGGTTGGTTGCGCTGGGAACCTTTATGGCATTTGCCCGTAGAATCAATCGGTTTACCCTTTGCCGTTTGGTGTTTGTATCGGAATTGGGGCAAAGTCGGTAACTGGTTTTATTTTGGTTCTTTGGTTGGTACTGTTTTGACCGACATATATTTTTACATTGTGGACTTAATACCTTACTGGCGGCAGATTATGGTTGTAGAACCGGAAGCCGCTGCACCAGTTTTAAAAGCAGCACTTTCACAAGTACAAACACCGTTAGGACAAGCTTGTGCAGTTGTTTTAGCTGTAGTGTTATTGAGCGTCGGGATTATACCTTTAAAATATAAGCAGCTGCACTGGTATGCTTTTAGTGGAGCAGTTTTAAGCACAATTTTAGTAGATAGCTTATTTTTAATCGCTGCTGTTATGGCTTAAGTTTGGGCAATCCGCTTTTGCGATCGCACTAATAGCTAACAAAAGCCGACGTTGCAAAAATTTTGCTCTGAATCCTTAGGAGTAAATATTAGATATATTGATAAGCTATATATTAGTTTTTGATAACTGTTGTGTTTGAATTAAGCTACTTACTACAAGCATTTGTCAATTGTGCATTATCTGTAATAAATGGCATCTGAGTAGGATTTAGCTTAAAGCTTTGTGTAAGTTTGATGGAAAGAGGTAGAAAATCGTGAAACGATTGGCGCATTTAGTAACAGTATTTAGTTTGTTAATTGGATTTTGGGGTTGGTTAGGTTCCCACGGAGTAGCCCAAGCAGTAAATTTAAATCAATTTAGTGCTAATAATGCTCCTATTTTTGCAATTGATTCATCCCGAGTATTACGAAATCGAGCAGATGACAAACTTGCAGATGTTTACGGTGATAAAATTGATTTAAACAATACCAACATAGGAGCTTTTCAGAGATATAGAGGACTATATCCTAC
>CAYMZW010000770.1:0-2659 GCA_964395005.1 uncultured Rivularia sp.
CGACGGAAAGAAATATTACCACCAGTTTTAAACACGCGGGGGCGATCGCCGTTTGCTAATTCAACTTCTGTTTCTCCCCCATCAAATATTTGAGAAAATGTCCGCTTTCTAAAACCATTAAGGTTATAGGATGTACGATACGGATCTCCTGCTATCCAAGGATCGGTATAGTTAACATCAAAACCGATATCTCTTTGACTAAACTCAACATCTGCTCCCAATCTTTGATTTCTACCGTTTAAATTTCGCAAATTCAAACTACCAGCAGCAAAAAGTCCGCTTTTAGAACTATATCCCCCGCCGGGAGATACACTAAAATTTCTACCTTCCGTCACGTTTACAACTAAAACTACCTTACGTGAATCTTGAGCAGGATTAAGTTTCAAATTAATATCCTGAAAAATTCCCAACCTATAAACTCGCTGTAAATCTTTTTGAGCAACTTCTCTTTTAAATATCTCACCCGATTTCAACTGCATTTCGCGGGTGATAATATACTTTTGCGTTTTCCCTTTGATTTCCTCTCCCTCTGGATTAACAAACTTTACTTGAATATCTTCTATTACACCTTCCGCTACTTGCAAAATTACAGTTCCATTCCTGTTAATTTGAGGAGATATCACCTGAGCTAAAACATAACCGTTATCTTGATACCATTTATTTAACTTTTGTATTCCTACCTGAAATTTTTTTAAATTCAGAATTTTTCCATATTGTTTTTCAAAGCTTTGATTTATAACTTCTTGCGGTAATCGATCGCTTTGTATTTTTACCGCACGTAAAACCGGATTGGGTTCAACAACAAATTTAATCCGAACTCCTAATGAAGTTTCTTCAGGTACAACTCTTACATTTGCAAAATAGCCCGTAGCGAATATGGCATCAATATCTTGCTGTAATTGAGCGCGAGTAGTTGTTTTTCCTGGTTGAGTTTGAATTGCTTGAAAAACGATTTTTTGCAATTCTTCTTCTGCGCCATCAATCGTAACTTCCGCCACTAACACCTGTGTTTCCGGTTGTTCTTGAGATGTATTTTGTTCTACGGGAGTTTGAGCTTTAACTATGTCCAGATTCACGAAACTAAGAATGCTAGCAGTTGCAATACCGATACTGAAAGCAGATATTTTTTTCATCTATTTCTTTCCTCAAAATACATAATTCACTATAGATTTTTTTGCAAAGTTAGTCTTGAAAGCAAAACTCAAGCAGATTTTACCGCCTCATAATAACTAAAAAAAATTTATTAAAACATTAACTATAGTCATGCATATTTATGACTATAGTCATGTTGCTAATTTATCTGATGTAGCGTGATATTTAAAATATAAATTACTTAATTCGCGATCGTTTAATATTATGGATTTTAACTCTAAAGCTCCTTCATCTCTCCGTCGTACCGTAAGTTATGTGGAATGGCTGATTTTAATTGTATATTTTTTGCTTTTTTTATTAAACCGTAGCGGAACTAATTATTCTTCTTTGCCAATACCAACTTATATTAGACTTGCTCAGTTAATTATTCTAACAGTATTAAGCTTTATATTTCCAATTAATCGTCCAATTTGGCAGAAAAGAAGTTATATTTATTTAGAAGCATTTATAATTATAATTCCTGCCTCATTAGGAATTTCTTTTGAAATAGCTCTTTATTATGTACTCCTTAAAAGCTGTTTTTTATTAAAGCGTAAAGAAGTAATTATAACTACAATTATATTAGGAATAGTTTGGGTTTTGGCAAAAGCTTATAGCATACCTAAATTACTCGAATTTAATCGCACCAACTTAACTCAAATCATTGCAGAATTAGATAATACTGATTTAATCATTCGTAGAGTGGTTATTGGTAATATTGCAGACTATCTTACAATCAGCATATTTATACTTTTATTTTGCTTTGTGATAGTAGCAGAACAAAAAAGTCGTCAAAAAGCAGAAGCATTAACCCAGCAGATAGAAACCTTAGCAGCAAGTTTAGAACGCGGTCGTATAGCTCGTGAAATTCATGATTCTTTAGGTCATTCGTTGACAACATTAGATATACAGTTAGAGCTTGCTCAAAGGTTACATGATAAAGATCCAAATAAAGCTATTAACTCTTTAAATATTGCCAAAGACTTATCAAGTGAATGTTTAACAAAAGTTAGAAATTCCGTACAGTCAATACGTCAAATAAATTTCAATCTTAATCAAGCTTTAGCCACATTAGTAAAGCAAGTTGTACAAAATCAATCATTTAAAATTTATTTATATTCACAATTACCGCAATTACCAAATCAAACCAGCCATCAACTATATTGTATTGTTCAAGAAGCAATTACCAATATTCAAAAACACGCTTTTGCAAAAATTGTAAATATCAAAGGCTATCAAAATACAGATGGAATTATTTTAGAAATCACAGATGACGGACAAGGTTTTGAAGTCAGCGCACATCATACAGGCTTTGGATTGCGAGGAATGCAAGAAAGAGTGCAAATTTTAGGAGGAGAGCTTCAGATTAAAAGTACTTTGGGTGAAGGTACGATGATTCGGGTTTGGATTCCGAACTAATAGTAATTGGTTCGTAGTTGCGCTTTAGCGCCAAAAATCTTGAATAATAATTAGTAATTGGTAATTGGTAATTGATAATTGCTCACTGCTCACTGCTCACTGCTCACTG
>CAYMZW010000771.1:0-2657 GCA_964395005.1 uncultured Rivularia sp.
CCTAATAAATTAAATAGTCGCCGAATAATTTTGATTGTCGAAACCTGCTCATTTTCTACCGCCAAATTAATATTTAACGCTCGTTGAATGTGTCTGCTGCACTGCAATGCGGTATTTTTCAGCAATATTAAATCGGCATCATTTTCGCTGAAGATTCTACCGGGTTCGAGTAGTTGTAAAACACCTAATGCTCGTAAGGCTTCTATTCTCAGAGTATAAATTTTTAAGTCTGGGAGAAAAACTTTTCCTTCGCCGCAAGATAGCTGTTGATTCCATTCTTGTTTATCTCTTATATGAAAATATTCGCGCTCATGAGTTAGATAATAATGGGTTCGTAATTGATAGTAATATCCTCTGTCATCCTGTAATTTTAATTGGGGTGTGACTTGTACACCGTATCTTTTTCTAAGAAAGTATTTATTGATTTTGTGACGTTCGTTATCTGTCAAAGAATGTTTTTTTAATAGCTGTTCGTATTCTAAATAATTTATATCTGGAGCGTTAGTTACAGCAGTGGCGATCGCTAATTGATTCTGCTGTTTAATTTTCTTGATCTTATGATTAATTTCTTGAGATTTCCTCTGGCTTTGCTCCCAATCTTTTTTAACTTTGACTATTTCTATAATCAATCTTCTCCGATTTACTAAATCTTCTTTATCGGTGGCTAAAAATGCATGGCGCAAATCTCGAATTATATTCTTCTGAATATCATTGGTACGCACCCACAAATTGTGTCCTTCTGCTGTTAAACCTTCTTTCATCGATTGACGATAAAAGTTGATTGAAGCATTTACCCTTGCCGATAATTTTGCCCAAGTTCGTAAATGAATCGGATCGTAAACTAAAGGTAAATCGACATCTATTTTATGCATTGGACTCAATAAAGCCAGGTTTTCTTTTTGATTTTCTTGATACCAAAAAGACAACGATCGATAATTTTTGCTGCCGCTACCAATTAAACCAACTCCTCGCTTGGCACACCAAACAACACGCGGCACATCATCGCGTACTCTTGCTAATGCTTGTCTGGCTTCAGTATCTGGAATTACTCCTTGAAAAATTCCGTAAACTCTATCAAAATGCTGCACGTCTATACTAATTCCCGTACCCAAACTGGGAGTTACAAAAACAGCATCATATTCAGTAATTTTTTGATTAATTGATGCTACAAAATCAACCGCTTCATGCCCTGGAGTATTAGTAGTATGACTGCTGACTATTAAAGTTTTAGGATATAAATGCCGTAATTTATCCAAACGTTCTTTTAAATAGCGTTCGATGGTTTCACTACTGTATCTTCCGGAACGACTATCTGTAGTTATATAACATTTTCTTCCGGCAAGTAAATCTAATTCTAATTGTTGAATTAGCGGTGTGGGATTGGGAGAATCATAAAAAGTTACATCCCAAGCTTTTTCCGGTTTCCACTGATTTACTACAACCCAAGGTGTTAACTGTATTCCCGCTAATCTTTGGAGATATTCTAAAGAAACATCTGATAAATCGGCATCTTGAGCAATAACTAATCCTCCAGTTGTCAAAACTTTAGAAATTAGCTGCTGAAATAATTTTAATATTTTAACTCGTTTATCTTTACAAGTAGTGCTGTGTAGAAGATGCCATAAAGATTGTTCTACTTCATCTAAAATAATTATCGCTCCCTCCCAGTCAGAAGGATTGAGTTTCCAAATAGAATCAATACACAAGCCTGTATTTTGAATTCCCCATTCTTTATAACCGACACCCCATTTAATTCCAACTTTTTCGCACAAAAATTTTCCTAACTGGATTCTATGAGTAATTAATAAAACGGGTTTATTTCTGTTTAATGCTTGCTTGACAACTTCTTGTAATGCTGTCGTTTTTCCAGTTCCCTTGGCTGACTTTACACCTACTAATCCCGAAGTCGGAAAAGGTATCTCACCTAAATAACGACGGTTAACAGTAAGTGCCGGAGGAAAAGTTAAATTAGTATGGGGTTTAATATGAGCAAGATAAATTTCTAAATCCAGGCTTTGACGATAGATTTTATCGAAAGCCGCTGCACCTTTAGCAACAATAAATTCATCAACTCCCTTCTCCATCCCCGGTAATTCAATTACTTGTACCGGACAATTTTTTTCTTGAAACAATAAACCAAGTTGAGAAATAGCGTTGTTTACAGCGTTAGTTTTCTTAAGCTCAGTTTCAAAATCAAAACAAATATAAATAGTACGTTTAGTAATACAAAAAGCTGCTAAATCCGGAATCAACTGACGACGAATAACTTTACCAAATTTATCTTTAACAACTCGATAACCGCTGGTGATTCCTGGTACTCCAATAGCCGCATATCCTTGAGTTAACAAAGTGGCTGCTTTCTTGACACCTTCGCAGAAAATTACCGGAATGTTGTTTTCCATTACCCACTTCCAGAAACCGATTGCGGCTCCATCATGAGCGATCGCCACTTCAGGTAGCTTTACATTGTAACGCTGGGCTACTTGCTGCCAAACCTGTAACGGTACTCTCAGACAAAATATCCGCGTCGGGGTACAAGGAGGATGTTCGTACTTAATAGATTTGCCCTTTTCATTTATACGAGGCTGGTTTGGTTTGAAGCATCCCCACTCCATCATGTGCCAATTATTCAGCACATCAACCCCCGAACACCACCA
>CAYMZW010000772.1:0-2656 GCA_964395005.1 uncultured Rivularia sp.
ACAATATAGTGCTTCAGTTTCAGATATCATCCTTTCTAAAGTAAATAATTTCATAAACCTTGTTCTACCTTTTTCTCCCATCTGTTGAGCAATGTCAGGATTATCAATTAAAAAATTTATCTTTTCTGCTAATTTTTCAGGGTTTTTTGGTTCAACTAAGAAACCCGTTTCATTATCTGCGACAGAATAGCGCATACCTCCAACAGCAGTAGCTACAACCGGAACACTCATTGCAGCAGCTTCCACGACAGCGTAACATAAGCCTTCAAATAGTGAAGACATAGTAAACATATCAACTGCACATAAAAACTCTTCAATATTGTTCACAAATCCAGGTAATAAAAATTTTCCTGATAAACCTTGATTTTCAATTTGAGTTTCTAATTGAGTTCTTAAACTTCCCTTTCCAACAAGAACAAAAGTAACATTATCGTGCTTAGAGCAGACAATGTTTGCAGCTTCAATTAAATCTGATTGTGCTTTTTGAGCGACTAATCTTCCAGCACTTGCTATAACAATATTGTTTTGAGGAATCTGTAATTTTTCTCTAATGTTCTCTCGGATAATATTTCTTTGTTTTTGAGTCTGCGAAAACTTATTAGTATCTAGTCCTAAAGCAACTACTTTAGATTTTGCAGGACAAATATTATCTAACTTCACTCCTATTTCTTTGTCGTAGTCTGAAGTAAAAATAAAGGAATCTGTTAATTTAAACGCCAAATTTTTCGCTAATTTACCTTTCGAGTTATATTGAGCTTTGACTTCGGGAGTATGATGCGTAATTACCACTTTCTTTACACCAGCAAGACGCGCTGCAATTACTCCTAAAAAACTGGGGTCATTAATATGTATGATATCCGGAGCAAATTTTCTAATCTCTTTAGCAATTGAAGGAGCATAACGAATTATATTACCTTCAAAATACTTAGAGTCAACTACTAAATTATCAACATTTTTAAGCTTTTTAAAAGTTTGGAGTTGTGGAAAGCTAGGATATAAAATTCCTACTTCAAAATCAGTTTTATTCACATTGTCAGCTAAAGTAAATAAATAATTTGCTGTTGCACCATAAACTGGATGGGCGTGAAAATATAATAGTCTCATGTTTCTCTCCAAAAATATTAGTTACTTACCTGAAATTTTCCGATTTTTACTTGATATTTATACCATACAAATAATACGCCATAACTTATTGTTATTCCTAGTAAGATACAAAATACTGCGAATAATTTTCCCGTAAAAATTATTTGCATTTGCGAAACAATAAAGAAAACTGTAAAGCATATTAATACAGGAATTAAAGTATCTTGTATCAACCAGCGTCTATGTTCTTGATGCAAAATATATCGATGGGTAATTCTTGAAAGAACTAAATAATAAAGTATATTCACAACAGTTTTTATTAACGCGGCTCCAAACAACTCAAACTCCGGAACTATATATAACATTGCTGGAATTACAATAATTACGCTACAACTATTAAAGATTGCTGCAATTTGTGGTTTTCCAATTGCAAGCTGTATCTGAGATGAAATATTAGAAATACTATCTAACATAGCTCCAAAGGTTAATATTGCTAAAATACTCGATGCTTGTGTTGCGACATCCGGGGATTGAGTCCATAATTCTAGAATTATCGGTGCAAAGAATATAAATGCGGAAGCTATGGGTATTACAGTTAGCGATATAAACAAACTGCTTTTATGAAAGAAATTTATAAATTTTTGTTCGTCTGTTTGAGCAGCTAATGCTATGAGTTGTGGTGAAATAGCAACAACAAAAGGTTGAAATATGATAGCAAGTTTCTGAGCTAAGGTACTGGCTAGCATATAGTAACCAAACTGTTCTAAAGAAACGAATTTAGACAGCAATATTTTGTCTATTTGTGCCAGTATAATTGACACTATCGTCGTCCAGCTTATTCCGGCTGCAAACCGCCATATTTCTTGCAGTATTTCTATCTTAAAACTTGCTCGATTTTTAATTTGAGGTACATAGCGCCAAGCAAATACCATCATTAACAATACTTCTAAAACTGCAATGAATGCTTGCCACAGCAAAAATGCGATAATTGTTGGCGAAATCATCACCAAGATTAATACTGCTCCCAATTCTCTGAAAGTTCTCAATGTTCCTTCCAGAATATTCAGTAGTACCTGTTTTTCTAAAGCAATTAAAGTTCCCCTATAGGTTGTAACCGGCCACCTAATAGCTACAGTTAAACCTAAAATTATAACCGCCCATTTGACAGTTGCTTTTGCAATATTTTCTGCATTAATCCATTGACTACTAATTGGTTGTGCAAGTAATACCATCAGCAAAAGTATTACCGTACCCGTACACCAGTAAATTATTTCTGTTGTTCTTAATAAGTCTGGTATCGTTAAAAGTTTTTCTGGGATAGTCTTACGTAAAGCGACTTCCCGTTTAATAGTTGCGCTCAAACCCAAATCGAGCAAAGCAATAAATGAAATTACCGCATAAAATCCCCCTATTAAACCATAAGCTTCCACACCTAAATAATGCAGATAAACTGGAACCAGCAAAAAACTGAGCAAGTTTGACCAGATGTTACCCGCATAATTGGCGATCGCATTTAATTTTAATTGAGAGAGCGACTTTAGCTTACGTATTAATACGGTCATTATTGTTAGGG
>CAYMZW010000773.1:0-2640 GCA_964395005.1 uncultured Rivularia sp.
TAACTCCTAACTCCTAACTCCTAACTCCTAACTCCTAACTCCTAACTCCCAACTCTTAACTCCTAACTCCCAACTCTTAACTCCTAACTGTTCCCCATGCCCAATTCCCAATTCCCAACTATTGTTAAAGTTCCTAACGCAATCGTAATATGGTTACGGTTGGAGTGTTACGATGCCGTAAAAACGTTTCAACGTTGAGAGAATATATTATGGCAGAAACACTCTCCGGAAAAACTCCATTATTTGGTGGCAGCACCGGCGGCTTGCTTAAGAAAGCGGTAGAAGAAGAGAAGTACGCGATTACTTGGACTAGCACTAAGGAACAGGTATTTGAAATGCCTACTGGCGGCGCTGCAACGATGGTTGAAGGCGAAAATAAGCTAGAAATTGCTCGTAAAGAGTACGGCATTGCTTTAGGCGCTCAATTCCGGAAAATGAAACCTAAGATAGAAGATTACAAAATTTACCGGATTTATCCTAACGGTGAAACTCAGTATTTACATCCGGCTGATGGTGTCTTCCCTGAAAAAGTCAACGAAGGTCGCGAAAAAGTGCGTTTTGTTGCCCGTAAAATTGGAGATAATCCTAGTGCTGCAAAACTTAAGTTTAGTGGCGTAGCACCTTATGATGCTCCTAATCCGTAGTTGAATCAGTGAACAGTGAACAGTGAACAGTGAACAGTGAACAGTTAACAGTTAACAGTGAACAGTTAACAGTTAACAGTGAACAGTTAACAGTTTATTGGGAATTGAACAAAAAATATGGGGAATAGATTGTCAGTTGTGGTTTTTAAACTGTATGTCTTTCCCTGTATTCTCATGTTTAACTGAATAATAATTGGTAACTGATAATTGTTCACTCCCTAAAATAAAAAGGCTTTTTTAGAATTACTAATAATTTTTTAAATTTCTGGTTCAATTCCTGCTGCTCTAAGTTGTGCTGCTAATCTTTCGGCTCGTTGACTTTCTTGATTTGCTTTTTCCGAACCCCATAATAAAAGGTTGTCGTTTTCATCCCACCACCGCAACCAATAACCGCTGCGATTTTCTCTAGTTGCTTCCCATACTCCTAGAAATAGCTGCATTTGAGCAATCCAGAAACGATTATTAGTATCAGGTTTTTGCAGATGATAGCGTTTTGAATCATCTAATTGATAAACTTCTATTTCACCGCTATCTGGTTCAAAAATTATATAGTTGGGAACTTCTAAAACTTGCTCGTAAAAGAACCACTTTCCTGGAGGATAAGTAGGTTTAATTGAATATTCTCCACCTTCGGTATCGGACAGAAATTCCATAACGATAACTGGAATATCACCTTGAAGTTGTGGTGTGTAGCTGCGTTTAATTTCCTGTCGGGATACGGTTATTTTAGGGATATAAGCCCAATCTGGTGCTTTTACCACCATTTTTTGATTTACTGTAGCGCAGATTCCGTAGTTGGTGGAAGTAAGGGAATTTTCGGGTAATTTATTTGCAATTTCTAGACTTTCGGTTAATGCAGCAGCGAGCAATAGTTGATTAATATTATCCACGGGTTCGTTGTTTAAAACAAAGTCTTCGGGGAGTTTTTCCCAGGTGATTTGGTAGTTGGGAGCGGTGGAGAGCATGGGAAGAGATCAAAGAAAGGGTTTTGTTTTAGTTTAGCGGTTGGGATGTTAGAGCCAGAATTGGGGATGCGCGAGTAAGCTTAATTCAATAGATAATGGTAACTGCTACCCTGGTATTATGATCTTCATTACTGCATAAGTTGGGAATGAGAACAACTATTTAAGTATATTGTTACCTATATCCGGTATCGTATTTTAATTTAAATAAATGCAATACGGTTTTAAAAACAATTTAAAGGATAAATATATGGCTAATTTCCAAGTGGTGATTGAAGGGCAAGGTGCTGTTTCAACTGCAAAAGAATTAAAGGAAGTATTAGCCGAAATAGGTGTATCTGTAAATTTAGAGATTCCAGAACAAGAAACGAGTAGAGATTTAGGTACTATTGAAGCAGCTATTCTTACTTTTGTTATGACTGTAGCAGCAGAAGTAACAGCAGACCAGATAAAAGAAAAGATTCGCAAGCACCAAGAAAGTCAGCCAAAAAACCAAATTGAGCAGGTTGAGAGTCAAAATCAATCTGAAAAAAGTGTTTTATTTATTGCTCCTGATGGCAGTCGGGAACGTAAAAATTTATCACCGGATAAAGAACAAAATATATCAGAAATATTAGAAGAAATCCGCAAAATGTTAGAAGAAGATGAGGATTTTTAATCAGCGGAGATTATTTTAGCGAAATATATAGAACAAGTTAAGTAGAAGAAATTAAGCAGATTTAAAAATTGCAATAACTAGCAATGAGCATCCTTCACCTTGACCTTAAACCCGCTGGAGATGATTACGCCGAGTTCCGGTATTTCTGGGATAATCCTAATAATTACCACTCCCGTGAGCTACCTTTGTCGGAAATATCTGAGTTGATAAAAAATGCAGAAAGCGACTACTACACTATACGACCAGAAGATTATGTAAAAACGGGTAAAGCACTTTATAACTGGTTAGATGGGAGCGATCGCATTCTTGAGCAAGCTATCGAAGAAAATGGAGACTCAGAGATTGTTCTCGCCATCACTACAGCCGAAAGACTAGC
>CAYMZW010000774.1:0-2637 GCA_964395005.1 uncultured Rivularia sp.
ACTTTGTTAAGAATATTGCGAACGTGACTTTTTACAGTTCCAATAGTGATGTGAAGTTGATCGGCGATCGCCCCATTAGTACTCCCATCCACAATCAACCGTAATATCTCCAATTCCCTACCCGTTAAGGTATATAGATTGAGCATTTCTTCATCTAAACTGGATTTATTAAAATGTAGTGAATTAAGAAGGGCTTGTTCAAGTACAAAATTTGCGATAGTAGGGTCAATCCAAGTTTTACCAAGATAGGTTAAATGTATCGCTTCAATTAATTTATCGAATTTGATATCCTTCATGCAGTAAGAATTAGCACCCGCAGCGAATGCTGTTAATACAGTTTCTTTATCTGAATTCAAAGTTAAAATTACTACCTTTATTTTTGGATATTTTGTTTTAATTTCTCTTGTTAGTTGAATACCCTTTAAGGAGGGTGAGCCAATATCAATAATAACAATTTGGGGTTGTGTTCTATTTAATAGCGTCAAACCATCTTTTGAATTGAGAGCATCTCCAACAATTTCGATATTTTCATATTGATGTAATGCTGTCCTAATACCAATAAGTGTCAGTTCTAGGTCTTCAATAATTACTACGCGAATTTTCTCTGTACATTGAGCGCTTGTATGAGATTTGACTGATGGATTGATTTCTGATTGATTATTTATTGGTAAGTCGTAATTTTGTTCATGACATGATGGGTTTAATTCTTCCATTGTTTCCTCCTTCCTTTGATTAATTAATAATAAATAGCATCGTAAATTCATCTAAATATTTTTCGATTAAGGAGGTTTTACTCTTAGCAAACAATAATCGCTTTTACGAACGAAAACTTTTCCTTTTTCATTGTTAATTAAAGTCTTTTGCTGTGGGTTATTAGTACAGTTTAAATTAGTCAAACTTTCAGAATTCCAAGTAACAATATTCCGAGCTAGCTGACCTTGAGGGCTTTTTAGCCATCGCAAACTTTCTACCTCTGCAACTGTTAGTAATTTAGGTTTTTGTGGTGCATATCCACCAGCCAACCATACCGGAACAGTCAACCCAATCAAAACACCAAATCCAATTGCTGCTACAACTAATCCTATCGCTGGTAACATTACCACTAGACGACTTCGCTCTTTCGACTCGCAATGCTTTATAAGTCGGTTGACCATCGAGCGGATTTCCACTTCCTGTCCGCTAACAGCAGTACGCTTGGCTTTCTCCAAATGCTCGTAAATTGCTTCCGACCAGCGTTGAAATAATTGGTTGAATTCGTTGGGTTTATCTTCCAACAACACCTGAAGTTGACCAGTTGAAAGCATTATTAGGAATAAAGGGTCGCTTGTAGATAGTCCATGCTCGACTGCTACCGCTAAAACCCGTCTTTGAAAATCTGCATCTTTTCCTTCAAGTAATTTATTCAGATAACTTTCGTTTTTAGCTTTTCGTAAACTATGAATCATAATCTATTCCTGTATTTCGGTTTATTTCGGAAGCATTGATTTGATTAGTTAAATTTTCTTGTTTGATAATATTCCTTGTTCGTCGAAAATCTTCCCTGTCAAATTGATATAAAATCATCTCAATTTTAAGAGCATCAGTATCGTTTAATCCGTGAATAATATCAGCATCAAAAGTAGCGGTAAAAATAGTATGTCCATCTTCCGAATCTTTTAAACTGCAACAACTGTCTTCAGCGTTTATTGTGACAGTCCCTAAAGGAGCAAAAATAAACTCATCTTTTTTTTGCTTTTCGTACTCATCCATAATTCTTTCTACTAAATCTATTTGAGCATCAAATATTTCATCTTTATTTAATTTTGGAGCGGCTTCGCGTTGAAAGTGATTCATAATTTCAGTTAGATTTGTGGTATTTTCTGCTGATTGTTGTTCGTTAGATAAATTTTCTGCCTGCATTTCTATCTCTACTTCTTGCTCTAAAGTGGCTAACTTATCCGAAAAAGAATGCATTATTAAATCCCTTAATACATTTAGATTGTTAGGAGTAATGCTTAGTTGGGAACCCATGACAGTTGCGTTTTTCTTATCGATTGCATTATCTTCATCATCTTCATTATTGGTAGAGTCATCAGAATTATTTACAACCTGAGATATATTTGAAATTAATTCTTCGCGTAAATAGGACAATTCATACACATACTCAGGACTAAAAACTTGGTCAAATAATTTGTTGCGAGTTATGTATTCAAAACTCGGTTCTAAATTTCGGTAAGGAGATAAACTCCACTTACCTTCATGGTTAATATGTCCGCTAATTAATACATCTGCTTCTCCGTGGGCAAGAAACCATTCTGATTTAATTCCTAAGTTATGTAATATACTATCGGACGTTGCTAGAACATATAACCTTCCCATATATTCCTCTTTATCACTGGTGATTACATCGCAGTTAAAAGCTTGATTTGTCGAATATAAAGTCTGAAGTTCATAATTCATAAAATTTGCCTTTTATCTCTGATAAAGTATCACAAAATAATTAAAAATAAATAAATTATAAATTTGATCTAATTGCTTTTAATATTACTAGTTTTAGCTGTTTTTTTCTCCTTTACCCACATTTGAGTACTTTCAATTGCTTGATTTGATTCTTCTAAAAAAGTAGATAATCTTTGCTGCGACATTATAGGCATTGTT
>CAYMZW010000775.1:0-2635 GCA_964395005.1 uncultured Rivularia sp.
CATGCACATTTGGATATGGCTTGGTTGTGGCGGGTGAGCGAAACTTGGGAGGCTGCTAAGAATACTTTTGCGTCGGTTTTAAAGCTGCAAGAGGATTTTCCTGAGTTGATTTTTTGTCATTCGACTCCGGCGCTTTATGCTTGGGTGGAAGAAAATTGTCCGGATTTATTTGCACAAATAAAAAAAGCTGTTAAAAATCAACTTTGGGAAGTTGTCGGTGCTTTTTGGGTGGAGCCGGAATTAAATATAATTTCTGGTGAGTCGATTGTTCGTCAATTATTATACGGTCAGCTTTACGTAAAAGAAAAATTCGGCGAATTTTCTACGGTGGCGTGGCTTCCTGATAGCTTTGGTTTTTGCTGGACTTTACCTCAGTTTATGGTTAGTGCGGGAGTTGAGTATTTTGTTACTGAAAAACTAATTTGGAACGATACTACTGACTTTCCTTACGGTGCTTTTTGGTGGCGATCGCCCGACGGTAGCGAAATATTTAGTTTAATGTCAGCGCCGATTGGTCAAGGTATCGATCCGGTAAAAATGGTAGAATACGCCATTGCTTGGGAGAAACAAACGGGTTTACAAAATTATCTATGGCTTCCCGGAGTCGGAGATCATGGTGGTGGCCCCACTCGCGATATGCTCGAAATTGCCCGACGCTGGGAAAGTTCACCTTTATGCCCCGAATTTGAATTCACCACCGTTGAGAACTATTTGGAAGAAATTAAGCAAGAGGGAATAAGGAGATGGGGAGACAAGGAGACGATTCAAAATCCTATGCCCAATCCCCAATCCCCAATCCCCAATCCCCAATCCCCCATGCCCAATTCCCAATTCCCAATCTGGAATGACGAACTATATTTAGAATTCCATCGCGGTTGCTATACTACTCACGGCGATCAAAAGCTTTACAATCGTCGCGGAGAAAATCTTCTGTATGAAGCGGAATTGTTTGCAAGTTTGGCCACTATATGCTGTGGTGTCGATTATCCGAAAGCTGAAATCGAAGCTGCTTGGAAAAAACTTTTATTTAACCAGTTTCACGATATTTTACCTGGTTCCTCAATTGAGGAAGTTTACCAAGATGCAGAACCGGAATGGCAGGAGATGCAAAATACTGCAACCCAAATATTACAGCAGTCTTTAGAAACTTTGGCGAGTCAAATTGATTTACCACAGCCACCAAAACCTGATAGTTTACCTGTTGTTGTTTTCAATTCTCTTAATTGGCAGCGATCGGAAGTTGTATCTGTTTGTTTACCTCCACAAACCAATAATCGACAATGGCAAGTTTACGATACTTCGGGCAATCAAATTACTTCTCAAATCGATGCCGATGCAAATTTATTATTCTTAGCAAAGGATGTTCCCGCGATTGGCTATTGCTTATATTGGCTTTCTACTGCTCAAGAATCACAAAATCAATCAGAAACTATAGCGCTACAGTTTATTTTGGATAATGAATTTTTGCGAGTAGTCGTAGATGAAGAAACTGGAGACTTAAGCAGCGTATTCGATAAATTAAATAATCGCGAAATACTTTCAGGTAATGGTAATCAACTGCAAGCTTTTAAAGATGAAGGTCAATATTGGGATGCATGGAACATCGATCCTAACTATAGCGAAAAAAAGTTACCACCACTTAAACTAAAATCTATCGAATGGGTTGAACAAGGAATATTACAGCAGCGATTGCGGGTAGTGCGTCAGTTAGGAGAATCGGAATTTATTCAAGACTATATTTTGCAAGTTAATTCGCAAATATTGAAAATTCATACCAAAGTCAACTGGTTAGAGCGTCATGTTTTAGTAAAAGCAGCCTTTCCCTTGAACTTAGAAGCAGATTTTACAACTTACGAAATTCCCTGCGGTGCAATTCAACGCACAACCAAACCCCAAACACCAGCAGAAAAAGCTAAATGGGAAGTTCCCGCATTGCGTTGGGCTGATTTGACAGAAGAAATGGGACAAGGAGACAAGGAGACAAGGAGACAAAGAGACAAAGAGAAGGAAATACCTAACTTACAAGACAATTCTTATGGTGTAAGTTTGTTAAACGATTGTAAATATGGTTATGATGCTCAACCTCGGCAATTACGTTTGAGTTTATTGAGAAGTCCGGAATGGCCGAATCCGCAAGCTGACAAAGGTAATCATGAATTTAGTTATGCCTTGTATCCTCATGCAGGAAGTTGGCAGAAAGCGCAGACGGTAAAGCGTGGATATGAATTTAACCAACCTTTAAAAGTAGTGCTTTGTCAAAATAAATTGCAAACTCAAACATTGAAAGATAAAGCCAGTTTTATAAGTATATCCGGTCAAAATTCCAGTCAAAACTCAGGTCAAAACTTAATATTAATGGCATTTAAACAAGCCGAAGACGATACTAAAAAATGGATTCTGCGTTGTTATGAATCTGTTGGGGAAACAGCAGAATTTAAACTCACCAGCGATATCGGCTTAAAGGCAAAAGAATCTGTAGATTTATTGGAACGTCCTCTACCAACAACATTTACAATCAAACCGTGGAAAATCGCAAGCTTTACGGTAGGGAGTTAGGAATTAGGAGTTAGGAATTAGGAGTTAGGAGTTGGGAGTTAGGAATTAGGAGTTAGGAGTTGGGAGTTAGGAATTAGGA
>CAYMZW010000776.1:0-2632 GCA_964395005.1 uncultured Rivularia sp.
ATATTAGTTCGTATAGTCGTAAAATTTTTAAATCGGGGACATTTACTAATATGCCTAAAGTTACTGCTCAAGGAAAAACTTTTGAATGCGAATCCGGTAGCAATTTACGTCAAGTCTTATTAGAAAATGGCATTGATGTTTATAACGGCAACTCAAAAACAATTAACTGTAGGGGGCTTGGAACTTGCGGTACTTGTGCTGTTGCGGTACAAGGTTCGGTTTCAGAACCTGGTTGGAAAGAGAAAGCAAGATTGGGGCTTCCTCCACACTCTTCTGATAGCGATCGCCGTTTGTCTTGTCAAACTAAAGTTTTAGGAGATGTGCGCGTTACTAAATATGATGGTTTCTGGGGACAAGGTTCTGAGGTAGTATACTAATAAATAAATTTTAGGTTTTGGATATTGGATTGAATTAGATATCTAATTTATTATTTGATTTATCAACTTTTAATCCGATCAAATGAAACTCAAGGTTCGTGATGGTTTCTATTTGAGCAGCATTCGTAAAAATGACAAAGCTGCTTATCTAGAGCATCTTAATGATAAAACTATCTCAGATACAATTCCACTTATGCCGTACCCTTATACCGAATCTATGGCAGAGTGGTGGATAGAGCGACGCATAGATTTTCTTCATCGGCATGAAAAGGAAATATCTTTCGCGCTTCGCAACTCTAAAGGTTATTTAATTGGTTCAATGGGTATAGATGATTTAAATATAGGAGAAATGCATCGAGCAGAAGTTGGTTATTGGTTAGCACCAGTTTATAGGGGTAAAGGTTTAATCAGTGATGCGCTCGGTGTTTTTGTTCAATATGCATTTAATTATCTGGAAATAACTCGTCTTACCGCTCATACTCTTGATTTTAATAAAGCTTCAGCAAGAGTTTTAGAAAAGAATAAATTTACATTAGAAGGATGTTTAAGACAACATACAAAAACTCGAAACGGTTTATTTGATGTTCTTTGTTGGGGATTATTAAAGAGCGATTTATAAGCAGTATTCGTCGTAAAATAAATCGTAAAATCAAAAGCAAAGCATCTATAGTTATTAAGGCAAATTTATGTCTAGTATTAATCAAATTATCAAACCCCACCTCAAGGATTTAGGAGGCTTTGAAGCTCGTCGCTGTCTTCCTCAACAGGAGCGCCAAATGGTTGGCCCTTTTATTTTCTTCGATCATTTGGGGCCTGCTGTTTTTCCTGCTGGGAAAGGTGTTGACGTAAGGCCTCATCCTCATATAAATTTGGCAACTGTAACTTATTTATTAGAAGGGGAATTGTTGCATAGAGATAGTTTGGGTACCGTTCAAGAAATTAAACCCGGTGCTGTTAACTGGATGAGTGCGGGTACTGGTATCGTGCATTCCGAACGCTCTCCCGATGAATCAAGAAATCGAGACGCTACTCTACACGCCATTCAAATCTGGGTTGCTCTCCCCAACGAACATGAAGAAACTGAACCTTGGTTTCGTCATTATCCAGCAGATAATTTACCCGTTTGGAGTGAAAACGGTGTGACGATAACTTTAGTTGTAGGAAATGCTTTCAATCGTGCTTCCAAAGTTGAAACAGTTTCACCAATGTTTTACTTAGACGTGCAGCTAAAATCGAATACAGAGTTTACCTTGCCCGAACTCTACAGCGAAAGGGCAATTTATAGTATTACTCCCGGTTTGAGTATTGATGGAGATAGTTTGGAACAACATCAGCTAGCCGTATTGAAATCTGGTAGAGAAGTTAAGATAAGTGCAAATACTGACGCAAGATGTATCGTATTCGGTGGAGAACCAGTAGGCGATCGCTACAAGTGGTGGAATTTAGTGTCAAGTCGTGCCGAACGGATTGAGCAAGCAAAACAAGATTGGAAAGAAGGCAAGTTTAGTAAAGTACCCGACGAAGACGAATTTATTCCGTTGCCTTCTGATGATAGTACCGAGTATAGTCAGCCGCAAGTGCTTTCTTAAGAAGAGAGGGAGATAGGGAGATGGGGAGATGGGGAGATGGGGAGAGGGGGAGAATTTTAACCTTTACCTCAATAACAACTAACCAACAACAACTAACGACTAACAACTAAATGAATATTACTTGGGAATTATTACCCGAAGACTTCATTTTAGACGATGAACCAGTGGATAATGTCAATCAACCGCCTATTGCTGCGGTGCTTACTGAAAGTTTAGAATTGGCGGGGAGATTACCGTCCACTGCTTTATTCACGACGAATTACGGCATCTGCGCCACTGTAAATGACAAAATTGTCGTAAAGGCACCCGATTGGGCTTATGTACCCCAAATAAACGTGGCTAGAGAGGAAGTTAAACGCAGCTATACCCCTAATTTGCAAGGTGATATCCCAACTGTGGTAATGGAATTTCTTTCGGATGCACAAGGGACAGAATATTCTAGCAAACGCACCTATCCACCTGGAAAGTGGTTTTATTACGAGCAAATTTTGCAAGTTCCTAACTATATTATTTTTGAACCAGAAAGCGGCTCTTTAGAAGTGCATCGCTTGGATGAATCGGGGAAATATGATTTGCGATCGCCTTCGGAAAATAACCGTTATTGGTTGGATGAAATGCAGTTATTTATCGGGGTTTGGCAAGGAAGACGAGAAAACCGCGAGGGTT
>CAYMZW010000777.1:0-2628 GCA_964395005.1 uncultured Rivularia sp.
AATTGGTAATTGGTAATTGGTAATTGGTAATTGGTAATTGGTAATAATTATTTATTCTTCCCCCTCTTCCCCCTCTCCCATTACCAATTAAAAATTTTCTATACCCCATGCCCAATCCCCTATGCCCCATGCCCCATCCCCCATCCCCTATGCCCAATTACCAATACCCAAAAATTTATACCCAACGTATGTTCCCACAGAGACTCGAATGCGTTAAATTGTAATCTCGTGGGTGAAGTACGAAGGTGACTTGTAAATGGGTGTTGAGTCAGGCGCTACATCTGGAATCGGAAAATTCTCGTTGAATGGCAAAAAAGCGAAAGCTAAATTAACTAACAATAAAAAAAATCAGAAACTTCTGCCACCTAGTACGATATTAAATTCGCCCCTAAGTAGTTGGACAATCGAAGAAAGTGAAGCACTGTACCGCATTGAGGGTTGGGGACAGCCTTATTTTTCTATAAATGCGGCTGGTCATGTTACAGTTTCTCCAAAAGGCGAACGTGGTGGCTCTCTGGATTTGTACGAATTGGTTAAAGCCCTCAAACTGCGTAATTTGGGTTTGCCTCTGCTAATTCGCTTTTCTGATATTTTGGAAGACAGAATCGAACGTCTTAATGCTTGTTTTGCTAAAGCTATAGCTCGCTACAATTATCCTGGTGTTTATCAAGGTGTATTTCCAGTCAAATGCAATCAGCAACGGCATTTGATTGAAGATTTAGTACGTTTTGGCAAACCGCATCAGTTTGGATTAGAAGCAGGTTCCAAGCCGGAATTAATGATTGCTTTGGCTTTGTTAGATACTGAGGGCGCATTATTAATTTGTAACGGTTATAAAGACCGTGAATATATTGAAACAGCAATGTTAGCTCAGCGACTGGGGCAAACTCCAATTATAGTTTTAGAGCAAATTGAAGAAGTTGATTTAGTTATTGAAGTTAGCCGTCAATTAGAAATTAAACCAATCTTGGGAATCCGCGCCAAGCTTAGTACTCAAGGAATGGGACGTTGGGGAACTTCAAGTGGCGATCGCGCTAAGTTCGGTTTGAATATTCCGGAAATTATTCGCGCTGTTGATAAGTTACGAGATGCCGAGTTGTTAGATTCTTTACAGCTTTTGCATTTCCATGTCGGCTCGCAAATCTCGGCGATTAATGTAATTAAAGATGCTATCCAAGAAGCAAGCCGCATTTATGTAGAGTTAGTTTCCTTGGGGGCAAATATGAAATATCTTGATGTTGGTGGCGGTTTGGGAGTTGATTATGACGGTTCTCAAACCAATTTTTACGCTTCTAAAAACTACAATATGCAAAACTATGCCAACGATATTGTGGCAGAGTTAAAAGATGCTTGTAAAGAACAAGATATTCCCGTACCAATACTGATCAGCGAAAGCGGAAGAGCCGTTGCTTCCCATCAGTCAGTACTCATTTTTGATGTTCTTAGTACCAGCGAAGTACCATTAGAAACACCCGAAGCAGTTCAAGAAGGTGAATCCCATCTAATTTCCTACTTATGGGAAACCTACCAATCTATCAACGAAGAGAATTATCAAGAATTTTATCACGATGCAGTTCAGTTCAAAGAAGAAGCTATTAGTCGTTTCAATTTAGGAATTTTATCTTTAAGGGAAAGAGCCAAAGCCGAACAACTATACTGGGCTTGCTGTTATAAAATTCTTAACATCACTAAACAGCAAGAATACGTACCCGACGATATGGAAGACTTAGAAATAATCATGTCTTCTATCTATTACATAAATCTTTCAGTGTTTCAATCGGCACCCGATTGCTGGGCGATCGATCAGTTATTCCCGATAATGCCCATACACCGTTTAGATGAAGAACCCACGCAACGCGGTATTTTAGCCGACTTAACCTGCGACAGCGACGGAAAAATTGATAGCTTTATCGACTCGCGAGACGTTAAATCTGTATTGGAATTACATCCTTTTAAAACAGGAGAACCTTATTATTTAGGTATGTTCCTTAATGGAGCTTATCAAGAAATCATGGGTAACTTGCATAATCTTTTCGGCGACACAAATACAGTTCATATTCAATTAACGCCAAAAGGATATCAAATCAAGCACGTAGTTAAAGGCGACACCATGAGTGAAGTAGTAGGTTACGTACAGTACGATGCCGAAGACATGGTAGAAAGAATTCGTCAGCGTTGCGAAGAAGCCTTAGAGCGAAATCAAATAACTATCGCGCAGTCTCAGCGACTGTTGGAAACCTACGAGCAAAGTTTGAGTCGGTATACTTATCTTTCTTCTTAAGAAACCTCACCCCCAGCCCCTCTCCTTATTAAGGGAGAGGGGTGTAAGAATTCTTCCTTCCCTTCTCCTTGACAAGGAGAGGGGTGCGCGTCAGCGCGGGGTGAGGTTTCGAGTGTATTGCACTCAACCGAAAAGCTTTATGTAACATCTCTACAACCCATTCCCAATTAAAATAAAGGGTGCCCAATAATAAGGATGTTGCAGCTTATTACCCGCTTGCTTTAATTTTTCATCACCATTCCCTTCAACCAAAAGCCCACCACGTTTCCCACCAACAGCGGAATAGTCGTTAGTAATCAAAGCTATTTGTGCTTGTCTCAAAGCTTCAGCTTTAGTAATTTTCTGCT
>CAYMZW010000778.1:0-2613 GCA_964395005.1 uncultured Rivularia sp.
AAACAGGGGATTGAGTTTTTGAATTAATCATGGCATCAGACAAATTAATTGCAGTCAACTTAAAACTGCTTTACATTGCTCAAGCTAAGCTGTAGTTTTAATGTATAGATTCAATTCCAAATAATAAAAAGACTACTAATCAAAAAACTGGCGGGTTTGGTTATTTGTAACTAAACCCGTCAATCTACTATTTGAGATATTAACTCGAATAAGGCTGCGTGTCACAAAACTCGGATGGTGGGTGACACGGAGGCCCTTATTACTACGTTCTTATTTCAATTAAGTGTCACAGCACCCTACAAAATATGCCAGTTGCAGCCATTCCAAATTAATATAAGTTTTCCTCCACAACCAGCTTTATTTATTTATATAAATCATAGAAATTGACTATTGTATTAGATGTTAAACTAGGTATATAAGCAGACAAAATACCGTTCTAAATGAGCAATAAATCTTAATTAAATATTTGCGAAGTTGAGAGCATTTTGGCTGATTTTTTCATAAGATATTAGCGGACATCAAGGAGCTAACTATGCTACACAAAGAATATATGGAAGTTGTGGAAGGGTTAGTTGATAAATTGACATTATCTACAATCTTAGAAATGTTAGAGCGAATATGTCATAAAAAAGCAGAAAATCTAAGAACTCATTGGCAAGATGAAACTTCAGCAAAGCTTTGGGAGAAAGCTGCTAGACAGATAGAACAGATAAATGTTGATATTTGATTATTTGATTAAATATTTACCTCCGCGCACCTTTGCGTTTCAATAAAAGGAATAATTCTTTAAAAATTCCTCCTCCCAACCCATGCTAGAACCCAAAATTATTGTAGACTCCACACACCACAACGCTGAATGTCCCCTTTGGCATCCCCAGCAACAATGTCTCTACTGGACGGATATTCCTAGAGGAAAGCTGTTTCGCTACAATCCACAAACAAAAACCCATGCTGAAATTTACTCCGGGGAATCCGTTGGTGGTTTAACTCTGCAAGCTGACGGTGCTTTACTTTTATTCAAAACCAAAGGAACCATCGAACGCTGGGAAGAAGGTAAAATTACGACATTAATTAATGAAATTCCCGCAGAAAAACATACTCGTTTTAACGACGCGATCGCCGATCCAATGGGAAGGGTTTTTTCCGGTACTATGGCAACCCCAGAAGATAAAGGCAGACTCTACCGCATAGATACCGATGGTTCGATTCATGTAATCTTAGAAAACCTTTTAGTTCCCAACGGTATGGGTTTTTCTCCTGACTTAAAATATTTTTATCTTACCGATTCCGACACTCGCACCATCTACGGTTTTAATTACAACAAAGAAACAGGTGATATTACTAAGCAGAAAAATCATATAGTTATCCCCGGAGGTGAAGGAGTTCCCGACGGAATGACAGTTGATAGTGAAGGTTATATTTGGTCGGCTCGTTGGGATGGAAAACATTTGTATCGTTACGCTCCAGACGGTACCGAAGTATTACGTATAGAATTTCCAGCATTAAAAGTTAGCTGTATGGCTTTCGGTGGTTCAGATTACAGCGAGATGTATGTTACCACTGCCGGAGGTTATGACCGTTATACAGAAGGTGATGGTGCTGGTGCAATTTTTCATTTACAACCTGATGTTAAGGGAGTGCCGGAATTTACATCTCGGATTTTTATTGGTTAGTGACGGAAACTCCTATAATTTTTTGAGGTAGATTTTGTGAGGTATATTTCAAACCTTTAAAGAATATTTCGTACATCCCCAATGCTGATTATTAAGATTTCGAGAACCTTGCCATCCTAAAAGCCTTAATTCCTTAGCAATAAAAGTATTTATTCCTCCATGAGCAATTAAAAGAACCAAACCATGACGCTGATATTCTTGTATTAATAATTCTGCTGCTTGTTTAGCTCTGTGTCTGGTAGCAAGTGGTGACTCAGTAATGGGATGAATTTTTAATTCCCATAGTAATCGACAAATAATTGCCCAACTCAAAGCCGATAGTTTCGCACTTGTAGAAAAATTTCGTCAACAGTTTATTTCTCGGAAAATTGAATTACTTATTGGTTGAATTTGAGGCTGAAGAATTCTAGCTGAATCAATTGTACGATTTAAATTACTAGTAAAAATTACCTTAGCTTTTTGTACAACTGCAATTAAATCTTCTGGTGGTATCGATTCGCTTGCTATCCCCGCAGCATCATAGCGCTTCATAAAATCTAAGAATTGATTGCCGCGAACCTTTTCTTTTATAGAAACTGTTGGTTTTCCATGTCGTATAAGGTAGATACTCATTTTTTATAGTTTACAAAATATTCCTATAGACTGATTTGCTTTGTCTATAGTTATTATCGCGTTAACCTAATATTGAAAGCTCACCGAATCAAGGGAAATATGGCAGCAGAAGGACATAGTTTAATTGTGGATTTTACCACAGTTTTGGGTGCATCGGCGCTGGGTGGATATATTGCCAATAAGCTCAAGCAACCCGTTTTGTTAGGATATCTCGCTAGCGGATTGATTGTAGGTCCTTTCGGCTTAAAGTTATTGAATGATGCAGATTTAATTAAATCTTTGGCTGAGTTTGGAGTTGCTTTTCTGCTCTTTGCTTTGGGTGTAGAAT
>CAYMZW010000779.1:0-2611 GCA_964395005.1 uncultured Rivularia sp.
ATTTGACGGGCAATAGACAATTAATATTTTGGCTGGGAAATTGCTTTTTAAGTCTAGGATTGCTCGGAATACTAGCAATTAGCTGGTGGCAACAAGACTTAACTTTGATTGGAATAATTTTGCTCTGTTGCGGTTTAGGATATCTTTATCAAGGACCTCCTTTCCGTTTGGGCTATCAAGGTTTAGGAGAAATACTTTGCTTTTTTGCGTTTGGCCCTTTGGGAGTAGCAGCAGGATATTACAGTCAAACTCAAAGTTGGTCTTTAACGAGTTTAGCTGCTTCGTTAATCGTTGGTATTTCAACCACTTTGATATTATTTTGTTCCCATTTTCATCAAGTAAAAGATGATTTAGCAGCAGGAAAACTTTCGCCAATTGTTCGTCTTGGAACTCAAAGAGGTTCGCAAGTTTTAAATTGCTTAACTGCCAGTATTTACGCGCTGATATTGATATTTGTAATTTCTGGAATTTTTCCTTTATGGACGCTTTTAAGCTGGTTTAGTTTACCTTTTGCTCTAAAACTATGTAACCACGTCGCGCAAAATCACAACCAACCTCTTAAAATTAGCAACTCCAAATTTGTCGCGATCGCAATGCAATTTTGGTGTTGTTTGCTATTAGGATTAGGGTTTGTTTTGTGAATCAGCGAGCAGTGAGCAGTTAGGAGTTAGGAGTTAGGAGTTAGGAATTAGGAATTAGGAATTAGGAATTAGGAATTAGGAATTAGGAGTTATAAGTTATATTTTCTACCCCCTCTACCCCCTCTCCCCCCTCTCTCCTCTCTCCCCCTCTTTATTGGTTCAAAATTATGTACAAATTTGAATTTCGCTCTTATAGTCGCAAATTCGCAATTCCTTTAAATACGTCTCACGGTATTTGGGAAAATCGGGATGGTGTTATTCTTCGTCTTCACGATGAAGCTGGGAAAGTGGGATGGGGAGAAATTGCTCCGATTAGTTGGTTTGGCTCGGAAACTATCGAAGAAGCGGTTTCATTTTGTCGGCAACTATCAAACGAAATTACTGATGAAACAATTTTTTCAATTCCCGATGAATTACCTGCTTGTCAGTTTGGGTTTGAGTCAGCACTAGAAATGGTAAAAGAAAATAATTTTTTTGCTTGCTCGTTGTCTGAAAATCTCACCTTTAGCATTTTATTACCTGCTGGTAAAGCAGCTTTGAGTCAATGGCGAAATGTATGGGATATCGGCTCTCATAGTTTTAAATGGAAAATCGGCGTTTATCCTGTTGCCGAAGAAGTATTTATTTTTGACTTACTAGCTGGAGAATTACCCGCTTTCACAAAACTAAGGCTGGATGCGAATGGTGGCTTGAGCTATGAGGAAGCTGAGATTTGGTTGCAAAAGTGCGATAATATCAATAAAAATAATGATATTGATTTAAAAATCGAATTTATTGAACAACCACTTTCGGTAGATAGGTTTTCAGAAATGTTGGAATTAAGTCGTAGCTACACTACGAAAATAGCCTTAGATGAATCTGTAGCTACACTCGAACAACTTCAAAGCTGCTATCAAAAAGGTTGGCGAGGAATTTACGTTATCAAAGCTGGTATAATCGGCTCCCCATCACGTTTACGGGAATTTTGTCTTACCCATAAAATTGATACTGTATTTTCATCGGTTTTTGAAACCAGTATCGGCAGAGAAGCAGCACTATCATTAGCCGGAGAATTATCGCAGCAAAAAAGAGCAGTAGGTTTTGGTGTCAATCATTTCTTTACAGATTCGGAGCAAGTTTGTTTGGATAATTTATGGAAGAATACTTCACAAATTTTGTAAATAATGACTGTTTAATTTGCGAAGATAGTCATTTGTTAACTGAGCTAATTGAAAAATTTGATTTAGAAATTATTAAGTTTAAACAAGAAAATTATTATCTACCAAAAATTCTTTTAAACGAACGCGAACCCACACGTTTTTTAGCCCTTTTTATCGCAGCTTGTAAAGCAAATTGTCCCGTATTTTTATGTAATCCCGATTGGGGAAAACAAGAATGGCAGCAAGTATTTGATTTAGTAAAACCAGATATTCCCAATACCCAATTCCCAATCCCCCATCCCCAATCCCCACACATCATGATTTCTACGGGTGGCTCGTCGGGTAAAATAAAATTTGCCGTTCATACTTGGGATACTTTGACGGCTTCGGTAAAGGGATTTCAAAAATATTTTGAAGCAGATCAAATTAATTCTTTCTGTACATTGCCGCTGTATCATGTTAGCGGTTTAATGCAGTTTATGCGTTGTTTTCTAACTGGTGGTAAGTTAGTTATTTTGTCTTTTAAAGAGATTGAATTAGCTCAAAAACATAATATTAATAACTTTGATTTTTTTATATCTTTAGTTCCCACCCAGCTAGAAAGTTTATTACAAAAATCAAATTTAACTCAATGGCTTAGTGAATTCAAAACCGTTCTTTTAGGAGGTGCCCCAGCTTGGGATGAATTATTGCATAAAGCTAGATTTCATCGCATTAGATTAGCTCCTACTTACGGAATGACGGAAACTGCTTCTCAAATTGCCACCATGAAACCCGAAGATTTCCTGATAGGTAAAGTTGGTTGCGGTAAAATCCTTCCTCATGCAAAAG
>CAYMZW010000780.1:0-2607 GCA_964395005.1 uncultured Rivularia sp.
AATAAACTTTTGTGCTTACTTGTCCATTACATTAACTACACCCAGATATTGTTTTGCTTAATACAGAAATATAGAAGACTTACATCTGCTTCAACAAAACATTAACTTTACTAGTAAAAATCAGACGTTTACACTTCATGTTTGGGTAATTACGACCTTTATAGATAGCAATTTACGGAATAAGGATATCTTTGCTGTAGATAACACCCATCGGGTGTGCCATATTCCGTCTTCCCAACCGAGACTTTACGTTGATTTTTCCCTAAAGTACAACCGTATTTACTCGCAAGTAAATTTACTCTTCAAAAAAGTCTCAGGGATTGTAACGGAGCCTCAACTGCTTGCCCTACCAAACTTTACCCTGACTAAATACAGTTATCGGGATAATTCCAATTAACAAAAATCTATGATTCGATTTAAGACAAACATCTTTTCACCTATACAAATTTCTTATATGTAACTACTCTCATAAGTAAGTATTTCTCATTAATTATCATACATCTCTTAAAAAACAAGTATCCTTTAAAACATAACTAAAATTTTTTAATAAGTATTTATCCTATCAATATATAAGTCAAGTGAATATTTTATTTTTTTGGGAGGCATTTTTACTTAAGTAGTAAACCGTACTTAATATTCTACTTCAACACCAGAATCTTCTAAAGATAGCCTAATCGACGACGAGCCTCAAATAGGCTCACTGCAACGCTTACTGAAAGATTTAAACTGCGAACGTTGGGTTCTTTCATCGGAATGTAAAGGGTTGCATCGCAAGAACCCAAAGCATCTGCACTTAAGCCTGTAGTTTCACTGCCGAATAAAAGCCAGTCGGTTGCAAGATAATCAAAAGTAGCGTAATTTAAATTACCTCTGACGCTAAATCCTAACAGTCTTCCTCCACGGGCACGATGTAGAGTTTTGAATGCTTCTAGAGATTCGTGATTATGCAGCTTTACATAAGGCCAGTAATCCAAGCCTGCACGTTTTAGATAACGATCGCTGATTTCAAAACCTAAAGGACCAACTAAGTGCAATTCAGTACCTGTAGCCGCACAAGTACGAGCAATATTGCCTGTATTAGGAGGAATTTGCGGATGAACTAAAACTATTTGTGGCATTAGCAATCAAGTAATTGTATGAAAAAAAACAATGTGTTCGTGTTTACAAATCTATCTTAGGATAGAATACACATATAGCTTTTATTAATATTTAGCAATCTATGACAACATATAAAAAAAATTAAAGCATTTATGATGTTTGTTAAATGCTTATGTGAAGACTATTTAAAGGAAATGTTAAAAGATAGTAAACTTTTGAGGATGACAATTTTCTGTGCTTCCGGCAAAATATACCATCTTTTGAGAAAAAAGGAGAAAAAGGTTAAGCCATTAATAATGAACATAATTTATCTTCAAGCTCTAATTCTCGTTCTTCGATAGAATTAATTGCCTGAGTAATTACGTTACGAGTGCTAACACCTAATCCATAAAGTTGCAGCCATCGCTGT
Organism: uncultured Rivularia sp.; assembly: GCA_964395005.1. Lineage (GTDB taxonomy): Bacteria > Cyanobacteriota > Cyanobacteriia > Cyanobacteriales > Nostocaceae > Rivularia. Next base: position 1,508 of record CAYMZW010000780.1, read on the forward strand.
GCTTGATTTCCTTCACGAATAATTTTTTGCAACGGTGAAAGGAAGCATCCAAAGCCATGTTGTTTTGCAACAGTAGAGAGAGGTTCGTAAAGTTCGTTTACCCAGTCTCTAGCTGTAATAGTTCTACCGTCAACCCAATGAATTAATTGAGCATCCAAGCTGTTTCGGGCGCAAGCAGCTTCGTTTCGGGCTGTAATCGCGATTAATTCTTCAGGAGAGAAACTACTTTTTACTAAAGGATCGAGATTTGGATTATTCACTACCTGTAGCAAACGCGCTTCTAACAAAGCTGTAATCGCTAATAATGCAATCGGATCGGTAACTAAATCGCAAATTCGCAACTCCAAACGATTTAGATCGTAGGGACGGCGATCGCCATTTGGTCGGACTGATGTCCACAAATGTCGCACGTTTTGCATTGTGCCTTTAGCTAACTGCTCTTGTGTCCAGCGAATATGATGTTCGTGGCTTTCAAATAAAGGGACAGATGAAGGAGTTTGTGGAAAAAGACCCCAGCGAGTTGAATGGTATCCGGTAGCTTTACCATCTAAAAAGGGTGAAGAAGCGCTCAAAGCTAAATATAAAGGGGCTTCCAAGCGGATAATACGACAGGCTCGCATCAGTACTTCGGGGTCGCTAATGCCTACATTAATATGAACGCTAGCGGTAACTACTTTAGTACCGTAGGTATTTTCTATGTAATCGTGATAAGGATTATTTGGATCGGAACGGAAAAATTTCTCGCTTCCTCCTAAAGATAAGGTACTTCCAGGAATTAAAGTATAGTTACCTAGTTGATTGAGATATTTTCTTAACTTCAAACGAGGACATACTAAACCACATAGAAGTCTTTCGTAGTCGTAAAATGGAGCAGTTACGTATTCAACATTGCGGCTATCCGGTTCCCGCATAAATCCTTCCATTGCAGCGGTAATTTTGTCAGAGAGACCGACGATGTCACCTTGAGGCGTTCCAGTATACATCTCAATCTCAAAACCTTTCGATAGCACCACAAATTTTTCCTCGATCAATAACATTAAAATTGTATCTGAAGTAACGGTATGAACGCATCAACCTTTCGATAGCTATCGGAAGAAATA
>CAYMZW010000781.1:0-2605 GCA_964395005.1 uncultured Rivularia sp.
TATAACTAAGTAAAGAAGTGCTACCACAAGCATAAACAGTACCGCTAGGTATACCAGCAATAGCTAATGCCAGACTTCCTACCCATAAAGTTAAAGAATAAATAAATAAAACTGTCAATCTATGAGATAAACCAGCTTCTAGCAATCTATGATGCAGATGAGTTTTATCGGCGAGAAAAGGTGATTTACCTTGTGAAATTCGCCCTAAAATTACAGTTGACATATCGACAATCGGAACCGCCAAAATTACGTATGGCAATAAAACCGCAGTTACAGCAGGTATTTTCACCAAACCGATTACTCCTACTGAAGCTAAAGTGAATCCAATAAAATAAGATCCACCGTCTCCCATAAAGATTTGTGCGGGATTGAAATTATAACGGAGAAATCCAAATGTAGCTCCAGAAAGGGCTGCGGCGATTAAAGCTGCCGCTGGCTGCTGCATAAATAAAGCGGCAATCAACATTATCATCGCCGCAATTCCAGATACGCCAGCAGCCAAACCATCTAAGCCATCAATCCAGTTAATTGCGTTTACCATACCCACCAGCCAAATAACAGTGATGGGTAAACTCAACCAACCCAAATGAATCAATCCTCCTGTCGGAATGCTGAGAAAATCAATACTTACTCCTGCTTTCCAGGCACAACCTGCTACTAAAGTTTGGATTAGTAAGCGTACTTCATGAGACAAATTGAATAAATCATCAGCTAAACCAATCAAGAAAAAAGCCAAACCACCAACAGTTACACCCAAGATTTGCCATTCCTTATCTGGTGGTAAAAATCCAAATCCACCCAACCACCAAACCATTAATAAAGAAATAACAGTACCTGCGAAGATTGATACTCCTCCAAGACGTACCATTGGACTTTGATGAACTTTTCGGTCATCGGGTTTATCCAAACGTCCGCTTTTTATACCAATATTTTTGACATCAGGAGTAGTCCAGAGAACAACTACAGCAGCCAATAAGAAAGCTATCAGATGATAAATCTGAGCAGGTAGCATCTGCATAAAAAAATCGCTTGTTTACAGTATTAGACAAGTAGAAAAAATATATTGAGTAGAAAATCGCATTGTTCTATTACTACTAAGATTTATATAGTTGTCAGCATAAGAACGATACAAATTTAAATTCATTTAGAATTTTAGATAAAGAGTTGGTAAGTTGATACAAATAATTATTACATCGTTATTTCAGTGTTTATACGGTATTCATGGAATGGGAAATAGGGAATTGGGCAATAAAAAACCCCCTTAAAAAAGGAGGAATTATATAAATCTAGCTTTATTGTAGGAAAGGGTTTAAGTTAATTACGCTAAAGCTGGTACGGGAACTCCAATATGCTCATATAGAGGAAAACTCTTACATAAAGAAGCTACACGTTGGCGACAATCTTCAGCAATTTTATCTGAATCGGGATTTAACAAACGGTCGGCAATTATATTACCAATTTCAGTAAATTCTGCAACTCCCATGCCTCGCGTTGTCATGGCAGGAGAACCGAGTCTTAAGCCACTGGTAACAAAAGGAGATTCTGGATCGAAAGGAACTGTATTTTTATTCGCAGTGATATTTACACCACTGACTAACTGGTCTGCTTTTTTGCCAGTCATGCCAATGCACCGTAAATCTACGAGCATCAAATGATTTTCTGTGCCGTTGGAGACAATTTTTAAATCTCTACTTTGCAATTGATTGGCTAAAGCACGGGCATTTTCAATTACAGCAGCAGAATAAGTTTTAAATTCTGGCTTGAGAGCTTCCCCAAATGCTACTGCTTTACCAGCAATAACGTGTTCTAGTGGGCCACCTTGAGTACCGGGGAAAACTGATTTATCAAACTTTTTGCCCAAATCAGCATCGCGAGTCAAGATTAAACCACCCCTGGGACCGCGTAAAGTTTTATGGGTAGTTGTAGTCACTACATCGCAATAAGGAACGGGGTTTGGATGAAGTCCGGCTGCTACCAAACCGGCGATGTGAGCAATATCCGCCAATAAGTAAGCACCAACTTCGTCAGCGATGCTGCGGAATTTTTCAAAATCAATTACGCGAGGATAAGCCGAATATCCACAAATCAAGAGCTTTGGACGCTCCCTTAGCGCCTGCTCGCGGATTTGTTCGTAGTCTAGCTGTTCTGTTTCTTGACTAACGCCGTAATGACAAACTTCAAACCACTTACCAGAAACGTTTACGGGCGAACCGTGGGTAAGGTGTCCCCCATGAGATAAATCCATTCCCATGATTTTGTCACCGGGTTTCAATAAAGTTAGGAATACCGCAAAATTGGCTTGCGCTCCAGAATGAGGCTGGACGTTAGCGTGAGCTGCACCAAATAGCTGTTTAGCACGATCGATGGCTATCTGCTCAATTTTGTCGATTATTCCACAACCGCCATAGTAACGCTTACCCGGTAATCCCTCAGCGTATTTATTCGTCAGTACCGAACCTTGAGCAGCCAATACAGCCGCAGAAGTAAAGTTTTCTGAAGCAATCAACTCCAAATGATCTTGTTGACGCTTTAGTTCGTCATTAATTAACTCTGCCACTGTAGGGTCAGAAGTTGCAAGGAAATCTGAATTAGTTTTAGTCACTGT
>CAYMZW010000782.1:0-2603 GCA_964395005.1 uncultured Rivularia sp.
AAAGTAAGAGTAGTAATAGTCAGCCGGAGGGTTGTCAATACTTTACAGAGCAGTATTACTGTTATTGGATGGACTCGATGAAGTGCTGCATCAAGACAACAACGAAATCTTGAAGGAAATTCGCAAATTTTCTGAGAAATATCCTCAGAATTTGTTTATCGTTACCTGCCGAACTGCTGCCAAAGCATTTAATCTCAAAGGCTTTACCGATGTCGAAATCGCTCCCTTTACTCAATCGCAAATTGTAGCCTTTGCTCAGAAGTGGTTCTCCGTATTTACTAGAGACAATGTAATAGACATAGATATGGCAGTTCAGTTCATCGAAAAACTGGATTTACCCGAAAACTTGCCATTTCGGCGACTCGCAGTGACACCCTTGTTTCTACATCTTGCTTGCTGGGTATTCCATCGGCAAGAAGAATTTCCCTCCAAGAAAGCCGAATTCTATAAGCAATGTCTAGACCTTCTTTTAGGAAAATGGGATCAAATTAGAGGCATTGAACGGGATGAATTTTATCATGGGTTTTTATTACCACAAAAGCTCAAACTGATGAGTCAGATTGCTGCCGTAACATTTGAACATGGGAATTATTTTTTTGAACAACGAGCCGCAGAAGAGTACATCAGCGATTTTATTATCAATTTACCAAATGCTCCTACCGAGCCGGAAGAATTACAACTCGATAGCGAAGTGGTGCTAAAAGCAATTGAGTTGCAACACGGACTATTAGCGGAACGAGTACGGGGAATTTTCTCTTTTTCCTCTTTAACGTTTCAAGAATACTTCACTGCCCGAAAAATCGTTGCCAGTCATAATTTACAGTCATTACGAGCCTTAGAAGGTTTAGTTAGTCACATCACCGAACCACGATGGCGCGAAATCTTTTTGTTGACTACTGCTATGTTGCGGAGTGCAGACTACCTCGTACAATTGATGAAGCAAGAAATCGATGCCCTAGGCGCCCAAGATGCTTATCTCCAAAAGTTTTTAACCTGGGCAAGTCAAAAATCTCTGGTTATACCCCAACCTACTTTAGTTGCAACTCGTGCTTTTTATCTTGGTCTTACGCAAACTCCTCATGTTGCTCCTCACTTCGCTCTTGCTTGTACTCTGGATCAAGGTATTTTTCTCGATGCGTTATTAGATAACCTGGTGTTGGAATGCGTTATTGACTCCACCGATTTTGCTCATGCTCGTGCTTGTGTCCATGCCCTCAGCAATGCCCTAAATATTGTACTTGATGTTGGGTTACAGCAATCCTTGCAACAACTCAAAGAAGAACTCCCCGATCCAGATTGCAATCAAACAATATTTCAGTCATGGTGGCAAATCAACCATCTTGCTTGGACTGAGCGTTTAAAAACGGCAATTTACTTTCATCGCAATATACAGTCTCACTGGCACTTTAGCCCCGAACAGCAGAAAGTTCTAGAACACTATTATGATGCGAATAAGTTGCTGGTTGATTGCCTTAATAGTAACTGTGAAGTAACAGTTGCAGTGCGTCAAGAGATTGAAGCTGCCTTATTATTGCCCCAGAAAGAACTTGAAGATAGGGAATGGGATAATTAATTTGTGACAATAATATCTAAAAATAATACTTCTAACTCTGAATAAATATTTTAGGTTTAATTTTTGTAACGAAATCAAACATTACAAACTTATTTTATACATCTTGCACTTTTGCCAAAACATCATTTTAAACATCGCTCTGTCACATTATAAGTAATTTAGGCAGCAATCCTATTAGCATATGGTGAGCGGGATGGACAAAGATAATTTATTTGCTGTTAATCTTCCATTACTTCAAGGGCTGCGAGTGCTTGTTGTAGACAAAAGCGTTGATTGCTGCGATTTGCTCGAATTGCAGCTAGGACTCTATGGTGTAGAGGTAAGAAAAGCATTTTTAGCCCAGGAAGCTGTAAAAATATTTTTAGAATGGCAACCAGATATACTTGTGAGCAATATTGGCTTGGCAGAAGTAGACGGTTTTACCCTGGCTCAACAGATAAGAACAATCGCAGCAGAACGACGGCAAGCGTTGTTAATCGTTGCTACGACAACTTATATCAGTGAAGAGATGCGTCAATATGCTCTCTCAAATGTATTCGATCTGTGGTTTACCAAACCCTTGGATATTAATCATTTCCTGACTGTGCTTGCTTATTCAATGATTAGCTATAATCCACCATTAGTCAAAGTATTTTGATTAATGTTGTAGACATAAGTAAGTAGGTCGGCGTTTAAAATAGTAATTATCACAATGCAGTGGGCAGTAAGGGTAAGGCTTTGAAGGTAATAAACATAACTATGTAATAGAATGTTTATTTCTACCGACTTACTTAGTTATCTAAGATTTGAAAAACATAGATAAAATTCAAACCTTTTAGGAGTTAATGAATGAGTATTATTACCAAAATAATTATCAATGCAGATGCTGATATTCGCTATCTTACCCCTGGAGAACTTGAGGAAATCAATCTCTTTATTAAGAGCAGCGATCGCCGTCTAAGAATTGTGAAAACTTTAACGACTAGTCGCGATCGCATTGTTAAAGAAGCTGCAAGTCAACTATTTCAAAGAAGTCCAAACCTAGTTTCGC
>CAYMZW010000783.1:0-2599 GCA_964395005.1 uncultured Rivularia sp.
GATAAACTAGCAATTATAGTTGTTTCTAGCTGGTTGAGTGATGCTGTTTGGGATGAAAAAGATAAAACAGATAGGATTTCCAATATTTACGGTGAAATTGTTGTCATCAATAAGGTGTCGGGTAACGTAATAAAAGTTGAACCTATCAAAACATTTGCTGATAATCAATCGCATTCAAAAATTTATCAAGAGCCAGAAATTATTAAAGATGAAATTAGTAAGCTTTATCAGCAAGGTTATCGACACTTTCTATATATAGCGAAGGCTCCTTATAGTCGAAGTTTGGGTATTAGTAAACTTGAATCAGATCCAGATTCATTATTTTTTATGTCTCAGGATGTGATTAATTATCTCAAACAAGGTAAAACAGATATTAAGCTGTATCCTATATTTATGGATACCTATCCTGCTATCAATTTAACTCCTGGCAAAGTTGATTCTTTTTATATTCCTGATATTGATGAGTTAGCAAAGTTATCTGAAGATAAAAGTCAGCAAACTAGAGTCTTTCTAAATCTTTTTACTGGACGTTCTGTAGATAAGCAACGTACTATTTTTAATAGTGTAGTTTGTTATAGCACTTTGTTGAATGTTTATGATGTTAACGATACTAAAAATATCTTAAATGCTCTTCTTGATAAAAATTCACCGTTACAGCAAACTATTTTACAATATATTACATTATTTCATTACTCTCGATATGAAGTAAGTTGGAATATAGCTTTTAAGTTGAATCCATATAGTAAGCTAATTGGTGAAGAAGGTATTGGTACTGTATCTACCTATAGCTACTCAAATAGAAATGTTAAGTTTAACAATCTGGCATATTTAACCGAAATCAGGAGTGCGCTTTATGGCAAATGATTTAGGTATTAATTTAGGTAGAGTATTTGAACTTGGTTTTAATATTGGCATTTTAACTTACTTTGGGCAAAATGATTTTCAATATAGCTATGGTGATATTTATCAAAAACCTTTAAGTAAATTAGACTTACGGAAAATTCAAAAGGCGATCGCCAAAAACTTTATTGATAAATCTCATCAAGATATTATCGGTAAATGGGTAAAGTTATTTATTCAAAAAGGATGGACTTCTGGTTACAGTTTTATCCGAGAATATATAGAAGCAACTGGTTGGTATAGAAAAAGTAAAATAGAAATTCTGTATTTTCAGTGCGATTTTTATAACGATAACTCTTTTAATGTTGTAGAGAAAGATGATATCGTTTCTTACAAGGAAGTTTTAGAAAGTCAAGGTTTTAAGAATGTTGATATCTCTCGCTACAAAAAAGCTGGCGAGTTTTTAAAAGCCGATACTCTTCTGTTAGCACGTTATAAAGGTAAATATAGAATTTTAGTTATAGACTTATCTACATTTACAACTTCAGCAATTCATTCTGTAGCTGATTTAAATAATATTCAAATATTACAAGATTATTTGCGTACAGAATTGAACTATGTACGTTCAAAATCAAATTTCTGTGGACTTGATATTGATACTGTTAATAGTAGCACTTTCTACACAAAAGATTTATCACGATATTTCTCTGCTTTCAAAACTAAAGATAAGGAAGCAGCAAAAGTTATCCAAGCTTCCAGTTATGCTTGGAGTTTTTATAAATTTTTATCATCATCAAGTCATATTTTACCCACCGACACAGTTACATTTAACTGCTTCGGTTATAGTGACAGAATGATTAATGGTATAAATCTAACCAATACTCAAGATTCTGGAGTATTAAAAACTTGTTATGAAATATATAAATATAAAAGGTATCAAGACATTAAAGAGAGCCGTAACCAAGTACTGAAAGTTATCAAAAGTAATGCTAAGAGAAACTTTCAGGATGGTAGAAGGTTTGTAAGAGAAATAGTAGAAGCCACAAAGGATAAGATAAATCATATTCACAATACTGAGGTATTTGAAGAGAAAAAAGATTTTATCAATACCGCTGGCTTAGTATCCGAATCTTTAAAAAAATCCTTACAGCTTTCAAAAACAAAGTTCAGAGATGCTCATGCTGAGTTAATCAATCGAGCGCTTGTAAATTCTAAAATCCCCTATGTCTTTTTAACTGGTAATCCTGGAATTGGTAAAACTACCGCAGTCGCAAATAAAATAAAAAGTCAATTAGATGAAGGTTCGCTTTTAATATATGTTAGCCCTCGCATTCAGGTGAATCGAGATATTATAGATAAATTTCGTGAAGATAATTTTATTTGTATTAATACAAGTCAAAGAATTTTAAATCTTGCAAACGGTGGCTATGCAGTTGAATATTATAGCAATCAACTTGATGGAGAGCATCAAATTGGGCAAGTTTCATTTTTAGATGCTAATACCTTGCAAAATCAAGAGCGTAAAATTCCAAGTCAATTAGTTAGATATGCAGATAATTTAATTCAAGTAGAAAAGCGCAATGAGATAGGAGTTTTAGCGAGTTTATGTGAAGCTATTCATACCTGTATTATTAATCACCATCTACCTAATAATATTATCGCTACAGTTTCTATTCAATCTCTGAAAGAAACTCCTTATGGTAACACTCTCAAGCATTTAAAAAGAATATTTAGCAGTGCTTACAACTCTTCTAGTAAA
>CAYMZW010000784.1:0-2589 GCA_964395005.1 uncultured Rivularia sp.
TGTTGTCAAAGCTATTAACTAATTCTCGCTTAGAAATATTGTCTGGTAATGAAAAATTGAAAGGATAAAGAGTTGCTATAACTACTGCTAATATACTGAAAATAACTAAAAATAAATAAACCGAATTACTAAGCTGATTAAATCGATGCTTTTGTGAATTGAAATACTGGTTCATAAACAAGTTTCTATGAATAAAAAATACTGCCGTAACTATTAGATAATGATTTTATTCTCGATAGTTAAACTATCGCAAATCATTAAATTTGATTTTAACGTTTTCTATTGTATTGCTTCTTCACATATGGCAGATATGACTCGATCTATGTAAAGAATTGATAAAGTCTTCTAATAATAGGATTTACGTAAGCACAAGGAGATCCCCCCAACCCCCCCCTTATGAAGGGGGGCTTTATGTGAGTGCTAAAAACCCGGTTTTTTGGAAAAACGGGGTTTCTAATTTCTAAAATCGCGTAAAACTTCCAGGCACCCGATGTTTAACACCTGCCTTGTAAAAGGGTAGGGCGATCGCGCGATCGGTAAATTCCGAAATCTAAAATTAAATTGACAAGAGTTATAGTTGTCGGAGTGCCGTTTGCAGTGCCATAAATGGAATGTATTAGTTTTACTCTTACATAAATTAGCCACCGGCAGCTTAACGAAGCGTGTTAAAAGCCGTTTTCAAATGCATGAGACAATCCAAAATCCAAATTTCTAAATTCAAAATCGAATGACTGACGAGTTGAAACTACGTCTCCAAAGGGGAAATACCCAAAAAATGGTGACGGTGGATCAAGATATTTATGTTATCGGTAGGTTGCCAGAATGTAACCTAAGTTTACCTTTTGGAGGTGTTTCTCGCAGTCATGCGCGTTTTACTAAAGGGAAAAATGGTGTGTGGATGGTGGAAGATTTGGGCAGCAAAAACGGCACAATATTAAACGAACATCCCGTAACTAAGCCTACCGTAATTTCTCATGGGGATGTAATTTGGGTGGGAGATATTTCTCTGGTGGTGCTTTTGAGTCTCCCTCCTCAACCACCCCAAACTAGTTATACAGCTTTTTCTGAAGGTAAAACTATATTTCGTAGCGTTGAACAATTACAAGAGCAGTGGATAGATGCTTATAATGAAGATGGCAATATCAATAGCAAAGATAGAACGATCGCCCGTTTGAAGGATTTGGTAGATATAGCTAAAAATCTTTCCGGAGCTGCTTCTATTGAAGAAATTTTTACTCAAGTACAGCAGGTTGTCTTTCGCTATCTGAGTAGTATCGATCGTTTAGCGCTATTAATTGATGTGCAAAATTGCGGCAAATTAATATTAGTAAATGCTGCAAGTCGCAATGTTAATAATAAACGGCAGTTAATGTCTGATGCTAGCTGGATAAGTCAAAGTATATGTCAGCAAGTATTTGAACAAAAAGTAGCAATACAATCAGCAGATACCCATCAAGACGAAAGATTTGAAGAGGAACACAGCGTTTTTCTCAAAGGAATTCGCAGCGCGATGGCAGTACCTTTATTTGATGAAAACAAAGTTGTCGGCGTGCTTTATGCCGATGCCAGTTTTTCTTCTTATCATTGGGTAAATGAAGGTTCCGAAGATTTGAGTTTTTTTTCGACTTTAGGAAATCTTGTTTCTTCGAGCGTACAACGTTGGTTGTTAATAGAAAAACTCAAAAACGAAGAAGTAATTCGCCAGAGATTAGAACGCTATCATTCACCAGCAGTAGTACAGCAATTGATAGCATTAGGAGCATTACCAGACGGACGTTTACCGCCAAAAGAAAGCGAAATCAGCATTTTATTCGCCGATGTAGTTGGATTTACAGCAATGTCCGAACGATTCACACCTACGGAAATTGCGGAATTGCTCAACAAATTATTTGAAGAAATGCTACAAGAAGTATTTGCGTGCGGCGGTACCTTAGATAAATATATCGGCGACTGCATCATGGCATTTTTTGGCGCACCAGAGCCGCAACCAGATCATGCAGATAGGGCTGTAGTAGCCGCCATGAGAATGTTAGCGCGTTTAGAAAACTTAAATTACAACCAATTTTGGCAAGAACCCTTAGAATTAAGAATTGCTATCAATAGTGGCAAAGCAGTAGTAGGAGACGTAGGTAGTTCCCAAAGAGTAGAATATACAGCTTTAGGAGCAACAATTAACTTAGCAGCACGCATGGAAGGAGTTTGTCATCCAGGGGAATGCGTAGTTAGCGAAGAAACTTATAAAATGCTTTCCAAACCCCGCAGATTTGAATTGATGGGAAAATATCGGTTTAAAGGAATTAAGCGGTTGGTTACGGTTTATCATAATCGGAAACGGTATTAGGGGATTGGGCATGGGGCATGGGGCATTGGGCATGGGGCATTGGGCATTGGGCATTGGGCATGGGGGATTGGGCATTGGGCATTGGGCATTGGGCATTGGGCATTGGTAATTGAAAATTGGTAATTGAAAATTGAAAATTGTAGGGTGTGTTACGGCGCGAGGAATTTGATTGAAAGGCTATCCGTTTGGAAATGCCGTACCGCACCACGGGTGTATTAAGAAAATTATCAATTAAATATTGGTAATTG
>CAYMZW010000785.1:0-2586 GCA_964395005.1 uncultured Rivularia sp.
CAATGCGATCGCAAATTAATTCTACTTCGTTAAGAATGTGGCTGTTGAAAAAAATCGTCTTACCTTGCTGCTTGAGGCTTAAGATAATCTCGCGCATTTGATAGCGCCCTACGGGATCTAAACCAGACATTGGCTCGTCGAGAAATATCAAATCTGGATCGTTAATTAAAGTTTGCGCCATTGCTACGCGCTGCTGCATTCCCTTACTGTAACGGCGCATCTGTTTTTTGCGAGCATCGAATTTGGATAAGCCAACCAAATCAAGCAATTGAGGAATGCGCTGTTTTTGCACCTTTTTAGGAATTTGGAATAAATTCGCGCTCCAACTAAGAAATTCCCACCCGGTGAGGAAATCATACAGATAAGCATTTTCCGGTAAATAGCCGATGCTTTGTTTTGCAGAGCGCGAGCCAAGTGGTTTACCCAATAATAAACCTCTACCAGAAGTTGGGCGAATTATCGAGAGCAACAGTTTAAGTAAAGTAGTTTTACCAGCACCATTTCTTCCCAGCAATCCAAAAGTCTCTCCCCGGTAAACTTGCAAAGAGCAGCCTTTAAGAGATACGATTTTTTGATTCATCCAAAAACCAGTGCGGTAAACCTTTCGTAGCTCCGAAGTCAGAATTACCGGAGAATCTTGAGTTGTATCGGGAGAAAACGCAGCTTCGACAGACTTCATTAGAACACACAGCAGTAAACTAATTACAAGATACCCAGTTGTGCGGTAAGAATAACAATATACTACTAACAAAGTAAATTTACTAGCTTAAATAAAGCTGTAGAATATCAATTATTGCCTATGAGCCTCAATTATCCTAAAGTTAGGATTTATTCCCATAAATAGCAATCCAAAAACTTATACAAACTGTAGATAAGTAAGAATCTGAATTTTAGTTAAGTAAGTTCAGTTAATCAAAGCTTCGGTATTGATGAAATTTAGGAATGCTAAAGCTTTAGATTGTATATAAATACATTGCCAAAAGCCCCGGATGTACTAATGCTTCAAATGACTGACAATTTGTATGACTCACAGGTTAATGTGAATTTAAAGTCTGAATTCTGTTGGAACCATGTAAAAGAAGTTGCCGATAACGCTTTATTTCAAACTACAGGAAAACATCTTAGCGATATTGAAATTAAAGTACTTTACAGTTCTTGGGCAGAGAAAACCTACGAACAAATGGCTGTAAATTACGGCTATAGTACTGAATATTTAAATAAAGATGTAGGTAATAAGTTATGGCACAAACTTTCTAAAGCTGTGGGGGAAAAAGTCACAAAGAAGAATTTTAAAGCAGCACTGATAAGACTTTCGGAAAAACAACATAATTCATCTGCTGTCGAAAATATAAAATTACAAATATCCTCATTAGTGGGGCAGTTACCTTTCCCAGAGAGTTCTGTACCACCAGATTCTTGTTTTTATGTAGAACGTAATAATTTAGAAAACCTCTGTCACGAGACAATCATTAAACCCGGTTCCTTGATACGAATTAAAGCACCGAAACTAATGGGAAAAACTTCATTAATTAACAAAATTATTCAAAGTGCTAATCATCAAAATTATCAAACTGTTTATTTAGATTTAAGTACTGTAGAGCGGAGAATTTTAACCGATCTAGATAAATTCCTGCGTTGGGTTTGCTGTATGGTTGGCAGACAATTAAAATTAGAAAATCAATTAAATGACTATTGGGATTCTGAAATTTTAGGCAGTAATGATAACTGTACCGTTTATTTTGAAGAATATTTACTTACAGAAATAGATTCTCCTATAGTATTAGCATTAGATAATGTAGATAAGATTTTTGCTTATACAGAAGTTATTGAAGACTTTTTTGGAATGCTACGGAGTTGGCACGAAAAAGCAAAAATTTCGGAAATTTGGCAGCAATTACGATTAGTATTAGCACATTCTACAGAAGTTTATGTTCCTTTAGATATTAATCAATCTCCATTTAATGCTGGGGTACCTGTAGAATTAATTGAATTTGATAAACAGCAAGTAGAAAAACTAGCTGCAATACACGGTTTAAATTGGAACGAAGTCCAGATACAACAGCTAATTAAATTAGTCGGGGGACATCCGTTTTTAGTTAGGTTAGCAATGTATGAAGTGAGTTATAGAAAAAGAGACTTAGAACAATTGTTGCAAGAGGCTTCAACGGAAGCAGGAATTTACAGCAATCATTTGCGTGGATATTTAGAAATATTAAAAAATAGTCCAAAACTGACCCAGGATTTAAAGCTTGTGGTTAATTCAACCGAACCAATTGAATTAGATTCAATCCAGATTTATAAATTACATAGTATGGGTTTAGTGCAAAGACTAGATAATTGCGTGATACCTAGCTGTAATTTATATCGGCAGTATTTTCAACGAGTTTTGCTTTAAACCTCACCCCGTCTTATCTTCTCCTGAGAGGCAATAACTACCGTAGCGATCTTAGAGGATGTTTTAAAAGTATCTGGCGGTTGAAACCGCTACTATACAGGCAAAGTCCCTCCGGGTAAGGCGTTCCGCCTCGCTTCGCTAACGCGCTTATTGGGGGACGGAAACCGACACCCCCAACTAGTCTCACCACC
>CAYMZW010000786.1:0-2581 GCA_964395005.1 uncultured Rivularia sp.
CTTCCGCTTGCACTTGCAAACCTTGATTTATTGCAGCTTGAATTACATTTCCAATGGGTATTTCAGGTAATTTAGCTAAATTTATATTTTCTTTAATTGTAATTAAATACTCGTGCAAAAACTCAGTAAACTCAGGCTTCCAAACAGCAATTGCCCACATAAAACGCAAGTCTGAATGAGGTGGCTTTTCAATTATCGAACGAACTTTACCTCGATCGTCAAAATCCACCATCCCCGCTTTCTGCGGTTTATCCGTAGGAAATAGCCCCAAAACCACATCAGCATTACTAGCTTCCAAACGTTTTAATATTTTTATATAAGCATCTTTCGGTTCAAACAAAATATCGGGAAAACCCAAAGCTACCACAGCATCTTTTACAAAAGGATAAGCACTATCCAAAGTAAAAGGTACCCCATAAGGTAAACCCATAATTAGGTATCCTAAATTCATCGAAAGCATCGCACCATCACCAAAATAAGCTGGAATATCCCACTTACCCGGACGCAAAATAAAATATGCTTTATCAATACCTGCCTTTCTCATCTTTTCGAGCAAGTAGTGAGAAACAACTTTAGGACGTAAATTATTTTGATGGTTATTTTGATTATTAATATCCTCATCACCCCGAAAACCCACAGGATATAATTCCTTACTCAAAGGTAAAGGAGAAATTCGCGTAGCATTTCCACCAGCGGGAATTAATCCGATAACAGGTAGATTTTTCATGTGTATAGATAGGAAGAGGGGGTAGAGGGGGGATGGGGAGATTGGGGGACAAAGGGACAAGGAGAATATTTTAATCTAAAACCTAAAAAACTCCTAACTCCTAACTCCTAACTCCTAACTCCTAACTCCTAACTCCTAACTCCTCCCAATGCCCCATGCCCCATGCCCAATCCCCAATCATTTAACTTGAATCGGCGCTAGGGCTACATTCTTGTAATAATGATTCAATATTTGTAGATGGCTGTAGCCTTGAGAAGCTAAATACCATGCGCCGTATTGACTCATTCCTAAGCCATGTCCCCAACCGCGTCCTTGTAATACAAATGAACCATTTTCATTTTGATTAACGACGAAGCGGGTACTGTTGAGTTTGAGTGAGGTACGTACTTGTTCTCCTTTAAGCTCTTTGGTACCTTTTTCACCGATAATTTGTAATTTTTTGACGCTGTTGTAAGGTGAAAGCTCTACAGGTTTAATTTGTTTGACTTTGCCGACTTCGGGAAATTTTTGACTAATTTGTGTTGGTGAAAAACTTTTCTTCCATTGGCATTTAGGGGCAATTTTAGCAAGGTTAGGGGTATTCATGTCGAAGTCTGGAACGGCACGTAGGTACGCTAATTTATTGCCCCATACGTCTTCTACGTTTTCGGTATGTCCGCCACTACAGGCATGAAATACTGATTCAATAATTTGATTATTGTGAGTTAATACTTGCCCTGCTGTAGCGTCTACTGCTTCGTAAATTCTAGGATGTTCTCTCTTTACGCCGGGATAAATCTGCCATTTATCGGGGGTTGCTCCGACATCATATAAAGGATTAGATTGCTGTTTCTGTCTTCTGTAAAGGGCATAACTACGAGCAGCAATGGCTTGAGCTTTGAGGGCTTCGGGATGCCATCTTGCATCCATTTCGCCACCTAAAACGCTGTAGAGATATTCTTCTAAATCAACCCAGTTAACGGCGGTAAGTCCTTTTTCCGTAGGGATAACTAAAGTTCTACCCCGATACCATTTATCGCCGATATAAACAAATCCTTTACCTTTAGGCTCAATCCAAAATAAAGGAGATTTCCATTTGTTTAGAGCAACTCCACCGGGAACTGCTTGAGCGTAGTAAGCTTCTCTGGCTGGTAATTCTCCTAAAGAATTTCCGCTACCATCTTTGATAACCGCAGCTGTGGAGCTGCCAACTTTAACTTGCTTCACATCCCGTTTAATTGCTACGCGCATAATTACCGATGCTTGTGCTGGGACAATCAAAAACATCCACAACAGTACTCCGAGCCACCAATGGCGCACTTTTAACTTGGATAACATTGAAGGATTGTTTAATCGGTTCATGCTTCAAAAAATTCTTTTTGTTAGATTTATATATGTTTGACGGACGTTTTGACGGTAGTTTCCCGGAAACCGGATTTTAGTTTAATAAAATTTAGCCCGGTTTAACTAGCAATAATTATATAGTTTTTTCATGATTAGCGATACGCATTATTTGATATGATTAAGGGTTTTTCTACAATTTTACATTTTCTGATTTTGTGGCATTCTTAGTTTGATTTGGTTCCCAGGTTCAACCTGGGAACCCTCAGCAAGAGTCTCCGGCTCTTGTTGCCAATGGTGCAAAATTTCAATTTAAAACAACTTCACTCTTCACTTCCAACTTAGAATCAGCGACATTTTTCAAATGTGTCAACATCAATTCATCTCGCTGACACCACACAGAAAATATCTTGTCTCTTCCATCATTAAGCGTTTCTCTATCGATACGATATACATTATTTACTCGCTTCAGTTTCAAGCCTAATAAATTAAATAGTCGCCGAATAATTTTGATTGTCGAAACCTGCTCATTTT
>CAYMZW010000787.1:0-2569 GCA_964395005.1 uncultured Rivularia sp.
ACAGCGTTTTCTCCTAATCGGTATTTTATTGATAACTATTAATGTGTAAAAGTGTATTTTGCTTCATGCCTGAATATTGAACGACCTTCAAAGCCGCTATCCGCATTGTGAACGAGTATACCGCAAGCATTGTAGCGAATAATTTATCTTGAACAAAGACATTGTTAATCGCATTAACCTTAGCATGAAGCTTTTGTTATAATCTGCCTCAAAGACATCATTAGCCACGTTTTTTAGCATTTGATTATACCAATATCTGGCTGAGTTAAAAATTTAACTTCGCACGAAATTCCTTTCTTTATACTAACGATATGTCATTTGAATGTTGGAAGTGATGTCGATTAAAAATTTAATTATTTAAAATGTGCAAGTTGCTCCCATATCAGAATTAAGATCGATAGATTTATATGCAAATAGTTCTAATTTGGCTTGACTTTCATCCTGAATTAGGAAAATAGATTTTTAATAATGCTACAGAAGATCCCAGATTGTATTTTTTAGAGAAAATGTTCCCCAATTTACAAAAAATAATATTGAACGTAACTCCTTGTCGTTCTGAGATTTTGTGAGATTTTATTAGATTCTAGATTAAACTTCGAGCCTTTGGCTAACAACAAAGGGAATCCCAACATTATCCAATTGGACAAACAACCGTTTACCCTCTTGCTTGGCAAAGGTTTACGGCTTACCAATAAATTGGTTTTTATAAATACATTAGCTGCTAACAATAACTCTATCCTGTTGGGTAAAACTAAAAAAGGAACATGCCATTGAAGTTTATCTATATAAAATTTGATAATTTTTTCTTACCTTTGTCGATAACTTTACTAAAGGTAAACTAAACCACCCTTTGCTTTACTTTAATAAAATTTTTACGAATGAAATACTTTAATTAAGGGTAAACTTGCCGTTAATTATAAACAAAATATTTTTAATAAGCAGGAATATTTTTTTGCTTAAGTCAAAAAATCAAATATGGGATTATATAAATACAAATACAATTACAGTTAAAACTCAAAACTTAAACTTAATACAGAATCTAGCGGTTCTAAGCCTATTTAAGGCTATAGATAGCAGTTAAATCATTTTTGTTTAGACCTAGATGAATTTATCGCAACCTGCAATATTTAATTAAGGGCACAACCATCGATGCCAGTTCCAATATAAATCCGAACAGTCAAACTAAAAATGGGAGAATCATTGCTCGCTTCCGAACAATAATTCCCCCATAATAACCGCTCTTTTTGATTTAGGATGACAATTTTTGATGAGTAAATTTACCCAACTTTACTCACTGCTTGTAATTCATTTATATATTTTTACTTACGTTTGAGATACCGAAGAATTCCATCAGCAATACCTTCTGCCATTTGATTTCGGAACGAAGTTTGTTTTAGTTTAGAAGCATCTTCTCTACCAGTTACATAACCAGTTTCAACTAAAATTGCTGGCATAGAAGTTTTGCGGAGTACGTAAAATCTAGCTCGCCGTATTCCTCTGTCTCTAATTTTGACCTTTCGAGTAATGCCCTTACGAACAGCATCGGCGAGTCCTTTACCGCTGTTGTAGTAATAAACTTCCAAACCGTTAATGTCAGGACGACTTAAACCCATAGAATTGGCATGGATGCTGACAAATAAATCGGCATCGCGTCTTTCAGCCATTACGACTCGTCCTTTGAGACTGACAAAATAGTCAGTGTTGCGAGTGAGTACTGCATTAACTCCATTTTTTCGCAGTATTTCAGCTACCTTTTTACTGATAGGTAAGATTACGTCTTTTTCTCGCAGCCCACCAATACCAATTGCACCTGGATCTTTACCGCCATGTCCGGGGTCGATCATAACTACTATTCGTCCAGTAGGAGTCGGTTTTGGCGCGGGTTTTGGCTTGGGCTTGGCAGGAGCAGGAACAGGTACAGGTCTAGGTTTGGCACCTGCAATCGGATTTGGTCGTGGAATCGGAGGTAAAACAACTGGCGGCCTAACTGCACTAGTAGTGCGCTGCAAATCTAAAGATAATTTATCTCCTTGAACATTAAGTCTGCCAAAACTGACTTTAGATGCAGGCAAAATATAGATAGCAACTGTATTTGCATCTTGCTGTCGCATACGTACCCGCAACACCGAACTGTTAGGTTTAAAATCTGGGCCTTTGACAGAAGGTGCTAAGCGAGCATTAGGAATCAGAATTCGGTACATTGCAGTAGCTTTATCCCAACCACTAGTGCTTCCAGATAAAGATCTGTTGGCTTTAACAACTAATTTCTTACCGTTGTTGTCCAATTCAACAGAACTAATTTCAGCTCGTGATTTAGTAATTGATGCAACTGGTGGTGGAGCAGATATTGGTTGATTGGCTGGTGGGCTAGGGTTACGAATTACAGGAGATTTGCTAACCGGGCCATTCGGTAGTAGAACTATACCGCCAAAACTGCTAACTGAAGCTCGCCAATTAGGGCTATTTTGGTTTACTCGCAAAGTAATACGAGCAGTTGCTGAGTTTAATTGCTTAAATTCAACTCCCTTTACACCAAAACGATTCATGGGAAATTCGTTTCGCGGTAAGT
>CAYMZW010000788.1:0-2562 GCA_964395005.1 uncultured Rivularia sp.
AGTGATAGCTTTTCTGCTGATGGATTAATTCCACCTGAATTTACCTGCGATGGTGAAGCAAAATCTCCATCTTTGAAATGGGATGAGCCACCTCGTGAAGCCCAAAGTCTGGCGTTGATTGTTGATGATCCAGATGCCCCCGGTAAAACTTTTGTTCACTGGGTGCTTTACGATATACCCCCGAAAACTCGTTATATTCCTGAAGGAATTGCTGCCGATGCCATGTTAGACGGTAGCGGTATTCACGGTACAAACGACTACGAACAATTCGGTTATGGCCCTCCGTGTCCCCCTGACGGAACCCATCGCTATTATTTCAAACTATATGCTTTAGACATACCTTTAGGTTTAGCCGCAGGTGCGAGTAAAAAAGATATAGAAGCAGCAATGGAAGGACATATAGTTGATAGAGCCGAATTAATTGGACGCTACGAACGACAGAAGTAGTTTTTAGTAGTTTTTAGTGGTTTTTAGTAATTTTTCAAGTTGTTATTTAAGGAATAAAAGGAATAATTATGGCTGAAGTAGAAAGAAAAGGACAGCCTTCTGATAATATGGCTGATGAGTATAAAAAAGACCTTAATCCCCATGAAGGTGCAGGTTTGAATCACGGGCTTGACGGCGAAAATCCTGAGAAAGCAGGTTTAAATGCTTACGATATCAAGGAATTGCACGAAAAGCTCAAAGATTTTACCAACGATGAATTGAGACAAATTACAATCATTCCTCACGGTAGTCGCTTGGCACAAACTGCTACTTATATCGACTTAAACGATCCAAAAAGAGAAGAATTCACCGCGATGGGTGCGATAGAAGCAGAATCGAATAATTATTATGTTCCTAAATCAGAAGTTGGTTATCAATTGTGGAATAAATTAATTGGTGTGGAAAATCCAGAACGTACTGGGGAAGAGAATTAGTAATAAGAGGGAATAGGGAACGGGGAATAGGGAATAGAAACTAAGAGAAACCGGGTTTTTGAGAAAAATATTATTCTTTTGTTTAGCGATTCATAAGAAACCCGGTTTCTAATTGAGGCACAACATATTACTTTAATCTAAAATTGAAATTATAGTTATTCAAAGTGCGGCTTATGTCTTCTCCATTTCCGGGAATGAATCCTTATTTAGAAAATCCTGAATTATGGGCAGAAGTTCATCATCGGTTGATTACAGCTATTGCGATCGCCATAGCTCCACCTATTCGCCCTAAGTATAGAGTAGCTATCGAAAAACGGACATATTTAGGTGATGTTGAAGATTCTGTTTTAGTGGGAATTCCTGATGTAGCCGTAACAACTAAAAAAAAGATTTCTACTGAGAATAAAGTAGCAACAGCAACTTTACCCGCTCAAGCAGAATCTGTAACCGTAAAGCTTCCAGTACCGGAAGAAAAGAGAGAAGCTTATTTAGAAATTCGAGAAGTCGCGACTGGATATGTGGTAACAACTATTGAAGTTCTTTCTCCTACTAATAAACGTAGTGGAAAAGGAAGAGATGCTTATGAAGAAAAGCGTCGAGATGTATTAAGCACTCCCACACATTTAGTAGAAATTGATTTGCTTCGTGCTGGCAACCCGATGCAAATTCTTAGCGAAGTTCCTAAAACTGATTATCGCATCTTAGTTGCTCGTGGAAATCGTCGTCCTTTAGCTGAAGTATTTGGGTTTAATCTTCAACAACAAATTCCTCAATTTTTACTTCCTCTCAAATCTGAAGACAACGAACCTTTGGTAGACTTACAAAGTTTGTTAGCGCAGGTTTACGAACAAGCAGGTTTTGATTTAGCAATTGATTATAGTATTGAACCAGTACCACCGCTAAATTCAGAAGATAAAATTTGGGCTAATACGCTTTTGAAAGAGAAAGAATTACGTAATTAAGTTTACTTGAAATAACCAGTATAGCAAGAACCAATCTGTTGAAAATTTACAGAATTATAAAGGGCGATCGCCGCAATATTATCTTCGTCTACCCATAGTTTCAATGCTGTATATTCTTGCAGCAATTCTTGCGTTAAAAACGTTAATAGTTGTCGAGCAAATCCTTGTTTGCGAAACTTCGGAAAAGTGAATGGTGCTATTATTAAGGCATAATTACTTACTGGAGTGTATCTAATCACTGACACAATTTCTCCTGAATATTCTAAAACTGCTATTTGACGTTTTTTAATGAAACTATTCCAATCACGATTTATATTTCCATTACCGCGTTCTGTAATATATGCTTGTTCGTAAGCTATTAGCGTAGGTTTATCTTGTAATGTTGCCCAACGAGTTTTACTATTATCTTTACTATTAGATAGCGGCTTAGTACAAACCATTACTAATTGATTGTATTCTCGTTCGAGTTGAAGATGTTCGAGGAAAAGCGGACGAATCCACTGCTTAGCTTGCATCGAAGTAATTATTTTATTAGGAAAACCGCATTTTTTAACCAGGGAAAATAAGGTTTTGGTAGTAATTTCATTGCAATCGAAAGATACCTGAGTGTTTCGAGAATTTATCATCATTACTCCTTGAATATTATCCGGAGTTACTCTGTGAGTTATGGATGGTTTGTA
>CAYMZW010000789.1:0-2557 GCA_964395005.1 uncultured Rivularia sp.
AGTATCCAATTGATATATTAATTCAAATGTATTTAGACGGACTTGATGAGGATACGAATGAATTGTTTATACCAGATTATCAACGGGAAATGCGTTGGTCTGAAGATATGCAGTCAAAGTTAATAGAGTCTGTACTTCTAGGTTTACCAATTCCTTACATATTTGTTGCTGATGTTACTGATGAATCACGTTTGGAAATCATAGATGGTACTCAACGTATTCGTACTTTGGCAAGATTTCTTAATAATGAACTTAAATTAGATGGATTGCAGAAACTAGAAAAATTAAATGGGTTTCGATTTAATGACTTACCTTTAGGTCGTCAAAGGCGCTTTAAACGACATAGCCTTCGGATGATTCAATTAACAGAAAATGCAGATGAGGAAATAAGAAGAGATTTATTTGAGCGAATTAATACAGGTAGTCTTCAACTAAACGAAATGGAAAAACGCAGAGGTATACTGCGTGGTTCCTTGCAAGAACTTGTTGATGATTTATCTAAAAACCCAAAATTTCATTCCTTATGTTTGTTTAATACAGCTGCTATTAATAAACGCGAACCAGAAGAATTTGTATTACGCTTCTTTGCTTTTCTTAATAACTATCAAAACTTTGTTGGAAATAAAATCAATGAATTTCTTGATGAATACTTAGACTCAGTAAATAAAGATAATCATTTCGATGGTGACAAAATGCGTGATGAATTTCTATCAATGTTGGATTTTATAGAAAAATATTTTCCTCAAGGATTTTGTCAAAAAAATAAAAATGGATTTAAAACAACAACTCGTATCAAATATGAATCTTTGTCTGTAGGAGCAGCTCTGGCTTTGAGAAAAAAAGCGAATGTTATACCAAGTTCTACAGATTGGATAAAATCTGATGAATTTAAAGAAAACACCAATGGAAAGGGAAGTAGTTCTCAATTAAGAGTAGTTAAGCGTATTGAATATGTACGCGATAAAATTTTAAACTAATTATGAATAATTCAATATTTGAAGCTGTCAAAGAAGATTTTGAAAAACGTTCTAAAGAAGTAAGCAAGTATTTTATGTTTCTCAAGAGTCTAGAACAGGGTACAACTAAATTAACTATAGGCAATGGAAATAAGCGAATAAAAACGCGAGAGATTGATAGTGAATTAGAAAAAACTTTGAAAGCTAGTGGTTTTCTACTGCTATATAATTTAGTAGAAGCTACTATGCGAAATGCCATTGAAGCAATATTTGATGAATTAAGATCCCAAAAAGTTTCTTTTAATAAAATTAAACCTGGAATCAAAAAAATAATACTTCATAATATAAAAAATTTAAAAGTTAGTGATGAAGTGATTTCTCAAATTACAGATATTTCGATACATATAGTTAATACAGGATTTAATAAAGAAAAACTTTTTTCGGGGAATATAGACGGAAGAGTTATTAAAACTATAGCCCAAGACTACGGTTTCTCATGTGAAACCGACGCTCGTAAAACTGGTAATGGTAGTGACTTATTAACAATTAAATCTAATCGAAACGATTTAGCACATGGCATCAAGTCTTTTGCAGAGGTAGGACGAGAAAAAAGCGCCGATGAGCTTGTAAAAATTAAAAGTAAAGTAATCAAATATTTAAAACAGATATTATTGAATATAGAAAAATATTTGTTTCAAAAAGAATATTTGCATTCGATTTAAAAACATAGAAATTAATAGTAGTATAATTAAAATCAAATAAAAATATAACGATGCAAAATACATAAATGCTTTTATGCTACCCTTCCACCTCATCCCCACTACAACCACAAAAAACAATAATTTAACCGAAGTTTATCAAAGCGATCGCGGTATTCTCTACCAAGGAGACTGCTTAAATTTTTTATCTTCTATTCCCGATGAAAGCATAGATATTGTATTTGCAGATCCACCTTTCAATCTTGGTAAAAATTACGGCAAAGGTGTAAGCGATAATTTAAAAGATCACGAATATCTTACATGGTCAAAAAATTGGCTTAACGAAAGCGTTCGCGTGTTAAAACCAGGAGGAAGTTTATTCGTTTTTAATTTACCTAAATGGTGCATTGAATATGGTGCATATCTCAATCAAAAAGATATGCTTTTTCGTCACTGGATTGCTTGTAGAATGCCGAAAGCTTTTCCCAGAGGCAAGCGAATGTCTCCTGCTCATTATGGTTTAATTTACTATACAAAAGGAGAACCGGCAGTTTTTAATAAAGTTTATACACCAATACAACTTTGCCGACATTGTAGCGGTGAAATTCGGGATTATGGCGGACATCGTAAGAAATTAAATCCCAAAGGTATTAACTTAATGGATGTTTGGGATGCTCCTGAAGAAGTGTGGGAAGATGCTTCTTTAGTTGACAATACAGAGCAAACTTGGACTCAAATTGAAGAAGTTTGGAGCGATATTCCTCCGGTACGTCACCGTAAACATAAAAAAAGAGGAGCCAATGAATTAGCTCCAATTATGTTAGAAAGAATTATTGCAATGGCATCAAATCCAGGACAAATTGTAATCGATCCTTTCGGGGGTTCTGGTACTACATTTTATGC
>CAYMZW010000790.1:0-2557 GCA_964395005.1 uncultured Rivularia sp.
CTCCTAACTCCTAACTCCTAACTCCTAACTCCTAACTCCTAACTCCTAACTATTCTTATCTTCTGTTAGCAGTAGCAATCCGCTTTAGATATAGCTGAACAATTCCGTAGAGAATCAGAGATAAACCAACAATACCGGCAGGTACTAGCAGCCAATTTTCCTGTAGCATCCGCGTCATTTTGCTTAAAGGATTAGTATCTTCGATGCGACGACTTTTTGGAGCATTGTCAAAAAATGCTAGCTGATAGCCGTCTGGATCGTAAGCTGCGGGGTTTTTCTTGTCGCTGCTAATTAATACCGTATCTTTCTTCAGTTGAAAGAACCAGGGATCTTTATTTAATACTTCCTGTACTCTTTCTAACCCGGTATCTGTCTGAGCAGTCAAAGCCAATACAACGCGATCGCCATTCCAAGGAGAGAGTATTTGCTTAATCATTCCTTGTCTATCTTGAGGAACTGTAACGCTGGCTTGGGCTGAACCGCGACCGAATGACCTACCTAAGTTAAAGCCTGGTGATTTAAATACGTCAGGTAACGGGAAATTTTCTCGTGTACCAATTCCTACTAAATGTTCGTCTTTACGTACTTCTGCGGGCAATGTGCTTGAAGTATAGACATCTAGTTTGACGGCATCTGCACGACTCAATCTTCCCAAACGTTCGCTAAAAGCAAGCATTGTTAATACGTCTGTACTGCTGGGTTCTTGTGGAAGTACAATTGCTGTTTTAGATAAATCTTGAGGTGCAGCGAAGGGGAAGCCATACTGCATTAATTGAAGATTGGGTAGCTGTACGGAGTTTTCACGTTTTAAATCAAAACTGGTATCGGAATGAACGGTACCTGAAAGCTGTTGATCTGGTGGACTGATACAGTTTGCTTTATCAAAGGGTTCTTTGGGATTCATCCGGAAAAATACCTGAAGCTTGGAATCAGGCTTAACCAATTTAGCTGGTAAATCTACTTTCAGATTTTTGCGTATTGCTCCTTCGTCTGAATCTAGACGCGCTCCACCAATGAAAACCCCATCTAACAATACTTCTACAGCAGAGGTTCTGGGATTCATCTGTGGACTGTAGCTGTAAACTAAGTTCATTGAACTACCGCGTACAAACCTGTCATCCGGTAATGCACGGAAATCTATTTCAACTGGTGGGGCAGCAGAACCACGCACGCTAACATCTCTAAAAGCATCACCGTTAAATTGAGTCTTAATCTCGCTTAGCTCAAAGTTATTAGATTCTGGTAAATATCTGGGCCATTCTCTCTTTAAAGGTGTGTCAGCCTCTTCTAATTTATTAACTAAAATAACTTGCCCGGTGCCTATTTTCTGGGAAGAGGGCTGTGCCAATAATCTGGCAGCTTTAGCTACTCCTTTTGCACCATTTCCAGTGGCTACTAAAACAGGAACTTTACCTTTTTTAGTTGTGGTTAGAATCAAGACTCCCGTGTCTTCTGGTATTGCTGTGCCATCAGCATTTAAAATTTGAGAACCCGTAATTTTACGAGGTAAATCTAAGTCGGCTAGAGCTGGTTGTTCGGCAGGAGTACCGATAATCACTAATCTTTGATTGGCTGACACATCAGATAAATCAGAGATTAAATCTGTCTCTATCGGACGAAATTCTGCTTGTCTACCTAATGAAGCCTGTAAGCGGGCTGCTCCTTCGAGCCAAGATTGACTTGTATTTTCAGGCTTTAAGTAAACGATACGGTTGGTGTCTAAATTGAGGTTATCAAAGAAGGGATAAGGATAATTACTGAAGTTGAGCGGAATTGGTTTGCTGCTGTAGTCAAATATTAATTTTGAATCTGGTAGAATCTCTGTCCATAAAGTTGGATCGCCTGGATCGCTACATCCCTCTGTATTATTTTGCTGGGCTACAATCTTAAGTTCGTTATATTCTTGCAGCAGCTTTGGAGGGATGTTTATTAGTACCCGGCCGACTTGAGATTGTTTGCGATTCAGGGGGATACTACCTACAGCCCGATCGTTGATTAATACTGTTAAGTTAGAGCGATTGGCGTATAGTGCTGGCGAATGTTGGAAGTGAATCTCAGCTTTTACGGTACCTACATCCCAGCCACGCGGGCGAGTAAAGGCCAAACGTCCTTCAGAATAGACTCCTCGCAAACGCATCCGATTACCAACTATCGGACTGCGATTGAATTCTAAAATGTATTTTTCGTCGTATTTTTTTGAGCTAGATTTTGAATTCTTAGCTGCTTGCGCTAATAAAATACCTTCAGAGTTTGCTAATTGATTTTGACTAACTGCTTGTGCAGTTGGCAAAGCCGATAACAAACAAAAAGAGATCAGAAATGCTTGATTAAGGGCTTTAAAATTAAATAGATGCTTCATAACGCAATTTTATTATTATTAGATAAGTTGATGATTTTTTTGTTTAAAAATGTTTATTTGGTTGCGGTAAATACTTTAACTAAGTAATCAATTTTATTACTTAAGTATTGCTGCCAACATTTTATTCGCTTTCCAGATAAAAACGCCATAACTTCTTAATTACTTTGCAAAAGTTCTGGAGGAATTGCTGATGGAGAT
>CAYMZW010000791.1:0-2544 GCA_964395005.1 uncultured Rivularia sp.
AACTATATGCGGATATTGATGATTTCTTCGACTTTTCCTTACCCACCTACAAGAGGAGGAACGGAGGTTAGAACTTTTAATTTACTCAAACATTTACAACAATCGCATGAAGTAACTTTAATTACACAGTGTAGCAAGGACGTTATCGATTTAGAAGTAGAAGAATTACGCAAATGGGTTAGTGATTTAATTTTATTTCCGTTGCCTACAAACCCAAATCAAACAGCTAGTTTGTCAAATTTATTGGCAAAAGGACGACGATTTGTTGAGTCTGTGGTAAAAGCGACTCCTCCAAATGTATTGCATCGTTATTCACCTGAAATTCAATCTATTGTTGATGACTATGTACGTAATCATAGATGTGATGTAATTACTTGCGAACATAGCGTCAATGAAATTTATATTAGACCTGAATTTAAGCAATCTGTAAAGACGGTAATTGATATCCATAGTTCCGTATACGGATGGGTGCGCGAACATTTGGAAATGGGTGCCTCTCCCAATGCTTGGCGCGATCGCCTTTATTTATCTCTTGTACTTAAACGTTATGAAAAGCGTTATTGCAGCAAATTTTCTGATATTGTGGTAACTACAGAAGATGACCGTCAAGAATTCCTTAAGTTACGCCCTGATTTGGATATTCAGGTAGTAACTAATGGTGTTGATTTAGATATGTTTACTCCTCGTATTAGCGATCCTGGTGGATATAAACTTATTTTTGTTGGCGCTATGGATGCGTCGCACAATATTGATGCTGCAAGCTTTTTTGCAACAGAAGTATTGCCTCAACTCCGCAAACACTACCCTCAAGCTACATTCACTATTGCAGGCGCACGCCCTACAGAAGAAGTCAAAAATTTAACTCAATATCCAGGAGTAGAAGTTACTGGTAAGGTTCCTTCAATGACCGAGTATTTACATAAATCTACGGTTTGTGTTGTGCCTTTGAGAACAGGTTTTGGGATCAAAAATAAAACCCTTGAAGCAATGGCTGCTGGTGTCCCCGTAGTTGCTAGCGATCGCGGTTTGGAAGGACTTGCTGTAGATAGTGCTAATGTACCATTAAGAGCATTGCGTGGGAATCAGCCAGATGAGTATGTGGATGCTATTAGTAAGTTGTTTGCAAATCCTGAGTTACGAAGCGAGCTATCCAGAAATGCCAGACAATTTATCGAAGAGCAGTTTACCTGGGAAAGTGCTGGTGCTAGTTACGAACAAGTTTGCACGGGAGAGTAAGAAATATTTATGGTGAAAAAATGGGTGCATTCTTCTAATTAAGTATTTTTCAATCGTTAATCTTGCAGCGTATTAACAGCATATGAGCGTTAGTATAAAAAGGAAACAAACCTAGATTCTTTGCAGTCAGGTAGTGCTGACTGATATGAAGGCGAGATTAATCGTATGGATAAAGACGAGTTAAAGTTTTTGCTGAAGTTATTAGGGTGTGAAAACTACCGCTCAACCCTGAGTGGTAAAGTTTTTAAATCATTTAAAAGTAAAAACGCTGTTTGTGAAAGGTTAGGCGATCGCGATATCATCGATTATTCTCGCGAGATTGCTAATGTAAAGATTTTACCTCCAGGCAAGGCTTTGTTGGAACTTGATGCAGCGGAAATACCCATCGAGGATAAAGAACTTAAAATACTGGAGAATGTTGCTAAAGCTGCGGGAAAAGTTGCACCGAGTAAAATCAAATCTTCTTTGAAAGCTCCACAAAAAGAAGAGATTTTAAAAAAGTTAGATGCACGCGGATTGATTGAAGCAGAAATCAAGCTTAAAAGAACAAAAGCTGAGGTATGGCTAACCGAGCGCGGAATTGAGCTATTACGAGATGATTTTGTTCCTGAGAACAACTATAGAAAAACCATAAGTTTAGATTTGTTAAACAATTACCTGCGGTTTTTACGGAAAACTCTACAGAATAAATCGGAACAAGCTGGTATTAC
This sequence comes from uncultured Rivularia sp., assembly GCA_964395005.1. GTDB lineage: Bacteria > Cyanobacteriota > Cyanobacteriia > Cyanobacteriales > Nostocaceae > Rivularia. The sequence continues at coordinate 1,947 of CAYMZW010000791.1, forward strand.
TACGGAGTCTGCTGTAGAAATTAAGAATATTGCTGACGAAGATATTTTAGAAATCATCCTGAAATTGGATAAAGAGTTGGGTACTGAAAATTATTTACCAATCTTTCATTTGCGGGAAAAGTTACAGCCACCATTGTCGCGGGATGAATTAGATAAAGCACTTTATCGCTTGCAAGCTGATGACAAAATTGACTTAGGTACTTTGCAGGAAGCTAGCGCTTATACTCCCGAACAAATTGATACTGGGATTGTGCAAAATGCAGGTGGCCCGTTGTTCTTTATCTCAATTGAATAACAATATCCGGTAAGCACTATTATTAATTTCGATTCGCTACTCACACCATAGTTTGATTATGACATCTATCAAAAACATTATTCAACGTGAGGTTAATCCTTTCGATCGTATAGATTTAAAACCAGGTAACTTTTGGGAAGCAAAACAAGATTCAAGTAATAGTATTGATTCAATTCATCAAGAAGTAATCGGTGAAGTTGAAGCAATTCTCGATTTAGTTATTAAAGATAATCGTAGCCGCAGTTTGATACTTTTAGGTGACTCTGGTTCTGGTAAAAGCTATTTATTAGGTCGTCTCAAACG
>CAYMZW010000792.1:0-2512 GCA_964395005.1 uncultured Rivularia sp.
GTATCGCGTCTGTACATCTAAATTTATACCCAGATTCAGCAACGCTAAAAATTGTATGATAGGGATTTGAGAGTTTTTTTACCTGATATGTCAGTATATTAACTACACAGGAACAGAAGAAATTGAGTTTTGAGTAATTAGTTCTAGCTTTTTGATATACATAGAACTTACGCAAAGCCCCCCTTAAAAAAGGGGAGCCACTCTTGTGGGTCGTCATCCCTCCGTTGAGAGAAGTGGCGTGGGTTGGGGGGATCTAAACGTTTAAAAAGCCTAATATACCCTAGCGAGTGCGTAAGTCCTAATAAATTATTTTTTTTCTCACTGTTTCCTCCAACCCTATTCCCTAATCCTTCTGAATTCATATGATTGCTCTCGAAGCCTATAATCTCAAAAAAACTTATCGCTTGAATAATCAAATAGTAGAAGCTGTTAAAAACGTTTCTTTAACTATTGCCTCTGGGGAAGTAATGGCTTTTTTAGGTCCCAACGGCGCGGGTAAAACCACAAGTATTAAAATGATGGCGGGATTAATTAAACCCGATGTTGGCTGGACAAAAATATCGGGAATCAACCCTCATAAAAATCCTATTGCATTAGAAAAACTAGGTGCTGTTTTAGAAGGAAATCGTAATGTTTACTGGCGATTAACTCCTCAAGAAAATTTAGAATATTTTGGAGTATTAAAAGGACTTACTCACTCTCAAGCCCGGAAATCAGGAATTGCACTTTTAGAAAGATTTAGATTGCAGCACAAACGACGTACCGCAGTGCAGCAACTTTCGCGAGGAATGCAGCAGAAATTAGCCTTTGCTGTTGCCTTAATTCATCAACCAGAAATTTTATTATTAGATGAACCTACTTTAGGGCTTGATGTGGAAGCAACGGAAGATGTAAAAGTTTTGGTACAAGAGATTGCTGCATCCGGTTGCGCGATTTTATTAACAACTCACCAGTTAGATATTGCCGAACAGCTTGCCGATAGAATTGCGATTATTCAAAAGGGTGAAATTATAACGGAATTACCAACCGACGAATTAATTCGTAAGTTTTCTGGCAAGGCTTATAAAATCGAAATGGAATCGGTACTTAATGAAAAAAAAATAATAGAGTTAGAAAAAATTGGAGTGAAAGTTGATAAGAAAAGAATTATTTACGTGAATCAGCCAGAATTTGTATATAAGGTATTTGATATTATTAAACCTTTGGATTTAAAAGTTGTAGAAAAATCTGAAGCTGATTTAACACAGATATTTTTGAAGTTGGTGAAAGAGGGGAATAGGGCATAGGGAATTTAAAATGCTCTCGCTTGTAATGCATATATTATGGCTTTGTCTCAAGTAATACGATGGAGGCAGAGCCTCTGAAACAACATTCCCAGCCGGAGTCTGGGAACGAGAAAGAGCCTCTGAAACAACATTCTCAGCCGGAGTCTCGGAACGATAAAAAACAACTATCAACTATCAACTAACAACTAACAAATAAAAACTAACAATGTTACAATTATTTTTTGCAGAACTTCGTTGTAGCTGGATACAATTACGTCGCTATCCGGTTGAGTTTATAGCACAAATTATATTGACTAGCGCTATTTTTTATGGGCTTTTTTTAGGGACTGGTTACATTGCTGGTTCTATTCAATTAGGAGAAAGACTCGATTCAATTATAGTCGGGTATGTGCTTTGGATTTTAGTAAATTTTGTAATGACAAATATTGCTGGGAAGTTACAATATGAAGCTCAAACTGGTACTTTAGAGCAATTATTTCTCTCGCGTTACAGTGCAGTAAAAGTATTTTTGATGCGAGCATTAGCTTATTTAACTTTAGAAATAATTAAAATAGTTTTGATTCTTTTTATTATTATGCTGCTGACGGGTAGCACTCTATATTTTCCACCGTTATTAGTTTTACCTTTTATTTGTGTTTTATTAGGAGCATATGGTTTTGCTTTTATAATAGGTTCTATATCTTTACTTTTAAAGCGAGTACAGCAATTACTTCCTTTACTTCTATTTCCACTATTATTTTTACTAACTATCCCTACAGAAACTTGGACTGGTACACCAAAATATTTAGCACTTTTAATGCCAATGACTCCTGGTGCAGGTTTATTACGTAGCTTGATGGCACGAGGTGAAAGTTTAAATTTAATTACTTTACTTATTGCTTTTGTTAACGGTTTTATATATTTTGCAATTGGATTATTTTTGTTTCGAGTTGCTGAGAAAGAAGCTAAACGTAGAGGAATTTTAAGCGGATATTAATCAGTTAACAGTTAACAGTTAACAGTTAACAGTTAACAGTGAGCAGTGAACAGTGAACAGTGAACAGTTAGGAGTTTATTTATAGTTGATAATTAATAATTGATAGTTGATAACTGCTCACTGGTAACTGTTCACTGTATTAAACTTGCTGCTTCTGCATCTAAGAATAAATGTGCTTGTGGTTGTTTGCGAAGAATTGATGCTGGTAATTCTTCGGTAATTTTTCCTGATAATAATTGTTTGACTATTT
>CAYMZW010000793.1:0-2503 GCA_964395005.1 uncultured Rivularia sp.
GCATCTACCATTGGGAAACCTGTCATTCCTTCACACCAAGCTTGAAATAATTCTTCCTGTTGGGGTGTTAATTCATCTGGTTTGTAATATTCGTCGAATTCTGGGAAGCGATTGGTGTAAGCTATTTCTGGATGTGAGTATAAGCGTTGAGTAAAACTATCGTGCCATCGCAACCTATCTCTAAATGCTTTGAGAGAAAATCCTGCTTTGGGTTGTTTTGCTAATTCTTCTGCACGTTTTTTAGTTCTTTGATATACCGTGCGCGTGGAAACTGTACCGAAGGCAAGATGCGGTGATAGGTGAGATGTAGCTCTTTTTTGTGCCATCCAAGGGCGAGATACTTTCCAGTGATATCCTTTAAATCTACTTGAAAGAAAGGAATTTAATACTGTAGTTGCTTCTGTTTCTCCACCGGGGAAATAAACTTTTTCTGCTTCCCAAAAAGTCCGATATTTCTGTTTTAATTCTTCTATTGTCAGTTGCGGTACATTTAAAGATAATTGTGGCGTATTAATATGAGTTGGAGTTGGATGTAAACTATCTCTTTGATAAGAGTAATATTCTTTAAACCATTCCTCGCGGTTTTCCTTGGGTTGGATAAAGTTGCTTAAACCGATATGATATTCAAGGTTTTGCTGTTGATAGAAATCTACTATCGATTTATCTCTGGCAATTCCATATTCTACCTGTACGTCGCGGTTAAAAAACAGTTTTGGTTGATCGGATTGCTGTTGCAATTCGCGGGTAAGCTGTTGCAAAATATCTACCGCATTTCCTGCAAATAAATATAGTTTGCTACCTAATTTTTGCAGATTCTCATCTAAATTTTCTAAAGATTCAAACAAAAATCTCACTCGCGCTTTACCAACATCTTTCCATTGATAAAACCAAGGATCGATAATAAAGCACGGTAAAACTTCTGCATTGTTTGCAACCGCTTTAGTAACACTTTCGTTGTCGCTTAAACGTAAGTCTCGACGAAACCAAATTATGTTCATGATTGGTTGTTAGTTGTTAGTTGTTAGTTGTTAGTTGTTAGTTATTAGTTCTCAGTTATAGGTCGTTCGATCGCAAGATGTAGATGCAATTTTTTAAGACAAAGAAAATATAATGATATGTTTTTCTTTTGAATGTAAATTATCGACGGTCGATAAGCAATAAATTATTATAATTAATTTATTCTATTATAGCTTTTTATTTTGATTTTATACTCAGAAAAAAGATAATATTTAAATATTTTTACTGGTAATTTTTATGAAGACAGACTGTCTTTGTTTGGATAAATATTCATGATTTAGATGATGATGGAAATAAACTAAAGTGACTAGATTAACTGACATAATTTACATTTTGTGGTGAGTCTCTATCTTTATTTTGATTCTTATTGATTTACTTATTTGTCCTTGATGTGAGAATATTAAAAAGTATCAATATGCTTGAAAATTTGAATGCTTTATAATGACCTTTAAAATGAAAAATAATAATTGCGAAGGAACTTTCCAGGGTGCAAAAGGACTTGAACTGTATTATCAAAGTTGGCATCCTCAAGGTTTAACAAAAGCCGTTTTAATAATAATCCACGGGCACGGAGCGCATAGCGGCATTTTTGGGCTGATGGTGGAATATCTGATCGAGCATAATTACGCCGTGTATAGTTTTGATTTGCGCGGTAATGGGCGATCGCCAGGGCAACGGGGCTATGTTAATAGTTGGGCAGAATACCGAGAGGATTTAAAATCATTCATAGATTTAGTCAAAGCTAAAGAAGCACCACAAGATTTATTTCTTATCGGGCAAAGTATGGGGGGAACAATTGCTTTAGACTATGTTTTACGAGAATCTACGCAACTCAAAGGTTTAATATTGTTGGCTCCTGCTTTGGGATTAGGAGTTTCTTCGTGGAAGTTATTAGCTGCTAAAATTTTGTCGGGTATTTTGCCTCGTTTCTCTTTGGCTACGGGAATAGATTTTAGTGCTGCTTCTCGCAATCCAAAAGCGGTAGCCGCTTGCAAAGAAGATCCACTACGTCATAGCCGGGGTACTGCTAGATTAGCTACAGAATTATTAAATACTATTGAGTGGATTGGAGCTTCTATAGCAGAAATAAAAGTTCCTCTATTAATTCTTCATGGTGGTGCTGATACAGTTACATTACCTCAAAGCAGCCGAATTTTTTTTGAACGCTTAACTTTAGCTGACAAAGAAAGACAAGAGTACCCCGGTAGCTATCACGAGCTTCACAGCGATATTAACTACCAAGAAGTATTAGAAGATATGGAAGATTGGATACAAAGACATTTATTTAGTTCGGGAATAATAATGTAGGGAATGGGGAATAGGGAATAGGGAGTAGGGAGTAGGGAGTAGGGAATAGGGAGTAGGGAGTAGGGAATAGGGAGTAGGGAGTAGGGAATGGGGAACAGGAAACGGGGAACAACTATCAACTATCAACTATCAACTATCAACTATCAACTATCAACTATCAACTAACAACTATCAACTA
>CAYMZW010000794.1:0-2502 GCA_964395005.1 uncultured Rivularia sp.
CAACTATCAACTATCAACTATCAACTATCAACTAACACCTAAAATATGCAACGCGCTCAACCAAAACTAGATTTTATTCCTCCAAATTTCAACTTTTTAATTCTTCGACTTGTGTATTGGATGCTGCCTATTGTGCAAAGATTTCGATTGAAGTCTTGGCTACCAGCGGGAATAAAAGAAGTTGAAACAATTAATGGAAATACTTTAGTTAATCTTTACCATGAATTTCAAATAGGTAAGATTCGGCTTGTTTTGGCATTTCGTCATGTTGAGGTGGACGATCCACTTACAGGTTTATATTTATTTTCTCGCGAAATACCGCTTGTTGCTCGTAAAAATAAGATTAAATTAAAATCTCCTATTAGTTGTCATTTTATGTATGACAGGGGTATGACAATTTGGGCTGGCGATTGGCTGGGTTGGTTGCTTTCAGGATTGGGAGGTATTCCCGTACATCGAGGTAAAGCTCTTGATTTACAAGCAATTAAAAAAGCAAGAGAAATATTAGTTGATGGTAAGTTGCCTTTGGTAGTTGCTCCTGAAGGTGCGACAAATGGGCATAGTGAAGTTATTAGTCCTCTTGAACCTGGTGTAGCTCAATTAGCGTTTTGGTGTGCGGAGGATTTAGCAAAGGCTAATCGTGTAGAAAGAGTTGTTGTTCTGCCAATTAATATTCAGTATTCTTATATTAATCCTCAGTGGTTAAAGCTCGATCGCTTGTTAACTAAATTAGAAGCGGATTGTGGTTTATCAAAACAAACTATAGAAATTGCTAGTACGAAACCAGAACAATTATATCTAAAGCGTTTATTAAAATTGGGAGAATATCTTCTCGGAGAAATGGAACAGTTTTATCGTTCTTTTTACCATCGAGATTTACCAGATTTGTCTGAAGATTCTGTTAATTTAGAAGAAAATATTACAGCCAGACTGCAACAATTGTTAGATGTATCTTTAGAAGTCGGTGAAGAATATTTTGGTATTAAGAAGAAGGGAAATATAATTGAACGCTGTAGACGTTTAGAAGAGGCGGGTTGGAATTATATTTATCGCGAAGAAAGAGATAATTTCCAAAATTTATCTGCTGTAAAACGTGGGTTAGCAGATTGGATTGCAGCAGAAGCCGATTTAAGAATGCTGCATATGCGATTGGTAGAATATTTTGTTGCAATGTCGGCTACTTACGTTAAAGAAAAACCTAGTTTTGAAAGATTAGCCGAAACAAGCCTAATTTTATTTGATGCGATCGCCAGAATAAAAGGTAAAAAAAGTCCTCATCGTCCCCGGTTAGGATTACGTAAATCTACTGTGACTGTAGGAGAACCAATTTCAGTGAGCGATCGCCTTACCGTTTATCAACAAAGCCGTCAAAGTGCAAAACAATCTGTAACTCAATTAACTCAAGATTTACAAACGGCTTTAGAAGAAATGATTTTTTAGAATTTGGGGATTGGGGATTGGGCATGGGGCATTGGGGATTGGAGGAAGTTAATGTAACAGGAATGGTCGCAACCGTAACCAAAAAGTAGGTATTCCCAACTCTGAGATCCCCCCAACCCCCCTTGAGAAGGGGGGCTTTTCGTAAGTTTAAAATTGATAACTGATAACTGTTCCCCATTCCCCATTCCCCATTCCCTGTTCCCTGTTCCCTATTCCCCATTTCCCATTCCCTGTTCACTAATTCCTAAACTTTGTATGCTTATTAAAAGGGATATTGAGATTTTTTTTATAAGCTCGTGCAAGAAGATTTTAGATTAATTGTTGATTTGGTTTCGGTTCTCGCTGTAGCTGCGGGTGGTGGACTGTTTGCTTCGCTTTTGGGTTTACCCGTGTTGTTGGGGTATCTCGTAGGTGGAATGATTGTAGGGCCAGCCGGGTTTGGATTGATTAAGGAGTTTATTCAAGTTGAAACTTTGGCGCAGTTTGGCGTGGCTTTTTTGCTGTTTGCGCTGGGTGTGGAGTTTTCTTTTGCGGAACTCAATAAGGTTAAAAAAATTAGTTTGGGTGGTGGCGGTTTACAAATTATTTTAACTATCGCAGTTACGACTCTGGTGTCGGTGGGAGTTGGTTGGGTGGATTCGCCGGTTCAAGGAGTGTTTTTGGGGGCAATTTTATCTTTGTCTTCTACTGCGGTTGTTCTCAAGTGTTTGATGGAACGCAATGAAACGGAAACCCCCCAAGGACAGGTAATGCTGGGAATTCTGGTGGTGCAGGATTTAGCGTTGGGATTGATGTTAGCAGTGTTGCCTGCTCTCGATCAACCAGCGGAAACTCTTGGTATTGCCGTATTAATGGCGTTGTTAAAGATTGGTTTATTTGCTGCGGGTGCTGTAGCTACGGGAATATGGCTGATTCCACCTTTGTTACGATTGCTGGCGCAGACGGAAAGCCGGGAATTATTTTTATTAGGTGTGGTGGCTTTGTGTTTGGGAATTGCTTTATTAACAGAAGAGTTGGGACTTTCCATTGAAATGGGGGCGTTTGTCGCCGGTTTAATGATTT
>CAYMZW010000795.1:0-2500 GCA_964395005.1 uncultured Rivularia sp.
ACACATCATCCGTTGCCAACACATCATCCGTTACCAACACATCATCCGTTGCCCACACATCATCCGTTGCCAACACATCATCCGTTGCCAACTCTTCCCCATGCCCAAAGCCCCATGCCCCATGCCCCCAACACCCAACACAACCAATCGCCCCAACGCACATATAAAGTTTGCGTTTGTCGTCGATAGATGGTTTCGGCGTGAGTTTCGTAGGTATCGTGTCCCGATATCCACAGTGTTTTTCCGTGGGGATTTACAAATGCTGAATATCCGGTATTAGTTGCTCTTACTGCCCATCGATCGTTTTCTATGGCTCGTATAGTATCTTGAGCGTGATGCTGAAATTGCATTGCTGCACTGTAAGGATCGTTGTTGGAAGCTGTAAGAATAAATTCTCCACCTTTTTGTGTTTGATTGCGAAATTGTTCGGCAAAGGCTGAACCATAACAGATGCCAACTACTGCATTTCCGAAAGGTGTTTTAACTATTTGGTTTGATTTTCCCGGTATTTGTCTTGCCTCTACGGGAGATAATCTATTAATAATACCGCCTAAAATATTTTCAAAGGGAATATATTCTCCTAAAGGTACTAGTTTCTCTTTGTCATAATGGCTATAAACTTTACCTTCACCTGTAAAAGTAAATAAACTATTAGTATATCTATTTTGCCCCTGACGCTTATAGCCTCCAACCCAAGCTAAAACGCCTTTTTCTCGCACTGCTGCAATTAAGGGACTTTGAATAATTTCATTTTCAAAAAATGGTAATGCACCTTCTGGGGTTAAAACTGCTTGTACATCTTGATTTACTAAATTTAAATAACCTTGAGTATAATTTGTTCTGATGCGTTGCTTCCCTTCAGGTTTAAATTTGATTCGATTTGGAATATTTCCCTGGATGATTCCTACTTTTAAAGCAGCTGACGACGGTTGGTTAAGGGGACGAGAATATAAGCCGAAACCGATTAAATGACAACCAATAAATAATATAGTTGCAATTATTACCAATCGCCGAGAAGTTTGTAAAACCTCACCTTCTCCTTGATAAGAAGAGGGAAAGAGGGTGAGGTTAAATTTGGATTGCATCCGCATATTCAAAGCTTCAGCTAACAACCCATTAATCGCAACGATCGCACCCGTTACTGCTGTAGGCCCCGAAATTTGACCTAAATGTAAAATTACCAAATTATGCGGAGATTGGGTGTAAGAAAGCGAACTCCACCACAAAGGTCCCGCACTCCAAATTCTTTCTAAAGCACACCAAAAAGCCGTACCAATAAGCACGCGAATTAAAGGATGAGGTGTTGAAAATATGCTGATTAACTTAGCCCAGAGCATAACTAATATGCCTCCCCAAAAGGAAATAAAGAACCAAGCAAATAACGCGATCGCGATACTTCCTAACCAAGGTACACCCAGCCAAGTTAAAGGATGCAGCCCGGTAATCCAATACAAAGCGGTACCGTGATAACCCAAAGCCCATAGGAGGGAGGGGGGGAGGGATTTAGTTTTTTGTTTTGGAGAATTAATAACTATTAGCCATAAGGGAATCATTGCAAACCAGGCTAAAAACCAAGCACCGACGGGAGCAACGGTTAAACCCATTGCAATTCCACCGATTAATGCAATTATCGGTTTTGAATTACGAGCAAGAGGTTTGGTAAAAATATTCGATTTCATAAGCACCTACATAAAGCCCCCCTTTTATAAGGGGGGTTGGGGGGATTTTACATTGTTAATGGCTAATAAATCACCAAACGGTATTTATTCTTCCATTTCTACAGCATCATCTTCTGTTTCTTCGGTTTCTACATCATCTGCGGGTTCTATAACAATTGTCTCTATTGTTTCTACTGCATCTTCATCTGATAATTCATCCGATAATTCATCTGATTCTTCACCACTATCGCCGGGAACTATTGCAACTCCGTTAAGAAAATCTTCTTGATCGAGACGCTGTACCCTTACTCCAGTAGCGGAGCGCGATTGGATGGAAATGGCGTTGACTGCCTGCCGGATAATGATACCGCGATTTGTTACCATCAGAATCTCATTGTCTTCACTAACAATATGTAAACTTGCTAGGGAATCTTGAGTTTTAAGGTTTTTGAACTTGGTTGCCATTAAACCTTGTCCGGCACGGTTTTGCAAGCGGAATTGCCCTACTGGTACCCGTTTTCCGTATCCTCCGGTAGTAATAACTAATACCCAAAGTCCAGCATTATTGCTATCCTGTACTTCTCCAGCTTCACCATTCTCTGCATCTTCGGTTTCAACTACTTCGGCTTCAGCTTCAACTACTTCAGCTTCTACTGCTTCTGCTTCTGCTTCAGATGCGGTATCTGGTGGGCTTATGTTATTTAAAATATCGGCAGGAAGAATATCCATTCCTACTAATTCGTCACCACCTTTACGCAATTTCATGGCTTTTACCCCACGAGTTGCTCTACCCAAAGGACGTAATTGTGAGTGAGTGCAGCGGAAATGAATCGCCATACCCA
>CAYMZW010000796.1:0-2490 GCA_964395005.1 uncultured Rivularia sp.
AAATCAACTTTTACCGTTTAATGCTACCCGCAGGAATAATATTACCTTCCTTAATCTTAGAAGGAATTTTGGTACAAGAAAGCGGTAAAAGCATTAATCCAAAAAACCTATTTTTAGGAATCTTATTTACAGCCGGTACAATGTTGATATTGAAAGCAAGAACGGGGAATAGTGAGGAGTTAGGAGTTAAGAGTTAACAGTGAGTAGTTAACAGTTTTAAAAGTATCTGGCGGTTAAAACCGCTACTACACAAACAAAGTCCACCTCCGTGGACTAATTAATTAATAACCTGTGTAGGTAGGTTTTGCTTGTATAGCTGCAACTTACAGTCGCCAGGTAAAGTATAAATTAGACTTTTAAAACATCCTCTAATTGATAATTGATAATTGATAATTGGTAACTGTTCACTGATTACTGTTCACTGTTAACTGCCAAAGGTACTTCTAAAGGAAACTGCCCTAAATTTCCTTTACGATAATCGGTAAAAATAGCTCTGGCGCTACGCTCTACGTCGCCTTGATATTTATGTTCGGCTAAGGCGTACAAGTATTCTTCTCCAGTGTATGGTGTGGAATCAAGGTTGTAACGGGATAAGAAAGGATTTTCTGGTAAAATTTTCGGAGCAGTTTCCTGTATTTCTCCAACTATATCTACGAATGCTGCTGCTACTTTTTGATTGTCGTAGGATGCTTCTCCAATATCGTCGCAAATTGCTAATTTTAATGCTGCTTCCTGATTGTCTAATTTGAGAGGAATTACACCGGGAGCATCTAATAATTCTAATTCTTTGGAAATTCGCACCCACCTCAAAGCACGAGTTACACCTGCACGAGCCGCGCTTTGTACCACACGTTTGCCTAATAAACGATTTATTAAAGCTGATTTACCTACATTAGGAAAACCAATTACCACCGCACGTATAGCACGAGGTAACATTCCCCGCTCTTTGCGTCGTTGATTCACTGCACTTCCCGCAGATTGCGCTGCTTTCGCAACTCCGTTTACGCCTTTTCCAAGTTTTGCATTAGTAAAAATGGGAACTTCATTGTTAGCTCTAAAGTAATCCGTCCATAATTCCCTTGCCTCCGAAGAAATCATGTCTAAGCGATTAATTACCAACAATCTTGCTTTATCTCCTATCCATTCCGACACTTGCGGATGATGAGTTGATAAAGGGATACGTGCATCTCTTACTTCTAAGACAACATCAACTAATTTAAGTTGTTCTTTTAATTGTCTTTCAGCTTTGGCGATATGGCCGGGATACCATTGAATTAGATTTAATTTATAATTTTGAGTTATAGACATAATTTTAGGGAATAGGGGATAGGGAATTGGGAATTGGGGATAGGGAATTGGGTTGGGGGGAATAGAGAATAGGAATTAAGTTTAAGTTTAAGTATATAGCTTAATATAATCGTTGCACGCTTCGTAGGCGATCGCCATTTGTAACGCCGCTTTTTAGTTTAAAATTCTCCCCATCCCCTTGTCTCCCCATCCCCTTGTCTCCCCATCCCCCGTTCCCAAAATCAATACGACTGATGTAAAATAATTCGATTGCCATCAATGTCATAAGCGTAAATCTCTTTACCGTGGGAAGCACGAGTAATTTCGCCGAAAGGAGGATGACCTAATGTTTCAAGATGATAGATTACACTTTCTAAATCTTTCACTTCTAAACATAAACTAACGCTACTTTTAAAAGAATCATTAAATTCAGGAATATGTGATTCTTTTGGTGTAAAAATCGCTATTTTTAAACCTGAAATTTGAAATTCTGCATAGCTATTAGGAACATAATTTTGAGGATTTTGACTAAAAAACTGGACGTAGAAATCAACTAGCTCTTTAAAATTAACGGTAGCAATAGTGACAAATGCTTCAGTACATTGAAAAGACATATTTATATAGAGGTCAAAGGTTAAAGGTTAAAGGTTAAAGGTAGAAAAGATAATAAACTTGAGAAATTTATCAAAAAAAATATTCCATAAAATTGTTAATATTCTATATTTTCTCACAAAATCTAACTATTTAGCCAAATTATGATTGCTACTTAAATAATGATTTATTGTCATGGGAATGGTAAATTCATAGCATAACGATCTTTTTTCATTTACAATTCTTAAGTTATAAATACAGAATTTTATTCTGTTGAAACATGACTTATATAAATAATCTTAATGAATCTAAAATAATCAATTACAAGTATCAGGTTGGCGGTAGTTTAGAACATGATGCTGCTTGCTATGTTGTGCGTCAGGCTGATGAGGAACTTTATCAAGCTTTGAAAGCTGGAGAGTTTTGTTATGTATTTAACTCTCGGCAAATGGGTAAATCATCAATTATGGTACGCACCAGCCATATATTAAGAGAAGAAGGATATCAATGTACTACAGTTGATATGAGTTGCGTTGGTAGCGAGCAAGTAACTCATGCTCAATGGTACAAAGGAGTTGTTGCTGAATTATGGCGAGGATTTCGTTTATTTGG
>CAYMZW010000797.1:0-2475 GCA_964395005.1 uncultured Rivularia sp.
TAAAATCAATGGAATATCCATTTCAAGCTTTTAATTTTCTTGCGGTTTATCAATAGGAATTTAAGGAAGCTATTGACTAGGGTGGACTTTTAAATCCTTTCAATACTCCCGTTTGTAGGTTGTAGAGACGTAGCACTGCTACGTCTCTATATTATGAATTGCTAATTAACCGACTTGTAGTGTATAGGGGCTGGTTAATTTATCTAGTTGCTGTACTAACAAGCTGAGGAATAATCCTACATCTGTGACTACACCAACTGATTCTACGGAGCCTCGATCGCTTAATTTTGTTACTACTGCTGGGTTGATATCGACGCATACCATTTTGACTCCGGCAGGTGTCATGTTGCCTACGCCTATGGAATGCAGCATGGTTGACAGCATCAATATCATGTCTGCCCCCTTCAGTAATTCTGCGTATTCTTCCTGTGCTTTGATTAAATCCATTTGAGTGTCGGGTAAGGGGCCGTCATCTCGAATAGAACCGGCAAGGGCAAAGGGTACATTATTTTTGACGCATTCGTACATTACTCCTTTTTGAATCATTCCTGCCTGTACGGCTTTGGCAATGCTGCCGTGACGACGAACGCTATTGATGGCTTTGAGGTGATGCCGGTGTCCTCCGCGTACTGAAATACCGCGCTTCATGTCTACACCCAAAGATGTTCCCATGATTGATTGCTCGATGTCGTGAACTGCGATCGCGTTTCCACCAAGCAATCCCTGTACGTAACCTTCTCTGACCAACTGTGATAAATGTTGGGCACCACCCGTATGTATTACAACTGGTCCCGCAGTGACAATAACTTTACCGCCAGTATCCCTAATTTTACGTAATTCCCAAGCGACTTGTTCGACAATTAATTCTACACGACGTTCGCTGGAAACACCGGCAGACATAAAGCTGAATTCTTCAGTGTTGCGTTTTTCTCGCGATTCTGGGTTGCGAATGGTACGAATACCCTGCACGTCAACAACTACCTTTTCTCCCGCTTCTAAATCGCGCAGTATTTTACACCGAGCAGTGATTCCGTTTGATGATTCGGTAATCGCGATCGCGCCATCCATACGTTGCGAATCTACTTTTACCCATGCGCCATTAATGCGAACTTCGGTAGGATAAATGGTACTAACGTAGAAGTCATCTGGTGCGACTCCATTTTGAATCACGGGTTCGAGTTTAGCATCTCGCTCGTCTTGTGGTAAATTCATCGCACCCAAATCAATTAGATGGGATACAATGCTTTCCATAACTTCATGAGAAGGAGCGGAAACTTTCACCTCAGCAGCAGAAGTACTTTGACGCTGTTCCCCTAAAAGGAAATTTTGAACTTTGAAACTGCCGCCATTGTCTATAATTAAATCCAAAGCGCGGTTAATTAAACCAGAGTCGAGTAAATGTCCTTCCATGCGGACAATTTTACTTTCTACCTGAGAAATAGCGTGTACATCTTCTAATACAGGTTCGTTTACTCGCAACGTTAAGCATTTTGCCGCACCACCCGCTTTGAGAAATTCGGTTAATGGAGTTTCAATCACCTCAAAACCAACTTTCGCCAAACGTTTTTTGAGTGAATCGGAAGCTTTATTCATGACTACAATGCTTTCCACATTCACCGTATTACAAGCGAAATTAACTGCGTCAGCTTCTTCTATAGCAATGCGCTTTTCAGGTACGACACGCATTTCAATCAAGCGGTTGGAATAGGAATCAAAAGCGCCGGGATAGTAAAGTAAATAGCCGTTAGCCAAAGGACAAAAACAGGTATCGAGATGATAAAAACGCTCGTCAGTTAATCGTAAGGATAATACCTCAATATCCAACCATTTTGCCAGATAAGGATGGGAATCTAACTCCGAACGAAAACCGTAACCAGCCCATAGCCAACGCCCTTCTCGATCTAAAAGTGCATCACCCGCACCTTCAAAAGGCAAATCTTTAGGCAATTCATAAACATTAAAGCCATTTTCCTCAAACCATGCCTTGAAATAAGGCTCCTCATTTTGGCGCTCCTTATGTAAAAAGCGACTCAAAACCACATTATCATCCAACACCAAGCCAGCATTAGCGGTAAAAACCATGTCGGGAACACCTTTATGAGGTTTTACCAAATCCACAATCGCGTGCTGCTTAAGTACCGAGTGCAGTTTTTGCCACTGTTGCACCGCACGCTCTTGAGACGACTTGTGAATATTCCCTTCCATCCAAGGATTAATCACATAATCTACATCATAATGTTCCGGGGCACACATCAAAAAGCGGATTTCAGAAGTTTTCATAAGTAAGTACCTGATACGGAGTATAGATGCAACGTTCCTTGTTTATTCTATTACCTCCTAGGGAGATGAGGAGTTAGGAGTTAGGAGTTAGGAGTTAGGAGTGTAGAGACGGGGCGCAGTGCTACGTCTGTACAGCTCGCGGAGTTTGGCAGCGGATGGAGTTTGGCAGCGGATGGAGTTTGGCAGCGGATGGAG
>CAYMZW010000798.1:0-2469 GCA_964395005.1 uncultured Rivularia sp.
TGGTAATTGGGGATTGGGCATTGGGCATTGGGCATTGGGGATTGGGCATTGGTAACTCCTAACTACATCCGTTGCCTAACTCCATCCGTTGCCTAACTCCTAACTACATCCGTTGCCTAACTCCTAACTCCATCCGTTGCCTAACTCCATCCGTTGCCTAACTACATCCGTTGCCTAACTACATCCGTTGCCTAACAATTAAAAAGTAAAAGTTGTCCGCAACAAACCTACTGTGGTTGTGTCGTTGTCGTCATCTCCCTCTGGATTAAATAACACAAATGCACCAGGGGTAATACTGAGGTTATCGTTGACTTTAAATTTGTAATAAGCCTCTAAATGGTAGGGAGTGGTGCGATCGACACCATCAGCAGCTAAATTGCCATCACCATCAGCATCTGTACGGTATAAAGGTTGACCAAAAAGTATTCCGGCGGTATTGCCTTTTTTGATGATATCTCGGAAGTGTAAACCCACCATCCAACTGGTGAAGGTGGTGGAAGCATCTACCTGAGATGAAGAATCATCGACGAAAATCGCTGCACCGTAACCCGATAAGGCAATATTAGGAGCAAAGCGCCAATTTACCGTACCACCGAAGGAGTTGAGTTTTACGGGAATTCCCAAGTTTCCATCTGCTAAACCTAAAGCATTGGTATCGGCACTTACTAATCCCGTACCCAAAATATTGATTTCGTGGTAGCTGTTGGCGTAATTCAAACCAATATCTAATGAGTCACTGGGTTTAAATGTGAGTTGGGCTGCGGCAACGGTACTACCGCCAAATAAACCCGAGCCTAAAGGTGTACCAGAAACTCCGGGAGCAATATCGTCATCAGTGCTGGGAATATTGGCATTGACGCTAGCGTAGAGAGCGCGAATATCGAAGCTTTTGGATGGAGCAAAGATAAAACCTGCTGCGGATGCTAAGCCAGAGCCGGAAGTACCACCGGAAACCCGCAATACGGGATTTAAACCAGCAAAGCGAGAAACTGCTTCCTGCCCTTCTCCTGCAAAAGGAGTAATTGTAGGGAAAGCATCGGAAACTTCCGCAGCAGTACCAGCAAATAAAGTTAATTTATCAGCTACGGGGAAGATGTACAAAAGTTTGTACAATTCCACATCATTAGCACCTTTAGAAGATAAATCTTTGGGATCGAAACTGGGAAATTGAGGTTCAATACCCGTGCGGGCACTGCTTGCAGCTAAGTTTACTCCCGGTGCTGTCAATCCTAATGCTTGTTGCAGACTACCACTACCATCCGCACCACCACCAAAATTATGGGCTTGCAAACCAGTAATTAACAAGTCTTTACCAGTAAAACTGGTATTCAAGTTCAACCGTACTCGATTAGTTAAAATAATATTTGGATCGTCACTATCGGGAGCGCCACCAGTTGCACCAATCGCAGCAAAAATTGCCTCTCCTTGGAGTTTAGTGGTTGTGGAAAATTGCGAAGCTTCTAATTCGGCAGTGCGAGCTTCAAGCGCATCTACCCTACCGCGTAAAGTTGCCAATTCTGCACTAAACTCTGACTGCAAACGCTGTAAAGTTTCTAAATCTTGTTCAGTAACAACAGTCGCTGTGGCTGCTGCAATCAGTTCGTTAACTCTATCCAAACAGGCATTTAAACCAGCCGCAAATTCATATCTAGTCATTGCCCGATTGCCGCGATAGGTGCCATTCGGATATCCCGCAATACAACCATATCTTTCTACAAGGGATTGCAACGCTTGAAAAGCCCAATCTGTCGGCTGTACGTCGGATAGTTGAGAAACCGATGTAACTTGTGCAACGGATATTGAATTTTGTTGTTTTTGGTTAACCTGGGCAATTTGAGTCGCGTTTTTATTTAATTGATTTGATTGCGCGATCGCTGTAGAGTTTGTTGTAAAAATGCCATATTTCCCCGCATAGTCGCTGCCGACATCAAACGCAAGTTGATTGTTTACTTTTTCGCTAATATTTTCGCTAATTTTTATGTTATCTGCAACACTTTTCTCTGATAATATTGCTTTTTCTGATAACTTTTCACTGCTGTCGATTTCCACAGCTAATGCTTTTATCGGCAACAATCCGGCGAGTAAGCACAGCAAACTTACCCCACTAGCGGAAACTAGTAGATTTTGTTTCATAAAAACTCCTTACAACTTTTAGAAGAAGATTAAATAATCAAGGCTTAATGTGTCGCTTCCAAGAATTCTATTAAGCTTGCTATTTCGAGCAGATCCCACTTGATATAGCCATTAGCGGCGATCGCCCTATTTTAGATTCCTGTTTAATTAAATGTACTCACGACTTACGCAGCGACAACAGGAAATGAGCGTGTTCCACACATTGAGATCCCCCCAACCCCCCTTAAAAAGTGGGGCTTTGCGTAAGTCCTACTACTTCAATTGACCTGAACTATAAATAATAGTAAATACTATTTCCAACCATCTTCGTTCAAAATAATTATTTGTAGTTCTTAT
>CAYMZW010000799.1:0-2467 GCA_964395005.1 uncultured Rivularia sp.
GGAAGAGGGGGAAGAGGGGGAAGAGGGGGAAGAAAATATTTTGAACAGCCAAACAAAACGTTAAGATGTCATTGGAATTGCATGACCAATTTTTTGAGCAAGATATCGATGCAAAAGCTACCGCAATTTTAGAAGAAGTTGGTTTAGGAAATAGAGTCGATTATTATCCAGAAAACCTATCGGGAGGACAAAAACAAAGAGTGGCGATCGCCCGTGCTTTAGCAAGTAACCCTAAAATCGTTTTAGCTGACGAACCCACGGCCGCACTTGATAAGAAATCGGGAAGAGATGTGGTGGAAATTATGTATAAGTTAGCAAAAGAGCAAGGTTGTACGATTCTATTGGTAACTCACGATAACCGTATTTTAGATATTGGTGACAGAATTATTTATATGGAAGATGGAAAGTTGGTTAGTGATGGAATTGATGTTGAAATGAAGGTAAGTTAATTTTTGTCGTTAATAGGTAATTGGTAGTTGGTAATTGGTAGTTGGTAATAAAGATAGAAGAATATAAACTGAAAATATTGATTAAGATACTAATAATTTTTCAGTCCATTTTAATGGACTTTTGCTATTAGACGGGGAATTGCATTTCTCATAGGCTATACTGATAACAACCCATCACTTCACTTAAGTCAGCTATTGTTAAAAACATGAATCTAATTCAAAATACATCCTCATGGTCAAAAATAAAGTCTGAATATCGAGAGTTATTAAATGAATTAAAAACAAAAGTTAAAAATCGCTTTTCTACAGATTTGATTTCTTTCTATTTATTAGGAAGCATAGGACGCGGGAATGAGAAACCTGGTATTTCCGATATGGATACAGAAATTATTATAAAACGTAAAATGATTGATGAAGATAAAGCATGGTTAAAAGAAATTAAAGCAGAAATCGAATCAAAATATCCGACACTTGAGCAACTAGATATCGATTTAATAGAAGAGAAAGAGTTTGATAAATCCGACGTAAATAAATTAAAATTTATTCTTAAAACTGATAGCGTGTTGATTTGCGGTCAAGATATTACAAATTCATTTACATCATTTCCGCCAGGATTAGAACTAGCTAAAATATTAAATTATCAATACCGCGATTTACTTGAAGAAGTAACAACTTATCTTCCCGAACCGGACGAAGAAGACCAAAACTATCCAGACTATATTAAAGACCATGTGCGATGGATGGCAAAAAATGCATTACGTTTATGTCTAGGTATTATCATGGTTGATGAACCATTCTACACAAGAAGTATGGAAGAAATGGCAAATAAATTTTCCGATAAATATCCTATTTATCAATCTCAAGTCCAGAAAGCTTTACTTCAATATCATCAACCAACGAATGATTTAAATCAAGCACTCGCTTTTTGTCACGAACTTAGCGAAACAATATATCAGCTTGCAGACGAAAAATTAATCTAAAATAGAAAAAAGACGCGAAATTAGTGGATAATTTTATGGTTGAACAAATTTTAGTATCTGAGGATAACTTCGATATCTTAGACGCTAACCAATTAGTTACCGAAAATGATACCCCTGTGGATAACTTTGCTTCCGAAAAACAACAACGGCTTTTAGTCGGTTCTCTTTACAGTTCTTTACAAAATCAAACTTTTCTAGCAGCAGCAAATGTCGGAATCTACCATACATACAAACAACCTCCCATAGTTCCCGATGTCTTTCTTAGCTTCGATGTGAAAGTACCGGAAAACTGGTGGGAAAAACGCAATCGTTGTTATTTCGTTTGGGAATTTGGTAAACCCCCTGAAGTTGTAATTGAAATTGTATCGAATAAAATCGGCGATGAGTTAGGAGACAAGCTGAAAACTTACGAACGTATGCGAGTAAGTTATTACATAGTATATGACCCAACTCAGCAATTAGGAGAAAAACAGCTTCGGATATACGAACTTGTCGGAAGACGTTTTAGAGAAACTTCAGAAACCTGGTTAGAACAAGTTGAACTAGGTTTAACTTTGTGGGAGGGAGAATTTGAAGGAAGGCAGGATACTTGGTTACGTTGGTGTTACCAAGATGGTACGGTTTTGCCAACAGGAGATGAACGCGCTGAAGATGAAAAACAGCAAAAAGAACAAGCGCTTTCTCGTGCAGAACTTTTAGCTGAAAAATTGCGCGAAATGGGTATTAATCCAGATGATTTATAAAAATATTATTTCACTGCAACATACTTTTTAACAGCTTCTTTCCAAATTAAATAAGCTTTTCCATTCAAATGTACGCCATCTGTCGTGTATTTAACATCTAATTGATTTTCGGAATCAGCGAGATGAGAAAATACATCGATATATTGGTAATTAAATTCCGTAGCTAGTTCTTTTAATTCAGAGTTGAATTTAATTATTTTCTGATTATCTTGTAGAAAATAAGTTAAATTATTATTTACCGGCAAAACACTTTGAATAAATACTTCTGTCTGTGGAATCTTATTTTGTAACTCTT
>CAYMZW010000800.1:0-2466 GCA_964395005.1 uncultured Rivularia sp.
CTTTTCGCCGTCGCAAACAAGCAGAAATTGCTCAAGAAGCAGCAGAATTAGAAGCCGAATCAATTCGTATTCTTGCACAAGCCGAACGCGATAGAGCATTAGCAGAAGCCGAAGGTATTCAAGCTAAAATTACCGCCGAAAACAGCATTAGTAACGCTAGTTTGAGTGCTAAAATTCTGACTACAATTTGGCCAGAGCTATCAGAAAAATTACCAGAAATAGTAAGTTCCTTAGCACCGCAACCAGGAGTTATAGGAAATACCAAAATTTACTCCTTTCCTGGTGCAAACGGTAACGGTAAAAGCGGTGTTGAAGATATTAACAAATTACTTCTATCTACAAGCGGCATTTCCATGATTAACAACTTGTTAGAAGAAGGTAATTTAGGAAAAGTGATATCTCAAATTAGTAAATTAGTACAGAAAAAAGATGAAGTCAAACCAGAGCCGATAATTCCAGAAGTTGTAGATAATTCAACTCAATCAAACTTTAAAGATAAAGTAAAATCAGATCCGATAATTCCGAAAGTTATAGATAATTCACCTGAATCACATTTTAGCGATAGCGATTCTCAGATAGGTTAACAGCGAACACGGGAAAGTTGAGGATATGTATTAATACTTTGCCATTAATTAAGAAGGGTTTGTAGTTGGGAATGCGCGTCCTAAATCCGAGGAGAAGACGGCCCTTACTACAAACCTTTATTAATCATCAAAATGAATTAAATGTACGCTTTAGTTAAGCACCGTAATTTTTCTTGAAACAAGCCTTATCTAAAATAGTTCGGCTGCGAAACTCACCGTTAATAGATTGTTTATAGATAACCTTCAAATATGACGATATAGGTTCTTTTCTGCTAGTACCCCAAATGTCTTCCACCTGATAAACCGTATCGCCATTATTAAAAGAATAAATCCAAGATTTATTTCCCATAGTACGTCTGCCATTTGATAGTAATATATTGCCCAACGGACTAGTTGCTTCGTAGCGATAATTTCCCTTTCCTACTTCTCGAAGAGTAACATTGCTATAGTCACAGCTATACTCAGTAAACCATGCTGCTCTAGCTGCACCTGCCCAGATATTTGCACTTAATGTTAAACCACCAATTGCAAGCGAGATTAAAAACTTATTCATATACAAGTAATAATTAAAACAATTAGCTCTAAGTATAGCTTTGTTCAGAAGTGACCAAAAACAGAGCTTATACGGAAAAAATAGAGAGAAAATTGATTTTACCTAATTCCCGCACAACCAAAAAAAATACTTGATAACTGTTCACTGTTAACTGTTAACTGTTCACTGATAACTGGTAACATATATGGGAAAATTGAGGCAATCGTAATGGTGTGGCAGCGTCCCGATGGTAGAAAAGCTGATGAACTGCGTCCAGTTATTTTTGTAAAAGATTTTACCCGCTATGCTGCTGGTTCGGTTCTGGCAAAGTGCGGTGAAACTCAGGTACTTTGTACTGTTAGTGTTAAGGAAGGGGTTCCCAGATTTCTCATGGATAGCGGTAAAGGTTGGCTAACAGCCGAGTATCGAATGTTGCCTGGAGCAACCCAAGAGCGACACCAAAGAGAAACATTTAAATTATCTGGAAGAACCCAAGAAATTCAGCGTTTGATCGGACGCAGTTTAAGAGCAGCCTTAGATTTTGAAGCCTTGGGAGAACGTACATTAACAGTTGATGCAGACGTACTGCAAGCCGACGCTGGAACCCGTACCACAGCAATTACAGGTGGATTTGTAGCATTAGCGATCGCCATTTCAAAATTGATTAACGAAGGCGTTTTAGAGCGATCGCCATTAATAGGGCAAATCGCCGCCGTTTCAGTTGGTTTATTAGAAGGAGAAGCATTTTTAGACTTAAACTATCCCGAAGACGTTGCCGCTGAAGTAGACTTCAACATAGTAATGAATCAAAAACAAGAAATCATCGAAGTTCAAGGAACAGCAGAAGAAGGTAGCTTCAGCCGCAATCAATTAAATAGTTTATTAGATTGTGCCGAAAAAGGAATCACTCAACTACAAACCGCACAGCGACAAGCAATTCCCGAATGGGGGGAAATAATCAGGAGTTAGGAGTTAGGAGTTAGGAGTTAGGAGTTAGGAGTTAAAAATTTTCTACCCCCTCTACCCCGAACCCCCGAACCCCGATGCCCGATGCCCAATCCCCCATTCCCTGTTCCCCACTAACAACTAACAACTAACAGTTCTTAACTAACCACTAACAGTTCTTAAAAGTTTCACAAATAAGAAGCAAAATTTTGATATCAACGGTATCGTTATCCCAGAAGTGAGCAAGATTGTGAAGAAAGCTTATGAGTAAAAAAATTGAAGTATTAGCGGATAAGAAGGCGCTGGTAGAGCGGGCGCTGGCTCTAATTTTGTCGAAAGTAGAACCATCCATTCAACAACGCGGACGTTTCACTATTGCGTTGTCTGGTGGTAGCACTCCTAAAC
>CAYMZW010000801.1:0-2461 GCA_964395005.1 uncultured Rivularia sp.
AATACTTAACTGCATCTAAATCCCAACTTTCAGGAAGCCACTTTTTAGCCACTACATTAAAGCTATACTCAAAAGCTTCTTTCATTTCTTCACGCCACTCGGCTAACGATTTTTTATCACGAGTAGGACGCAAAAATTCCGCAGGATATGTTCGGATGTTATGCTTAGTCAAAAGTTCTAAAACTTTTTTGCCTCCACTGCCACCATTTCCGCTGTAGTTAAGATTACAACAATCAACAGCAGCTAACACATTAAATTGCAGCAAAGAATTCGGCTCTTTTACGATTAAAAAAATATCTAGTGCCGTTAAAACTTTTCCATCATTTAAACAATTTAAAAGTTTTGCTGCTTGATTATCAGCTGATGCTGAATCGACAAACCAGGCTGGTAAATCTCCGTTTTCACTTTGTCCTAAAAGTACACATCCTACTATTAATTCTGGTTTGTATTCAATTAGTGTCAGTATAGGTTTGATAGATGGCGGTACACCTTCCTGAAAAAAAATAAAATTCATAACGGTAATAAAATCATAGAAATATTAGTTATTCTATCGTCACTTAGGCAGTATAATGTGTTACCGCTCTTACAAAGCGATCGCCACTGACTCTTTTTCTGAGAATATATCTATTTGACCTTTTGAATTAAGTTACATAAATAACATCTGCTGCATCAATCAACCGATTGGAACAGCAAGTTTAGTAAAATTAATCGCGGTAATACAATTACCCCCAAAATTGATAATTGATAACTGATAACTGCTAACTACCAACTCCCCCCGCTTGAAACACCTTCCCAATCACTTCTTCTACAGGTGGTTCTGTAACTGTTAAATCGACTACTTCTAACTCAGTCAAAATACGCGACACGGTACTAGTAAGTTTCTCTTGAGGAATCATAAAACCAACCATTCTACCGTCGTGCGCTTGCACTTCTCCGAATGTTTCCAATGTCACAATATCTACAGCTTCGGCTAACTCTACATTAACCACTCGATAAGGAGCGAACCTTTCTAAAAGCCCATCCAAACTACCGTCATACATCAATTCTCCTTGATGAATCAACAGTACTCGCTTGCACAAAGCAGTAATATCGGCCATGTAGTGACTGGTTAACAAAACGGTTGCTTGATAGCGCTGATTGTATTCGCGCAAAAAATCCCGCACGTTAACTTGAGCATTGACATCTAACCCTAAAGTTGGTTCATCCAAAAATAATACCTGGGGACGATGCAAAAGTGCCGCTAATAACTCAGCCTTCATCCGTTCCCCCAAAGACATTTTTCGCACGGGTTGAGTAAGTTTATTTTCAAGTGAAAGCATTTCGGTTAACTCTCCCACTCGATGATGGAATTCTTTATCGGGAATACTGTAAACAGCAGCATTAATTTTCAAAGAATCCAGAGCCGGTAAATCCCATAACAACTGCTGTTTTTGTCCCATTACCAGCGTAATTTGCTGCAAAAAAGCTTCTTTACGTTGAAAAGGAATATTATTCGCAACTCGGATATTGCCGCTACTCGGATGAATCAACCCAGTCAGCATTTTGAGAGTAGTAGTTTTCCCCGCACCGTTTGCCCCCAAAAAGCCAACAACCTCACCGGGTGCAATTTCAAAAGAAACATTATTAACGGCTTTAATTTCTCGGTATTTGCGGCGAAAGAAATGAGAGACTGTACCTTTAATACCCGGTTCCTTAATAGCGACTGGATAAACTTTGCTCAAATCCTGAGCAATGATGATAGACATATATCAGATTTCAAACGATGCATAATATACCAGATTAAAGGTTTTGGGGAAAAATGAAAATGGGCATGGGGAATTGGGGATTGGGCATTGGGGATTGGGCATAGGGCATTGGGGATTTCGCTAGTTGAGAAACATCAACGAGCTTTCCGGCTCCCACTACTCCTAATTCCTGACTCCTAACTACGTGAGCTATGCCCCATGCCCCATGCCCCATGCCCCATGCCCAATTACCCATTACCGCAATCTTCCGGAGCGCAAAATACTGAAAATCAACCACAATCCTAATAAACTTGCCGCTGCAAACAGGATATTGCTAATTAAAGATAACTGGGCTGTTTGAGCGTTGGTGGAAATAATTGCTGCACCCATTATCAGCGAACCTACTAGGACGCTAAATGATAATCTATTGGCTGCATCGTCTGTGGTACGCCGCAAACCGTCTAAACCTTTGATATTTAAATTCCACTGTAAGGTTTCTGTTGTTACTTGCTCTAACAAGTACTCAATTTGACGGGGAAATTGTAAGGAAAGACTTTTTAAATCGAGTGCTGTTCTCAAAAGGGAACGAACTGGTGAATCCCCAACTAGCTGTTTGCGGAATAAGTCTGTTAAAAAAGGTTTGATTTCTTCTAGGAAATTTATTTCGGGGTTGAATCCTCTGGCTAATCCTTCTAAGTTGGCGATGGTTTTAGCGTATAATCCCATGTTGCTGGGTA
>CAYMZW010000802.1:0-2458 GCA_964395005.1 uncultured Rivularia sp.
ATATGAACATATTTTAATTAAAACTTAAGATTCTTTAAATGCGGTTTGATATAGGATAATTGCGCTTATTGTAGAAGGTGACAGATGCCGACTGTTGTTAATCTTCATTATGGAATATTTTCCTTATGACCATGTTTACAAGCTTTCTTCGCTCTTTGGTTCTAACGCTTATTTTTAGTTTTGTGGCTCCAATGATATTTGTTGGGATAGCATTACTGATTTTATCGCTTTTAAGTTTGCTTCCTGGTTTGCAAGTTCTGGGTGATATAATCGCAACTCAAATCTCTGAGTTTCTAGCTGCTTTTGGTAGCGGTACACCCTTGCAAGGTTTACTTGTGATTTGCTTAACCTGTAGCTTTGTTGGAGCGCTTTTTGATACTTATGCATACTATAGGTGTCAAATTTTACGATTAGATTCTTAATTGTTAGTTTTGAGAAACCGAATATAGTATTTTTTAATTGCGAAACATTAGTAAATTAACAACAATCGTTTTATAATTAAGCACAATTGTTTACCAAATAACTTTTTAAAGAAAACTGAAATACATTTAAAAAAAGAAAAATTTATCAAAATCAATGTGCAATTTTGCGTCTGCTTGAATTTTTCATAGCAGATGCTTTACGCTTTTATAAATTAAAGTTAATGTTTTAATTCAAATAGGATTTACTATGTAAATCTTGTTAAATATTGAACGAAAAATATCTAATGGTTCTTATTACTGCTTATGGTTTGGCCTTTTAAGTCAAAGTTTCGCAAGCAAATTGCCAAGATCGAAATTACTGGCGCGATCGCAGGTAGTACTCGCAAAAGAGTTTTGGAAGCACTCAAAACTGTAGAGGAGAAAAAATTTCCTGCTCTACTACTGCGGATTGATAGCCCTGGCGGTACGGTAGGAGATTCGCAAGAAATCTACAGTGCGCTGAAGCGTTTGCGTGAAAAAATCAAGATTGTTGCGAGTTTCGGCAATATTTCGGCTTCCGGAGGTGTATACATCGGTATGGGGGCAGAACACATTATGGCTAATCCCGGAACGATTACGGGTAGTATCGGTGTGATTTTGCGCGGAAACAATTTACAACGTTTGCTAGATAAAATTGGTGTTTCCTTTAAGGTAATAAAATCAGGTCCTTATAAGGATATTTTGTCTTTTGATAGAGAATTAACTGATAGTGAAGAAACTATTCTGCAAGAATTGATTGATACAAGTTATCAGCAGTTTGTGCAAACAGTCGCAGAAGGACGTAATTTAACACCGGAAACAGTAAGAACCTTCGCCGACGGCAGAATTTTTACTGGAGAGCAAGCTAAAGAGTTAGGGGTTGTAGATAGATTAGGAACCGAGGAAGACGCTCGTCGCTGGGCAGCAGAATTGGTAAATCTCGATCCAGAAAAAACTGAAGTTTATACCTTGGAAGAACCAAAGCCTTGGTATAGTAAGCTTTTACCAGGTAACAAAGTAAAAAAAGCAGTGAGCAAAATTGATTGGTTAGAATTTGAATTGTCTACCTCTGGTTTACCTCTGTGGCTGTATCGCCCTTGAATTATGACGGCAATTAACTAAGAAGTTAATCGTAAAAAATACAAAACATATTCAATTGTCCTTTATTCAAAGTTGATGAATAATGACTAATGAATAATGTTTTAATTAGGAGGATTTTTACGTGGAATGGCGAATGCAGGCAATTCGTGGAGCAACAACTGTTTCAGAAAATACAGTTGAAGCGATACAGGAAGCTGTAATGGAAATATTAGACGAAATCGAACAACGTAATAACTTGCATCCAACGGATATGATTAGCGTTACTTTTTCGGTAACATCGGATTTGGATGCTATTTTTCCCGCAGCTGTAGCTCGCTATCGTGCTGATTGGAACAATGTTCCGATGATAGATGTACAGCAAATGTATGTTCGAGGAAGCTTAGAAAAATGCATTCGCATTTTAATCCATACATACATTAAGTCTTCTACCACCATCAGCCACATTTATTTACGTAATGCTTCAAAGCTTCGTCCCGACTGGAATCTACCCCAGCCGTTACAAGCATGACAGTAAACTATAGAACTAAGGTGTAGAATGTACGCAATTCTATGTGAAAATACTTAAAATACTATGAAGTTTGACGGTTGTGACGCGACTCAACCAGCAGCTATTGGTGGAAGAGTCTTCACTGACAGAGGAACCGGAGTTCGGATAAAGTCAGAAGATTTTATGACAATTGTTTCTAAAAGTGAAGAACCGCTAGTGGTTGAAACAGCGGAAGGATTTTTTACCAAAATCTATAAATATGCAACTGCCTATAAAGGTTTTGTGTTTTTCACAGAATCTCTAAACAGATTGCAATTTAATGCTCATACCGAAATTATACAGGCTCAAAGTATATCTAGTGACATTTGATCTCAAGAGTTAGGAGTTAGGAGTTAGGAGTTAAGAGTTAGGAGTTAGGAGTTAGGAGTTA
>CAYMZW010000803.1:0-2457 GCA_964395005.1 uncultured Rivularia sp.
TTGAGGCTTTTCGTAAAAGTAATGGAGAACTTGAAGCAGGTAATTCACGAGTAGGTCTATTTTCAATTTGTGCTAATCCTCAAAATACTTACTACATTACAAGGTTACGACAATATTCAATGTGGTCGGAACGATGGAGATGGAATTGTATTGCTTTAGATCAACAGCGAAGACAAGAAGCTATTAATCAAGTTTTAATGAGAAACGAGAATAATTTCAACAATCAAAATAACTAATAATATTAATATAATTATGAAGCAATTATATTCCTGCTATCAAGTCGAAGAAGTTTGAAAACATCACTGGTAATGCGTTAGCGAAGCTCACGCCCCGGCATCGCCCTCATTGAAGAACACTACATTCTATCGAAATGGTTACTCATAGCATCGGATTACGGTGTACCTCAAAAACGCTAAAGGGCGATTTGGTTTGGTTCTAAATTGGCTCCAGTTAATGCACTATCTCCAAGCGATAAGTGCCTAAGCAAAATTAATTGTATATTCTGAACCAAAATTTATAAGAATATTTTCGACAGCTTCAACTAAAGTAGAATAACTATCATAGGCATTCACTTCCAGCCATTTGTATTTAATAAATCGCCATAATATTTCTATAATATTCAAATGAGGGGAATAAGTAGGTAAAAAGAAAATATACAACCCTTTTTTTGACCATTCTTCTTCTTTATCCCACAAAAAATTGTTTTGATGTATCGATGAATTATCCATGACTAAAACTGTTTTTTTTGTAATCTTTTTACAAAAATCATCGATACAAGCTATAACAACATCACTATTGATACTACAATCAAAAGCATATGCTTCTAATTCGTTATTTCTAGTTAAAAATCCTAAAACGTTTAATCTTTTACTTTGTTGACTTTTTTCTGTTGTTTTTTGTTTACTTTCTTGCCAAGCATAAGGGATGTATGGAATTAAACAAAAGCCACTTTCATCTACATATCTAATTTCTATTTCTCCAATAGATTCTTGTTCTTTTAATTTTTGTAATTCCTGGTATTTTTTATCGTAAAATGCAGGAATGGGAACACCTCCAACTATTCTCTTAATTCTATACCAACCCATAGAGGCGATTTTTAACACTCTCTTAATTGTATCTTTGCTTGCTAAAATCCCCCATTCTTTTTCTATTCTATCTTGAACCTTATCTAAATTTTTTGGCGTTTCTTTTACCCATTCTTTAATCACTTTTTGTTGATTAATATTAAAGATTGTTTTACGACCACGACCTGGATTATTATATAATCCTGCCAAACTCTCCAAATCCCAATTATTAAACCAGTTATAAATTGTGTTACGACTAACTTTAAATAATTTCATTAATTCTGATATTTTATATCCTTGAAAACTTAATTTTATACAATGCGCCCTTTGTCTTACTTGGTAATATTTACTTTGATGATAGATTCTATCTAAAATTTTTAATGTTTCCTTACTTAATCCTTTTATATATCTCATCTGTTAAAAAATCTATATTACTCTCTCATACTATTTTTTCACAAAGTAGGAGATAACAAGATTTTTTATACCTCGAAGTAATAATTTTAATATTTTTTTAAATATACAATTAATTTTGCACTAGTACTTAGAAGGTCCAGTGTGGGAGATGCAATTTCTGACCTTAAAGATATCCCTATTAATTTTTACATTGAATACTTGGGAATGCAGTGAAAAAGGAAAATATGCTTGCTATCTAGAGAATATATTTGCTTTGAAATCAAGAATAAGAACAAACGTTTGTAGTGATTGTAGGGCAGCCATCAGTCCCGTTCCTAAAATCAAATCAATCCCCGCTTTTTGGCAGATGATTCAAATACCAAAGTAAGTAATCAGAACCAGGTGCTAGGGGAAAATATATCACTGCCGATTTCCCTTAGCACCCAATTAGAAGGTGAGAGCCAAAACCATGAAGACACTTCATTATTATCAACTGATTCAAATACCCAAGTAAGTAATGACGATCAAGTGCTAGGGGAAAACATATTACATTTAAATTCCCCGCTTCTCCCATCGTAAACGTGGTGAGGGCAGTGGTAATATTTTCTTGAGTTACGCCCATGCTAATAGCAATAACAAGAAACCAGTCAAACAGCTTTACTTCGAGTGGGAATATGGGGGTAAAAGAGGAAAGACTTATGTGCGTTTAGCTGAGTCCCAAGGGGACACGCTGCGCGAACGCTAATTGCCTGCATGTCTAACGCACTTAACCTAGTATTTTCGAGACACCAAAGTTATCTGTATTAGACATCTCCGAAAACAGCCAAAGTCTTACTATAACTACTTTTTAAATTACGATTACCTATATGTTGCATCTTGTATTAGATCAGTTTAAAAGTTGTTAGTATTTGCAATTTCCTTAAAATACCACATCGTACATAAAACTTGCGTCTTAAATACAGTTCCCGGTTTTAAATCGTAGAAAGGAAATTCCGGTTCG
>CAYMZW010000804.1:0-2456 GCA_964395005.1 uncultured Rivularia sp.
CGTAACCAACCAAAATATCTATACCAATAATCTCGTAGAAATCATCTATATGCTTAGCTAAAGCACCACCACCACAAATAAACTGTTTAATTCTTCCTCCGGTGGCTTCCCTCACCTTGCTATAAACTATTTTTCCAGCCAAAGCGTGTAGTGGTGAAAGGGCTTTTTCTTGGATGCTAGCCGCAATTCGTTCTCCTATTGAGGGATTAATGTTTTGTAAATCTAGGTTTTGAGCAATTCGCCGTACTTTAATATACTTACCGCTAATGCCCAAAAATCTATTAACTAAATTTTGCTTAGAAACAGGTTGTTCGCGAAACTGCTTTTGTACTCCTTCGTAAACTGATTCTAAGATACGCGGTACCGCTATCATGTAATGAGGTTTGTACTTTTTCAAATCATTTTTGATCGAGCGCAAATTTGTATAAACTAAGGTGCAGCCTTGGCTCAGCAAAAAATATTCGCCAGTACGTTCAAATACGTGCCAGGTAGGAAGAATACCTAAAGCAATATCTCCAGGTTCCGGTTGGACTATTGTCCGTAAATTTATCACCTGATGCAGCAAATTTGCATGAGAAAGCATAACCCCCTTGGGTTTTCCCGAAGTACCGGAAGTATAAAGCAAGGTAGCTAAACTATCGCGCTTTGCTTTAAATTGTTCTAAATTATGCTTTGCACCAGCTGCCATTAACTGCTTGAAATTAAACACCATTAAAGCTTCATCGCTCGGTGCTGATTCATCAGTTAACAAAATTACTAATTGAATTGGTAAATCATCTAAACGTGGACGCAATTTCTCAAAAGTTTCTAAATCTTGCGCCACCAATACCGTACTATCGCTGTTTTGCAGAATATATGCCAATTCATCAACATCAGCTTGAGAACTGCGTACCGCATTTACAGCCCCAGCAGTCATAATACCTTGATCGGCAATAAACCAGCGAGGACTATTATCAGCAATCAGCGAAACCCGCTCTTCTGGCTTAACTCCCTTGGACTGTAAACCAGCAGCAAACTGTTGAATTTGATTAAAAAGTTCTCTATAAGTGAATATTTCCTGCTTGGGCTTAGCATGGGGATTGTGCAGAGCAGTTACATCACCAAATTGACTCGCCGCGATCGCCCAAACTTCCGGTAGCGATTCCACGTTTGAATAATCCACCGTGCCTTTTGAGTTGGAACGGTCTTTTTGTGTTACCTGAGAAAATTGATTATTTGTAGTTTTAGTTTCAGACATCATATGCAGGCTTTAAAGTAAATAATTTGTATATGAAAGTATATTCCTCTATTTAGCCAAAATAGACAACCATCATAGATACATATACTTCCATCTAAAGCAATATTAATTAACAAAAATTAACTTTTAAATTAAAAAATAATACCTAATAAATTTATATCAATTAAATCTGTTTATTGGTGTAAGAGATTCAGTCACGCGAATTGCATAAACTTGCTTTTTTCAAATATATGGAGTAAGCAACGGATAATCAAAAATACAGAATGTAGGCAAACATAAATTTATAACTTAATAGAGATAGAGCCCTCCCTTTTTAAGGGGGGTTGGGGGGATCGAAAATTTTCGGAACACGCTTATTTCCGCTATTGGTGCGTAAGTAATAAAATTTTCACAACATGATTTCATGACTTTTACGTAAATCCGAAATGATTCAAAAATTACGGCAGATTAAGGGTAAATGTCAAATCATATATAAAGATTAAAATAAAATTATCTGAATTAGAAGATAATTCAAACCTTCTACTGATTTAATTATTTGGATTTTGTAGGACAATAAAATATAAACATTTTTCCGAAAATGGAGAGTCCAAAATGGGTTTATCAGATGGTCTTCTATTAACCCTTGTAAGTACTGTTATTTGCATTGTGTTTCCCAAATTAATTTCTTCTGTTTTCGCAGCTAAAAGCAAATCAAACACCCAAGCGGTTGCGACAATTCCTGTGAAACAGGCAGAGTAAAAGTACCCCAATAAAGCTCTACATCCACCCTATTAATGGAGGTACCATAACACTTTAAAATTATGCATAACCACTAAGAAACCCGGTTTTTCGAGAAAGCCGGGTTTCTCAATATTGGAAATTTCAACTTATAATTCATCCTTGAGATAAATCCAAAATCCAAAATTTAAAATCTAAAATAGATTGATTGACCTTTTTTAACCTTAAATAATAATGGTAACAGCAGCAGTAAATCCCTTCCTCGACGGTAATTATGCTCCAGTGCGCGAAGAAATCACCGCCGACAACTTAAAAATAATTGGAGAATTACCCCCCGATTTATCAGGAATGTTTGTGAGAAATGGCCCTAATCCTCAATGGCAGCCTAAAGGGCAGTATCATTGGTTTGATGGCGATGGAATGCTGCACGGTGTAAGGATTTCTAAAGGTAAAGCCAGCTATCGCAACCGTTACGTGCGTACAAAAGGATGGCAAATCGAAC
>CAYMZW010000805.1:0-2452 GCA_964395005.1 uncultured Rivularia sp.
TACTGTATTTTTACTAGCTAATGTACTATCTGGTTGATTAGGATTATCGGTTTGACTATCTGGTTGATTAGGATTATCGGTTTGATTACCAAATTGACTATCTGGTTGATTAGGATTATCGGTTTGATTTTGTGGATTAAGTTTTTCTGTTGCAAATCCAAGTTGGTTATTACGAGAAGTTAGTTCACCGAAACCGTTACTAGGTAAAAAGTTTAATACTAATAAAGAAACTGCAACAGCGAAGAAAGTTTTGTTTGTATTGTCTAACATAATTGGTGTTTGTTGAACTCGATGTTTCTATCAAACACCTTGGATAATTGAGTTAAACCATGAGTTATTCGACTAAATTTTTGTTGTCTTATAATTTCCCTTTGACTTAATTTGAGATTCGAGATTAATTCTCGAATTAAATAGGACTTAATAGATCCCCCCTTTTCAAGGGGGGTTGGGGGGATCTAGAATGTCTGGAACACTATACTTTCGGTTATTGCTGCGTAAGTCTTATAAAAAAAATGATATTTTTGTTAAATTATTCATAACTCGAACGTAACTCGAATTACTCATGGTCTAACTCGAATCACTCGTGACAAGATATAAACAAGTGTCTCTTTTTGAGGAGGTACATTTTATAAATAATCTATCTCGTTCTAGAGAAGTAATTATGACAGAGCAGGATAAGTATCAATACGAGTTTAAGGTGGGAGGAAGTCTGGGAGAAAATGCCCCCTCTTACGTGGTTAGGCAAGCTGACGACGAACTTTATCGCTATTTAAAAGCGGGAGAATTTTGTTATATTTTTAACTCCCGACAGATGGGTAAAACCAGTTTGATTGTCCGCACCCAGAATCGACTCAAAGCCGAAGGGTATGCTTGTACTTCTCTGGATTTCTCGGTTCGTGGTAGTGGTGATATCAAGTCGGAGCAGTGGTATGCAGGAATTGTTTATAAGCTGGTAGTTAATTTTGAGTTGGGGAACCCCAAAGATTTTTTACTCAACTGGTGGAAGGATAGAAGCGCAATTTCCGGTGTAGAGCGTCTAGATGAGTTTATCGAAACTGTATTATTAGCATCTATCAAAAGTAAGATTGTCATATTTATAGATGAAATAGATAGTATTTTAAGTTTGCGATTCGCCACTGATGATTTTTTCGCTTTGATTAGAAGCTGTTATGAGAAACGAAATTATAATCCCGAATATAGAAGATTAACTTTTGCTTTGGTGGGAGTAGCAACTCCTGGGGATTTAATCGGGGATAAAAGACGGACTCCGTTTAATATTGGTAAAGCAATTCAACTTGATGGGTTTAAAGAAACTGAAATCGAACCGTTAGCAAAGGGGTTTGAGGGAATTGTGGAAAATCCTTCGGGTTTGATGCAAGAGGTTTTAAATTGGACTGGTGGACAACCTTTTTTAACTCAGAAGGTTTGTAGATTATTAAAACAATACTTAGACACGAATAATGTAAGTAAAGTCATTGCGACGACACGAAGCAATCACCCGGAGGGTGTGGATCATCTCAAACCATTAGAAAATAATGAAAAATTAGAATCGATTATTCAAACTAAAATCATTGATAACTGGGAAGCTCATGACGAACCAGAGCATTTAAAAACGATTCGCGATCGCATGCTTCTGGGAGAACAAATTGCCGGACGTTTTTTAGGATTGTACCAGCAAATTTTATTATCTGGATATATTAATGCGGATAACAGTTTGGAAAATATGCGGTTTCGGCTGCTGGGTTTGGTAGTCAAAGAAGATAGAATAATTAAAGTTTATAATCAAATCTATAAATCGGTTTTTAACTTAAATTGGGTAGAAAAAGAATTAGGAAAATTACGTCCCTATTCGGAAAGTTTTCAAGCTTGGGTAGATAGTAAATATCAAGATGAATCGCGATTGTTGAGGGGACAAGCGTTACAAAATGCATTGCATTGGGCTAATGAGAAGAACTTGAGTAATGAAGATGCAAGATATTTATCTGCTTCTCAAGAATTGGAAAAACAGGAATTAGCGGAAGCTTTAGCGACTCAGGAAGAGGAAGGTAGGATATTAGCAGCAGCCAATGAAGAATTAAAACAATCGCAACATAAATCCCAGCTAGCAAATCAAACATTGAAGAAAGCGCAAAAAAAATCGAGACGGATGATTCGGTTTGGTGCTGGATTTTTGATCGTAACTATCGTATTAGCGATTGTGGCGACTACAGTTATTCAAACACAATCTAAAAATACTCTGATAGCGCGATTGGAAGAAACTGCAACAATTTTGTTACGAGTACCGAAAGAATTGCTATCAATTGATAGTTTATCAGATGGCATACGAACTGCAAGGGAATGGAAAAATTTAGTAAAAGATAATTATCCTATCTCTAGTCCTACTTCCAACTTACAAAATGTATTATTAAACATTAGAGAACGCAATCGGCTCGAAGCACATCAAGATTCAGTC
>CAYMZW010000806.1:0-2450 GCA_964395005.1 uncultured Rivularia sp.
CTCAGCAACAGGTGTCACCACCTCAGCAACAGGTGTCACCACCTCAGCAACAGGTGTCACCACCTCAGCAACAGGTACCACCTCCTCAGCAACAGGTACCACCACCTCAGCAACAGCCACCACCACCTCAGCAACAGCCACCCCAAAGACCAGCTTCTGATTATTATCAAACCAATCATCAGCAGTTTCCTTACATACCTCCAGTACCGCAACAGCAGCCGACCGTCACAAATTTACCAGTTTTAAAGCTAATTCATTCTACTAGCGGTCGCGAATTTAGCTTGTGTGCAGAAAGCGGTTCTATTGGTCGTCGAACTCCAAGTATGCCAATTGCACCAGAAATTGACCTAAGTGGTATTCCTCAAGAAGGAATAGTTTCTCGAAGACACGCTCGTATTTTTTGGGATTGGTCGCAAAATACTTATATGATTGTTGATATCAGTACAAACGGTATTTATTTAAATGGAAATCTTTTAAATCCCGGTGTTTCCTATCGCTTATTAAGCGGTGATACATTGCAATTAGGACAAGAAAATTTGGTTATTTTTAAAATTACTATTGGATAGTATCATGTTTGGCGAGTGACTTGTTTATATTGTTAAAATCAATTAATTAATTTTAATCATTAGCTAAGAACCAGCAATATACAGTTAAACCTTTTAATAAAAAGGACTTACGTTAATGGAAAGTGACGTTACATATTTTAAAATATGTACGTGATTTATAAAGCATCACATAAAGGGAATTATACGGGAAGAACATCTACATCGTTTTTGACCTCTCCTACAGCTATTGATGTGTCAGTTGTGTAAGCCCTTAAAAAAAAGATTAACTGTTTTTTTATTAATATTTAGAAATATAAGTTTGGATGTTCAATCAAACAACTATAAAGATTTTCAGTCATTCAACAATATATTAGACCTTTGGCTAATGGAAAATTATTGAATATCGGCTTTAATCTATATTCTATAGTGATGTTAATAGTAAATAGTATGAGATATGGATTTAGAAAGTCAATTTCCTTGTTGTAGACCTCTTGAAGACGTAGGTGGGACTGCGGGATATACAAATATTTCTGCGGTATCTGATTCGAGTCAACTTGCTCAAACAGCTAATAAATACTTGAACGACTTCTTCTTATTAAACAAGTTAACTAACCGAGTTTATGAACTCTTACGCGAAGATATACGATATCAGCGAGAGAGGGTAGATAATTATGGTTGCAATAGGTGGTAATAATGGCTAAGAGTGAAAATGGAAGTGTCGGTAATGAATTAAATTATGTGACTACAAACCGATTTTATGTTGAAATTGACAGTGCGATCGCAGCATCTTTTACTGGATGTTCTGGATTAGGTGCAAAAATTCAAAAACGGGTATGTCATGAAGGAGGTGTAAACGACCAGCAAAGGATACATCTAGGACAGGTAGAATTTTCAGATGTAACTCTTAAACGTGGTCTTACAGACAATCAAGGTTTTTGGAACTGGATAAGTGGAATTTTCGGAAAACAGTCATCACCTCGACGTAATGTTAATATTTTGGTTTTTAATCAAGCTGGTGAAACGATGATGAGTTGGACATTGATTGGTGCTGTTCCAGTCGGTTGGAAAGCACCTGATTTACAAGCAGATGGAAATACTGTTGGAATAGAGGAATTGACTTTGGCTTATGAAGGATTAGAGATAGGAAAAGAAAAAGGAGGTGGAAACTTTAGCACACGAACGAAGACAGGATATTTTGAATCAAACTAATCGATTGGGTAGAATTAGTTTCGAGCTTAATACCAGTTTTTACAACATTTTTTTATATGGAAAATATTAAGCCAGTAAGAAATCAAGCTTCTAGATTGGGTGTAGCAGTATCTTTATGCGAATCTAATAGATTAACTTTGAGAAAAGAGTCAAATTTTTTATGCAGACCAAAAAAATTGACTCGGTTTCTTGTTAGTAAATCATCATTGGTAAAAGCTTCTAAACTTTTTCTACCTCGTAAAAATAAAACTTATTTTAACTCTTTAATTGATTGGGATTTTGGAACTGAAAATAATGATTTTTCAGATGTTAATACTGTGAAAATGTCTGACTTAATACCGCAGACAGATGCAACAAACTATCTATCAGAACTTAGAACAGAGATAAAAGTTGATAATTCAAATGAAGTATCATATATTTCGCCAACAGTAAATTTTGTCGATAATGATAATCTAATACAAAATCAAAAAAAAACTCCAATTAAATCTCGTAAAAAAGCTCAAAGTAAATCAAAAACTAAAAATAAAATAACATCTAAAAAATCTAAAGCGATTGCACAATCTAAAATATTAGAACCAGTTTTTCCACAAACAATAGATGAAACATCTCCAGTTGTTACAACTAATATCGAACAACCAACATCTCCTCAAACACCAGTTGTTCCAACCAATGTAGAACAATCAACATCTCCTCAAA
>CAYMZW010000807.1:0-2440 GCA_964395005.1 uncultured Rivularia sp.
AGAGGGAGAGATTTGCCGTAGGTAAAGCGAGGGTGAGGTTTTTCAATCCGGTACAATCGTAACGCTAAGATTCACAGCATAATTATAAGTCCCCGGTGTAAATGAAACCGGACGTTCAACCCGTAATCCAACTTCTAAATTAGTATCCCCAGCAGGTAAAGTCGCTGTATTATTATTTCCGTCGCTACTGAGTTTGTTTGAACCAAATTCTAAAAATCCTATCCTTTGTGTACCACCTGGATCTTTAGAAGCACCAGATGCAAAGCTCGGCGATAAAACTGTAATTTGAGCAGTAGTATTAGCAGGAACATTAACATCAATATTTCCGGGTACTACCGACTCTAATACTTTGTAATCTCCTCCCGATGTCTCAATAGTACCGGGTTTGACATTGCTGAATTTAACTTCAGCTAGTGCAGTTGGAACAAAATTAGTCAAACTTGCGAATAATAAACCTGAAGCGATCGCGAAACGATACAACATTATAAATAGCTAAGTTAATTTATGCATTCTTTTGTAGCTATTTATTGTTACGAACCACTTCAGCGATATCACTTAAATTCTATGGATTCACCATAGTTAAAGTAACGTCATAATTATAAATTCCTGGAGCAAGCACAGGATTTTGCTTTAATGACATATCAATTTCTACAGTGTTCTTACCCGCAGGCAAAGTTATATTTTTACCGCTAACTCGACTAGAATCAACTCTTAGAGTCGCCGTATGTTCTGTATTCGCAGTATCAGAATTAAAATTAGATTGAGGAGAAGAAACGCTAATTATTGTAGGGGTACTGGTTTGAACGTTAATTCTTGCAGGGGTTATATCAGTAAAGCCGTTCGTAATTTTACCAGATTTCCCAGAAACAATTGATTCTATCTTACTAGGGGTGGAAATCTCGAAACTAGCATGAGGTTCAATTGTGCCGCTAAAGTAGACATTCACGCTTTGCGCCAAGGTAATTTGATTTGAGCAAAGAGCAGTAAATCCTATAGTCAAACAAAAGATTGAAGCTACACGGTTAAGCATAATAATTGAACTAATTATCTTCAGTAAAAGAAGAATATCATCAACCAAGTAAAATTACTTAAACTTACCAGCTAGCTTCACCAAAATTACGTAAATTCACCAATTAAATCAAGATACAATAAATTAATCAATTATCAATTATCAATTACCTGTTCCCCGTTCCCTACTCCCTACTCCCTACTCCCTATTCCTTAAAACACCTGCTCCAACTTCTTAAAATCGCGCTGCACCTCATTAATCAAAGACTTATTTTTAGGATCGGTTTTCAAAGCCTTTTTAAGATAAATTCTTGCCTTAAGCAACTGCTTTTCAGCAATTAATGCTCGTGCCCAAAGCTGATATGATATAGCTAACCATTGCCGTACTTCAGCATCGTTAGGCAAACGCTCTGCTAAAGCTTCAGCTAACGTAATAGCTTGTGGGAAACGTCTTTCCTTTAAAAATGTCTGTAGTTGTTCGTAAGTCTTCCACTTCAAGCGTCGCTCAATTTCTGCAACATGAGGAGGTTTTGGTTGTGGCTGCTTTGGTGGTTGTGATGGTACTTTATGTGCTTTTTGCTGCGGTGTCTCCTTAACCTGCGTCGATTGCTTTTGCGGCGTTGCTACAGCTTGCGACACATTTTGATAAGAATTTTCTGAAGTCGGCGGTATAACTTCCAACAGAAACTTGTATGCCTCAGTCAAGGCAATAAACTTTTCCTTAGCTCTATCATCATCCGGGTTAATGTCGGGATGATATTGCTGTGCGAGTCGGCGATAAGACGATTTTATATCGGGAAAAGAGGCTCCCGATCTTAAACCCAATAAACGGTAGCAATCTAAAAGATCCATTTTGAGCTATCAGAAGCACTTTTAACGGCTATCAGCTTACCTAATTATTAAATTATTATTTTAAATAATTACAGTAAGTGACTGATTATATTACATTACCAGCGAATTGCTGAAGCCACTCATGATACAGACTTAATTTTAAATTTAAAGTTCGCTATGTACAAGTTTACAGTGAACAGTGAACAGTGAGCAGTTAACAGCAGGCGTGGGGAGTTAGGAGTTAGGAATTAGGAATTAGGAGTGAGGAATTAGGAGTTAGGATTATTTATTCTTCCCCTTGTCTCCCTATCTCCCCCTCTCCCTATCTCCCCCTCTCCCTATCTCCCCATCTCCCTATCTCCCTCTCGCTTCTAAACTGGACGCTCTTCAATCACTTTGTCAATCAAGCCATATTCCATAGCTTCTTGTGATGACATGAAGAAGTCACGATCCATGTCTTTTTCAATTTTTTCGATTGATTGACCTGTATTGTTGGCGTAAATACCGTTTAACTGATGGCGAATGCGGATGATTTCTTTGGCTTCAATTTCGATATCGGTTGCTTGCCCTCTTGTACCACCGGAAGGTTGGTGAATCATAA
>CAYMZW010000808.1:0-2437 GCA_964395005.1 uncultured Rivularia sp.
GTAATGCAGAATACATGATAGATGAGACAGGAAATCCTTGGACTGCTCATACTACTAACCCAGTTCCTTTTATAGTGGTAGAAGGAGAGAAAGTAAAAATTGCCGGACATGCTACCAATCTGAATTTAAGAACTGATGGTAAATTAGCCGACATCGCTCCTAGTATTCTAGAGATATTACAGCTTCCCCAGCCACCAGAAATGACTGGGATATCCTTGTTTAAACCAGCAGAATATGACCTTAAATCTTCTCGCAGCCCCATGAACTTGGTAATGCAGAACAATTAATTGAGGTTAGTTGTTAGTTGTTAGTAGTTAGTTGTTAGGCTCGCTGCTAACTGCTGACAATTAACTATTTATTTAGACTTTTAATCGAATATTAATTTAGGGTGTGATGTTTTGAAGAATTTAATTTAAAACCCAAAAGCTTGTTACCTCACCTACCGAAGCCAAAATAGAAAAATATCATAAGTCCTATTAAAGTTTAAGCAAAAGAATTAAGTTAAAATTTGTTTAATTATTGGTTGTCAACTATCAATCGGTTTATAAACCACTAACAATTAACAACTAACCACTAACCTTTAAATTCATGACTCTTTCAAGCGTTATACAAGGCATCTGGGCATTTTCTGCCATTGGTTTAATCGTTTTAGTAATGCTACATAGCCCCAAAGGCGATGGAATTGGAGCAATTGGCGGACAAGCGCAACTTTTCAGCAGTACCAAAAGCGCCGAAAATACTTTAAATCGCGTAACCTGGACGCTAACAGTAATTTTTCTCGGCTTAAGCGTAGTTTTAAGCGCGGGTTGGCTTCCTAAATAGGAATGAAAAAAAATCTAAGCTTATTTAAACAATTTAAAATAGCTTTAGGATTAGTAATTACCACAGCACTGCTCGTTATTTCAACTAACGTGCAGTCTTTTGCTGTGTTTACAAACTTTGAATTAAAAAATAACTTGACAAAAATACCACAATATGTAGGTGATATAAAAGTAGGGAACGGGGAATGGGTAACGGGGAATAGTATTTCTCAAATTCCTTCTCTTCCATCACAAAAACCTCATCCTTTACCATCAACTTTGGCAAAATGGCAAGATGAAACAAATAGCGGCGATTATTTTGATGAGATTAAACCTACTAAATACGGTTATTTAATTTGGTCGCAATTTCCAGTTAAAGTTTATTTAGAAGCACCAAATATTAATAATAATAATCAATCTCAAAAATGGATTCAAACTGTCACGGAAACAATAGAAGAATGGAATAATTATTTACCTTTAAAAATAGTTGAAAATCCAGAAATCGCCGATATTAAAATTATTCGTAAATCTCCACCATTAAAGTTTACTCCCGGAAATAAATTCCCTCGCGCTCGCTCTGCATTAACTAGTTATAAAGTTTATAAAAAAGATAATAGTTTACATCATAGATTTACTATCTTATTGAGTCCCAGTCAAACAGGAAAATATCTTTTAGCAGCCTCTCGCCACGAATTAGGACATGCTTTAGGAATTTGGGGACATAGTAAAGATAAAAATGACGCTCTATATTTTTCTCAAGTTAGGAATCCGCCGTTGGTTTCAGCTAGAGATGTGAATACTTTGAAAAAGATTTATCAGCAGAGTACTAGTTTGGGGTGGGAAAATAATAATTAAGCTGTAGCTGTAGGGTGTGTTGTCGCGATGGCGCAACGCACCACAATCATTCATATGAGAGACAAATTAACTTATTAAAGCCATATTGAAAGAGTTTGGCCCTCGTTACAAGGTTCTACCTTGTAATGTATTTCACGGAGGCTCTGCCTCATGGTATATTCTGGAGGCAGAGCCTCACTTCATGGTTCCCAGCCAGAGACTGGGAACTAGTTACAAATAGTTACTGCATCATTTTTCCGCTACAAATTCACACCGCTCCCGCAAAACACATTTATGACAATGCGGATTCTTCGCCGTACAAACCCCCGCACCAAAATCAAATAACGTCAAATTCCATATTCCGACATTACTTTTAGGAGCTATTTCTTCTGCTGCTCCCCAAAGTATGGGACACCTTGACTTTACTCTCCCACCTTCAAAACCAAAGAAGCGCTCGAAAATCCTTGCTACATTAGTGTCAATTACTGCTTTACTTTGCCCGAATGCATTAGCGCAAATCGAGCGGGCTGTATATTTACCAATTCCTGGTAATTTAAGTAATTCTGCTTCTGTATTCGGAATTTCCCCAAGATAATCTTCAATTAATAATTTTGCTGTTTTATACAATCTTTCCGCTCTAAACGAAAGTCCTAACGGCTGTAAAATATCTTTTATATCTATAAATTCTGCTGCTGCTAAAGCTTCTAATGTGGGATATTGCTCCATAAATTTTTTATACAAAGGAGCAACTAAGGGCGCGTTAGTCTTCTGCAACATGAATTCTGCTATCAAGATGGCGTAAG
>CAYMZW010000809.1:0-2434 GCA_964395005.1 uncultured Rivularia sp.
CTTTGTCGAGGATCTATACTCGTATCTCGCATATATTCAAATAACGGCAATCTAGCAAACTCTTGCTTTTTCTTCTCAATATGTGCAAGAACTTCTTTCATTTCTAATGCTCCTCTATAAAGCTATTTAATTACTAACATCAAACAAAGCTATTTAAACGCAAACAAATAGTATTTGCTAACTTCTATCTGGCGTTTAATTATCAGGTTAACTGCTAGCAATTAACTTACTTCATTATTATTTAATAATCTCTTAAGATTATGAACAGTAAATATATTTAATTGTCTATTGATTTTATAATTCAATTGTAACAACGTATAAATTCACTCTTTGCCTGCGGCTATAAATACTTATATATATGCACATAAAATATGTTGAAGCACTTATTCATCTGTTGAACAATACTAAAGAAAATACAATTGAATGTAAAAAGCGATACTATATCGTTGAAATACGCAGTTTATACAATTTACTAAATATTATTAATTAAATCTAAATACTTAACAAACAAAAAATTTTAAAAGTGTTTACTATCACTTATAAAATAGTGTTTTTACTTAAATGTTAGCAAAACACAACTTTTCTATTGTTTGAATATTGACCTTAATCCTTGCTTGTTAATACTTAATAATTTACAAAAAGGTATCTATCAAAGGCTTTGAGAGGCTGAGTTGTTTTTTATACATATTATTTTATACATCAAATGATTGTTTGAAATTTATCCAAATTGTAGGAGACATTTTTGTGAAAATGTAGTATCTACCTCAATACATGCAAAAACATTATAAATATATATCTTTTAATGTATAGATTTTTTAAAATTTATCTATATTTCTTACATAAAATGCTGTTTTCCAGAGCTAATTTGCTTTCTTTGTCTAATCCAGGGATACTACAACAGCAATTATTACCATTAAAATCAATCTCTATAATGTCCTAGCGTATTACGGACATATACTTAGTGCAGGGTTGGCTATTACCTGATTTCTAGTTGGAATCACTATGAGGATGAAACTTCTACTTAATTTCAAATAAACAAAAGCTAAATAGACAAAAAAATGGCTGTCCGCTTACATTGGGACAGCCATTTACTATTGATAAGGAATAATTCTTTTGACAGACTTAGGACTTACGCAATCGCAACGGTATCCGCAGGCATCTCAGACGTTTAGATCCCCCCAACCCCCCTTAAAAAGGAGGGCTTTGCGTAAGTCCTCAGACTAAAGTAAGTAACTATTAGCTCTTACAATAAAGGAGCAAAAAATCAGTTTCCTTTATGGTTGCTGATTTATAGCTACATTATTCCGAGGGGTAGAAACTATTGATTTGTGCAACATAGGAGTATTCGCAACAGAATTATTTGCCAAAGTAAATAATGGATTGGAAAGAATTCCAGCAATAGAAGTGGCTATTAAAGTTGTTACCAAACCTATTTGTAATGGTCTTAATCCAGGCAAATTCCAATTGATTGGCGGATAATTCTTCACTACATCCGACATTTCTTGAGGTTCTTTTACTACCATCATCTTGACGACGCGGATGTAATAGTAAATAGATACCACACTAGTAACTAAACCCAGTAAAACTAAGCCATACAAACCTGCTTGCCAACCTGCCCAGAATAGGTAGATTTTACCAAAGAACCCGGCTAAAGGAGGAATTCCTCCCAAGGAAAGCAAAGAAAGGCTTAATCCTAAAGTCAACAGCGGATCTTTCTGATATAAACCAGAGTACTCGGTAATTTGGTCGGTTCCCGTGCGTAGAGAGAACAGAATTACGCAGGTA
Source organism: uncultured Rivularia sp. (assembly GCA_964395005.1). GTDB lineage: Bacteria > Cyanobacteriota > Cyanobacteriia > Cyanobacteriales > Nostocaceae > Rivularia. The sequence continues at coordinate 1,786 of CAYMZW010000809.1, forward strand.
AAACCACAAAGGTTCATAAACAAGTAAACTAGTAAGTAGAATATCATGCTGGAATATCCTGCTTCGGTGCCAGCAATTAAGCCAATCATCACAAACCCTGCTTGGGCAATAGACGAATAAGCCAGCATCCGTTTCATGCTAGTTTGGGCAAGGGCAACGACGTTACCCAATATCATACTTAATACAGCCAATGCAGTAAATACGAATCTCCACTCATCAGCAACGAGAGGAAATACTGTTGTTAGCAAACGGATCGCTAAAGCAAAACCCGCAGCTTTAGAACCTACAGATAAAAACGCAATTACCGGAGTTGGTGCGCCTTCATATACATCTGGTGTCCATTGGTGAAAAGGTGCGGCAGATATTTTAAAACCTATACCAGCAATCACAAATACTAAGGCAATAACCACACCCAAGGATTGACCGAGGTTTGCAGTTTCTATGCCTGTGGCGATCGCGCTTAGTTGGGTTTCTCCACCAGACAATCCGTAAAGCAGAGAAACACCATACAAAAATACAGCGGTACTTGAAGCTCCAATCAACAAATATTTGAGTGCTGCTTCGTTAGAACGCGGATCGCGTTTGGTATAACCCGTCAATAAATAAGAGGAAATACTAAGAGTTTCTAAGGAGATAAAAATCATCACCA